>NZ_REBW01000040.1 GCF_007692535.1 Thioalkalivibrio sp. | reverse complement strand
CGGGCGCGCCTGCGGCGCGTTCGCGGGCGAGGCCCGCTCCCACAGGGGGGCGCGGGCGTGGCCGTGACTTTCGGCTAACCCGACGGCGCGCCCGCGCCACGCGGCAGGAGCACCTGGAAGCGGGTGCCTGCGGATCCGCTGGAGCAGAGAATGATGGCGTCCATTTCGTCGACCAGGCGCTTCACGATGCTCAGTCCCAGGCCGGAGTGCCCCGCGCCCTTGGTCGAGGTCACCGGCGAGAACAGCCGGTCCATGACCTCCTGCGGCAGACCGGGGCCGTTGTCCTCGACCGACAACTCGGTATACCGCCGCCCATTCAGGCTCACTGGATCGCGTGTGACGACGCGGAGTTTTCCTCCTTCATCAAGAGCTTCTGCTGCATTTTTCAATAGATTTGTCAGGATCTGCCGCAGGTGGTCCGGCGATTGGGCCAGCGGCGGATCGTGTTCCGCGAGATCCACCTCCAGCGTGATGTTGCGGGCGCTGCAGACCGATGCCGCAAAGATGTCGGTGATCTGGCGCACCTCGCGATGCAGCGACAACGACGTCTCCTCCTCGGTCTGCGGGGCCTCGCGCATCCGCAGCAGGATGCGGCCCACGCGCTCGATCTCCTCGCGGATCACGCCCAGTTCCAATTGCGCTTCGTGTTCGTCGCCCAGCTTGATCCGCAGCATGGCCAGGTAGTTCTGGATGATGCTGAGCGGGTTGCCCGCCTCGTGCACCATTTCACGGATGCGCCGTTCCAGGCGCTCCTGGTCCGGCGCCTGCGTCTGTGTCACCGCCGCCTCGGCGCTCAGCGCCCGGGCGATCTCGCGGCCCATCGCACCGACGAAAGCGCTGCGTTCCTGCATCTGCGCCAACTGGGGTGCGTCGACGCCGAGCACCAGCGCCCCGAGGGGCCCGGACTCCCCGCGCAGCGGCTGGATCCACAACGGCCCCGCCCCGCAGATCGCGACAATCTGCCGGTCGGCGACCGGTAGTGCGTCGAAGCCCTCGCCGGTGAACTGCACCGCGCGGTCCTCGAGCACCGCGTCCACGACCAGACTCCGCCCGGCTTCCAGGGGAAGGATGAACGCCGGATCGGGATCCTCGTCCACCCACGCGCGCAGAAACGGCGCATCGTCGTCGGCAAGGAACAGCAGGCTGCGCTCCACGCCGAAAGTCAGGAACAGGACGCGCTGCACAGTCAGGCGCCGACGCAGCAGATCTCCGGTCTGGGCCAGTTCGCCCTGCAGTTGGGACAACCGGTTCAGATCCTCCAGGCGCTGGCTCAGGGCAAGCCTTGCGTTCTGGTCCCACTCGCCGTCGGCGTCGATATCGACCTGGAGCGAGCGGGCCATTCGGGCGACATCTTCCCTGACCCGCCCGCGCAACTCCTCGGTCAGACCTTCGTTGAACCCGAACAGGGTATCGGCCGCGGCTAGGGCATCATCGCCCACCGGGCCCGGGCGGCCCATCGCATAGCCGAGGTTGACCAGCTTCACCAGGTGGTGGGCGTCCTGCACGGCCAGCGCCGGTTCCAGGTGGTACCGGACCGCATCGACGATGAACGGGCTGAGGCCCCATTCCTCCATCAGGCTCGCGGCCAGGTGACAGTGGTCGGTGCCGTAGACGGCTCTCTCCGCGCGGAGCAGCGCCTGATCGTCGGCCGCCTGCTCGAGCATGGGTCCATACCGGGATTCATCGTCGCTCAGGCGCGCCAGGCGTCCGATATCCACGAACAGGCCACTCAGATAGGCCTCCTCCGGCCGGGGATAACCGGTCAGCACGGCGAGGACCTGGCTCAGATTCGCCGTCACCAGGGCAGTGCGCCAGACCCGCTTGAGAAAGCGCCGATCCTGGGTATTGAACTGGCCGAACAGCTGCTTCATGGCCAGCGTCATCACCAGGGTCCTGACGACATCCGTCCCGAGGTTGAGCACGGCTCGATCCAGGGCGTCGAAACGCTTGCCCCGGTAGTAGAAGCTGGAATTGGCAACGGCAATGATGCGGGCGGTCGCACCGGTATCCTGCAGGATGATCGCACTCAGGGTGTGCAGGTCAGCCTGGTCGTCCTGCACCGTGTCCAGGATGCGCACCAGCAACTGCGGCAGGCTGGGCAGGAAATCGCTGGCGCGGCTCGCCTGGGCCATGCCTAGAATCCGAGATCCGTCATCGGCGTACCGGTGCAGGATCCGGAACGGATGGACCCCGCCGTGCTTCCTCCAGACATGCTGTGCCCCCTAAGCCCCGGTTTGCAAGGCCGAATCCCGGATCGGGACGGCGCCTTTTCCGAGTACCCATGATTTGAGCCTGACTATACTGCCGCATCAGTGCACACACCAAATGCGGCCGGAGCCGGATCGATCACAGGCGCCCGATCAAATCCATCAGGCTGCCGCCCTCCTCGCGCAGCCGCCGCAGTCTCTCGGCCAGATCCTGCTGGGAACCGTAGCGCTGCCGGTCATAGCCATGGGGGCTGCGCGGTACCGGCCGGGATTCCGGCGCGTCGGGTGGCGCCTCGCGGCCGGTGCCCTCGCGCCCGGAAAGGCCGAAGTCCGGACGCGGCTCCAGCGATGCCGCTGCAATCTTCGGCTCCCGGTCCACCGGCACGTCGGCGGTCATTGGCCACGTCTCCGGCGCGGCTGTGTCGACGTCCATGGCGCGCTTCGGCGCCACGTCCGCCGGTTGTTCCGCCTCATACTCCGCCGATGGTTGCGTCGGTCGCTCCACCGGTTCTGCCGCGGATTCTTCCTCTGGTTCTTGCGCCAGTCGCTGCGCCGGAGGCTCCGCCGGCACATCCAACCGGAGCCGCAGTTCCCGCAGGATGCCGGCATGGCGGTCCGGATCCGCGTGCAGGCGGTCGAGCAGCCGCGGGAGATCCAGACCGGGCTCACCGAAGCGCTCCCAATAGGATGTGTGCAGCTCCTCCAGCCACTGCGCCAGCAGGCGCGGATCCTCGACTTCATCAAACGCCTTGAGCAACGCGGCGTGCAGGGTTTCGAGCCGATCCGGCTCCGTGCCTGCATCGATTGCCGCGACCGTATCGGGCGCCATCACTTGCGGGAGTGGCGCCTCCGCTGCCGGACCCGGACGCCCCGCGCCCTCGGGTGGGGTCTCCTCGCCGCTCGCTTCCGGCATCGCCTGCACTCCGGAGGGCTGCAGGAAACGGCGAAACCAGAAGCGGCTGAAGCTCTGGACCGACGGCTCCTGCGCCGGCCGTTCCTCGAGCGCATCGGCAAGGCGCTGGAAGGGCCGCCCTGACGGGTCGCCCTCCGGGAACAAGGCGACGGGGTGCTGCAGCGCAACTGCCGAACGCATGCTTTCATCACGCTGGATGAATCCGAGGAAGTTCACGTCCACGTCCAGGTACTTCCGGATCGCCCCCTCGAAGCGCTGGAAGACGCTGCGCGCCTCGTTGAAATTGACCGCCATGTTGACCACCACCTGACAGTCCACCGGGTGTCGGCGCAGCGCCAGCTTGAGCAGCGAAAAGGCGTCGGTAAGCGAGGTCGGTTCCGGCGTGATGACCAGCAGCACCTGTTGCGCCGCGCTGAGGAAATCCAGCGTGGTCTCGCTGATACCCGCGGCAGTGTCCAGCAGCAGGTAGTCGAAGTCCTTTTCGATCCGCGCCAGTTCATTCACCAGGCGCCGCTGCCGGGTCGGATCCAGGTTCACGCATTCACTGATGCCGCTGGCGCCCGGGATCACGCGCAGTCCGTGCGGGCCCTCCATGATGATGTCCTCGATCGGACACTCGCCGGACAGCACGTGCTCGAGACTCTTTCCGGGACGCAGGCCCAGCAGGATGTTCACATTGGCAAGGCCGGTGTCCGCATCCAGGATGCACACACGCCGGCCATAGCGCGCCAGGGTGATTCCGAGATTGACGGCAATACTGGACTTGCCGACGCCGCCCTTGCCGCTGGTGATGGCAAGAATCCGCGGCAGCCGGTCCCCTCGGGGTTCCACCTGAAATCCTTCCGTGGCACCTCCGGCGACCGGAGTCACGGCGTGATCTGCCTGCATGATCTCTGCCTCTTGCTGCACAATCCAGCACAGTTCATTGTTTACATTAGCTATCGGGATAAGGCAAGCGCCTCAGTCGCTTAGCGCCCCGATCGGTCGTCAGATGTCATCCAATGACATCCAGGCGGGAACCTGACCATCACGAATCCTCCGCAGGCGAGGAACACCGCATTGGCCCCAGCGAAACCGCCAAAAGCTTCGCCTGCAAGGCAGCCTCCCACAAGGGCAAGAACCTGTGGGAGCGCGCCTTGCGCGCGAAGGGACCCTCTGCGGAGCTTCCGTGATCATCAGGA
>NZ_REBW01000208.1 GCF_007692535.1 Thioalkalivibrio sp. | reverse complement strand
CCGGGCCAACCCAGGGTCGGACCAAGCCAAGCTGTTGTTGGGCATGAAAAAACATGTCCGAAACCGGGTGAATTAGGGCCTTATACGGCTATTTTTCACCCCCAAAAGGGGTACCTAAGCGAAGGGATCGAATTCGCCGGCCATGGTTCAGATCCATGCGCAACTCGAATGCGCGCAGCAGGGGTTCGCTCTTAGGGGTTCGTTTTTGCTACCAAAATATGGGACCTAAGGTCTTTTTGGAGGTGGTCTCTGCATCGATAGCGAGAAAGATCAACGTGTTGGCTTGGTCCGACCCCGCTTGGGGGGCTACCCCGCTGGGGGGAGTACGCCCTCGCGCTCCGCACGCGGGTGGCCTATACAAGTCCTGCGGGGTGAAGAAAATGCCGCAGAGACAGTCGAACATTCTGAGGTCTTACGTCCGGGGGCGCCGGGTGCCGCGTCTGCAGGAGGCGCGTGAGGCCCCGAGTGTGCCCATCGCGATGCTGGAAAGCTCGCAGCCGCCCGGAACCTTCGAGGTGCCGGCGGTCAGCGACCTCATGCTGAGTCAATCCGTCGGCCGCCCGTTTCGCTATGTCTGCGATCTCGGTGCAGGGCGCTTCTCCGGACAAACCCAACCGATGGATTTCGTGGCTGTCGCCCCGGGCGTCTCGCCCTGGTGCGAAGTAGCCGACCCCGCGAACCTGCGGTTCATGGGGGTTCCCGGCGAGTTGGCCTGCGCCTGCCTGGAGCGCGATGCCGACGACCCGCTGGATTTCGGCCTCGTCCACACCTGCCATCATGGCGACCCGCTGATCGCTCAGGGGCTGGATCTCCTGTGGCAGGAGCTGGGTCGCGGCGATCCCGCCGCCCGGCTCTTCGTGGATAGCATGATGAGCGCACTGGTGATCCGTCTGGCGCGATTGTCCGATCAACGCACCGAAGCCGATGATCTGCGTGGCGGACTCGCCCCGCACCAGTCGGCGCGGGTTGTCGATTATATGCAAACCCACCTCGACCAACGCATCACGCTCGCCGAGCTTGCCGCCATCTGCGACCTCTCGCCCTGGCATTTCTCCCGAGCCTTCCGCGAGACTCACGGCCACCCGCCGCATCGCTACCTGACCCGGCTGCGCATCCAGCGGGCGCGTGAACTGTTGGAGCGCACGGCGTTGTCAATCACCGCGATCGCGATGGCCACGGGCTACTCGCCGCAACAACTCGTCCGCCACTTCCGCCAGGCTACCGGCCTGCCCCCCAGCACATACCGACGCCTGCGCCAGGAGCGCCCGCCCTCCACACCCGGGCCTGCTGCGTAAGCAGGAACCCCGGGGTCGGACCAAGCCAAGCGGTTGTTCGAGATGAAAAAACAGGCTCGGAATCGGGTGGATTGGCGCCTTATACGGCTATTTTTACCCCGAAAAGCGATTGCCTAAGCGAAAGGATCGAGTTCGCCGGCGATGGTTCAAAGCACATGAGCAACCGGAAGGTGTGCAGCAGGGTTCGCCCTTAGGGCCTCGTTTTTGCTGCTAAAAATGGGCCTCTAAGGGCTTATTGGAGGTGGTTTTTGGGATCAATAACGTGAAGGATCAATGTGTTGGCTTGGTCCGACCCCGTGGGGTGGCTTGGACCCCGTGGGGTGGGTTTTAGAGGAGGAGGAGCAGGAGGTGGTAGGAGAGGCCGCCGAGGATGGCGCTGATGAAATAGAAGCGGCTTATGGGGAACAGGGCGATGGGGATTGCGATCAGCATGGCGAGCATGAGGCGGGGCCATACGAGCTGTGATGCGAGAATCGTGAGCAGGGACCATTCCTTGAACAGCATGATGACGGTGCCACCGCCGAGAGTCACCAGCCCGGTCAGTGCGAGCCAGCCGAAGTAGCGGGCGAGGAAGGCGGGGAAGCCGGTGACGATGCGGGCCGGGATGCTGCGGGCGCGGGGCATGGATCTGTTCCTGGAACCGGCGGTTGCCGCCCGGATTGTGCCACGAAGCGCCACGCTTCGGCTGCGTCTCAGAGTGCGCTGCGGGGAAGCACCGTGACCTCGTCGCCAACGCGAAGGATACCTCCGGCCAATACCCGCGCGGTGACTCCACCGTGACCGCGCATGGCGTTGTAGCCGCCCGGTCCCAGCGTGCTTTCCATGCGGGAACAGGGTTCGCAGGGTCCCGTGACTTCGAGCTGGACCTCGGTGCCAATGCACAGCACGAGTGGTGAATCGGCGAACAACGTGCCTGCCGCGAGCAGGTTGATCCCGGAGATCACCAGGTTGCGGCGCAGCATCGCCGGATCGATGCGTGAATGACCGGTCAGCGCCGCGACCACGGGCAGGTGTTCGGCCTGGATGAGCGTGATCTGGCGCTTGCTGGGTCCGCTGCGGCGCGCTTTCGCTTCCGCCTGGTGATCCCCCTGGAGTCCGCGATCGGCAATGGCGAGTGCCTCGTGCGCGTTCTCGAGGGTTCCCCGCCGCTCCGCGCGCAGGAGGATGCGATCCAGACGCCCGGGACGGGGAAACTGATTGCACAATGCTCGCAGGTCGGGCGTGGCAGCGGGATGGGATGGAGTCATGGGCCAAGGATACGCATGTTTTTTCGTGTCGGTGCGCCTCCCGGAAGGTTGCTTTCGCGCGCTGCGGCTGCACGTCAGGGCGCCCTAATGCTGCCGGGACCAGCGGCGCCGGGCGTAGCGATCCAGCAGGGTAAAGGCGAGCGGTGCGGCGAGCATGATCGCGGCGATACGCAGTACGTGCAGGGTCGAGACCATCGCGGTATCGATATCGAGCGACAGTGCGATCAGCCCCATTTCCACCAGGCCGCCCGGCACCAGGGCCAGCATCAGTGCCATCGGATCGACGCCCACCCGTTCCGCGAACAGGATCGCCGCGAGCCACGACATGGCCAGCATGATCAACGCGGAGCCCGCACCGACCAGTAGGTACGGCCAGACGCGGCGCAGGGTCACCCCCGCGAAGCGCGCTCCCAGTGCGGTCCCGACCACCACCTGGGCGGCGGCGATGAGTTCGAACGGGGGGGTGGCGGCGGTCCAGCCGGCCATGTGCACGCCTGCGCTGAGCAGCATGGGGCCGACCAGTGCTGCGGCTGGCAACCGCAGGAGTCGGGCGAGCCCGTATCCGAGCACCCCGCAACCAGCCATCAGGATCCCGTCGAACACCGGTGTGTCCAGCAGGCTGGCCGCGTCGGGCGGCAGGGTAGGGACATCGATGCCCCCGAGAACGCGAAAATAGAACGGGATCACGGCGACGATGACCAGGATCCGGGTGGCGTGCATCAGGGTGATGACGCGGCTGTCGGCGCCGTGAGCCTCGCCCGCCAGCGCCATCTCGGTGATGCCGCCCGGTGCGCCGGAGAAATAGGCGGTAACCCGATCCATGCCCACGCCGAAGCGAAAGAACGCCACCGCCAGCGCCATGGTCACCACCAGAAAACCGAGCAGCACCAGCACCGCGCCGCTCCAGGCGGCGATGTGCCCGGTGATCTCCGGGGTGAACGCGGAGCCCAGCATGACGCCGAGCACCGCAATCATCACCGTGCGCAGCGGCGATGGGATCGCCAGGCGGGCGCCGGCAAGACTTGCCAGGGTGACGGTGATCAGCGCGCCCAGCATCCAAGCGAGCGGGGCCCCTGCCCACGCGAACAGCGCCCCGCCGGTGATGCCGATGCCGAGACCGGCCACGGTCCGCGAGAGCGTCGGTCGCAGCGGCTTGCCGACGTCATCGCTGAGGGCCGGCAGTGGGCCGAACAGTTGCTTTCCGAACATCCGGCTGCCTTTGGGTGGGCTCAGTCGTCAGGCCGCGACGGGATTGGGATCTCGACCCGTTCCTGGCGCATCAGCGTCGGGTCATCGGGCGGCCGGATGTAGAAGCCGACGACCTCCTCGCCGCGGATCAGGACGGCGAGTCCGAAACGCTCCAGGTCATGCGTGCGCACGCAAAGCCTCGCGTCGTCCTCGTCTTGGAACCAGAGGCAGGGCACGTCGGCAATCCTGGACCGCCAGTCTTGGAGCGACGGGTAGAAATGGACTACGAGTCGGCCGGGCGGGAGATCGTTCATGTCATGCGTTCTCGAGCAGGTATGGTTTGCAGTCAGGTTAGCGGATTGAACGATCCCGGATCCGAGCCCGTTCTTTACGAGTGTGAAAGTCACGGCCACGCCCGCCTCTACGCTCCCGCACTCCCTGCAGCTACAGGAATTCCCCGCCAATCGGTTACCATGGCGCCGCCTTCACGACATATTGCCGGGGGATCGACCATGGAACTGCTGATCGTGCTGGGCGTCATCGTCGCCCTGGTGTTCTTTGTTTTCAGTATCTACAACGGGCTC
>NZ_REBW01000041.1 GCF_007692535.1 Thioalkalivibrio sp. | reverse complement strand
AAGCAACGAGCCGAAGAGGAAAACCCAAAATGAACCGCCCTCGCATCGCCCTGACCATTGCCGGCTCCGACCCGGGCGGCGGCGCAGGGCTCCAAGCCGACCTGACCACCTTCACCCGCCTCGGTGTGCACGGCGCCACCGCCGTCACGGCGATCACGGTGCAGGATACCCGCGACGTCCTCGACTTCGACGTACTGCCGACCCACAGGATCGTGGAACAGATCGAGGTCACCCTGGCCGATCTTCCGGTGGCGGCGATCAAGATCGGCATGCTGGGCTCGGCCGAGAACGTCGCGGCTGTGGCCCGCATCCTCGCGGCACATCCCCATATCCCGGTGGTCCTCGATCCGGTGATGGTCGCGGGCGGCGGCGGGGAACTCGCGACCGAGGCTGTGGTGGACCTGACCCGCGAGCGGCTGCTGCCCCTGGCCATCGTGGTCACCCCGAACACGCCGGAGGCGGCACGCCTCAGCCGCCACGACGATTCCCGGCGCTGGGGCGAAACTCTGCGCGAACTGGGCGCCCGCAACGTACTGATCACGGGTGGCCATGCGCTGACCGAGGCCGAGGCCCGGATGAAGCCACTGCCGCCGATCGTGAACACGCTGCACCGGGAGGACGGGCACGTACGCGGTTTCGAGATGCCCCGCCTGCCCTTCAGTTATCACGGCTCCGGCTGCACCCTGGCCGCCGCGATCACGGCCTTTCTCGCCCGCGGCCGGGACCTGGAGCCGGCGGTCATCGAGGCTCAGGGGTTCATGATCGAGGCCATCGCCGCAGGTTACGCCCCGGGCCAGGGACAGCATGTGCCAAACCGCCTCTGTCCGCAGAAATGAACCCGCGCCCATGAACCCACGCCTGCGGGGACTCTACTTCGTCACCCCGGGCAATGCGGCGGGGCGGCTGGAGCTGGTCCTGGCCGCCCTAGGGGGCGGTGCTCGGATCGTCCAGTACCGGGACAAGACCGACGACACCGACGCCCGCCGACGCGAGGCCGACGCGATCCTCGCCCTATGCCGGCGTGCCGGTGCGTTGTGCCTGGTGAACGACGACGTCGAACTCTGCCAGGCCATCGGCGCTGACGGAGTCCATCTGGGCGAGGCGGATGCCGCCATCGAAGCAGCCCGGGCGCGGCTCGGCGCAGACCGGATCATCGGCGCCTCCTGTTACAACAACCTGCAGCATGCCCATGCCGCCGCCGCAGCCGGTGCCGACTACGTGGCCTTCGGATCCGTATACCCGTCGGCGACCAAGCCGCAGGCCCGGCGCGCGGATCTGGACCTGCTGCGCGCGGCCCGACGCGAACTCAATGTGCCCATTTGCGCGATCGGCGGCATCACCGCGGAGAATGCAGCGCCGGTCGTCGCCGCAGGCGCCGACATGATCGCCGTCATCCAGGGCATCTCCGCAGCGCCCGACCCCGAAGCCGCCGCCCGCGCGCTGCAGGCGCTGTTCGGCGCAGCGCGAAGCTGACACCCGCTTTCGGCGACCTGATGATCGCGCAAGCTGCGCAGGCCGTTTTGTGGGGGCCAACGCACCCCGCAGGAGGCGAGCCCCCTCGCCGATCCGGCGCCGGAAAACCCAGCGGCCAGGTGCGAGCCTCCAACATTCGATCTCCTTGCAAGAATACGAATCCGACCAGCGGGGCCCTTTCGTGATCATCAGGGCCTGCCGGACATGCCATCCCCACACGTCCTGAAGCCCTTGCAGGATGTCAACCAGCGCAGCGAATCGCACCCACTGGCCCCGCGGGCTGCCAGGCGGGGATGATTCATCTGCGCGGGCGCACTACACTCCGGCCTTTGCCGACACCTCTCCGCTTCCAGACAGGACAACGCCATGCAGGAATCCGAACGCCTCTTCGCCGCCGCCCAGGTCCACATCCCCGGCGGGGTCAATTCCCCGGTGCGTGCCTTCAAGGGCGTCGGCGGTACCCCCGTGTTCATGGAACGCGCAGAGGGTGCCTACATCTTCGATGCCGACGGCAAGCGCTACATCGACTACATCGGCTCCTGGGGCCCGATGGTCGCTGGGCACGCCCACCCGGAGGTGATCGAGGCGGTGCGCGAGGCCTGCCTGAGCGGGCTGTCTTTCGGTTGCCCGACCAGCCTGGAGGTCACGATGGCCGAACGCGTCTGCGAACTGGTGCCGTCGATGGACATGGTGCGCATGACCAGCTCGGGTACCGAGGCGACCATGAGCGCGGTCCGGCTGGCGCGCGGCTACACCGGCCGTGATCGCATCGTGAAATTCGAGGGCAACTACCATGGTCACGGCGATGCCCTGCTGGTCAAGGCCGGGTCGGGTGCATTGACCCTGGGTCAGCCGAGTTCGCCCGGCGTTCCGGTGGCGCTTGCGGAACTGACCACGACACTGAACTACAACGACTCCGAAGGCGTGCGCGCCTGGTTCGCCGAACACGGAGCCGAGGTCGCCTGCGTGATCGTCGAGCCCATCGCCGGCAACATGAACTGCATTCCGCCGCAACCGGGCTTCCTCGAGACCCTGCGCGAGGTCTGCGACGAATCCGGCGCGGTGCTGATCTTCGACGAGGTGATGACCGGATTCCGGGTCGCGGCCGGCTGCGCGCAGGCCCTCTACGGCGTCGCCCCGGACATGACGACCCTGGGCAAGATCATCGGCGGCGGCATGCCGGTCGGCGCCTTCGGCGGACGCCGGGCGATCATGGAGCACCTGGCCCCGGTCGGCCCCGTCTACCAGGCGGGCACGCTCTCCGGCAACCCGATCGCGATGACCGCCGGCCTGAAAACGCTGGAAATCCTGAGTCGGCCCGGCTTCCACGACGAACTCGAGGCGAAGACGCAGCGCCTCGTGGCGGGAATGCTCGAGGCCGCGCGCGAGGCGGATGTCCCGATGACCGCGAACCAGGTCCCTGGCATGTTCGGTCTGTTCTTCACCGGCGAGACCGTCACGGACTATGCGCAGGCCACCCGGTGCGACCTCGCGGCCTTCAAGCGCTTCTTCCACGGCATGCTCGATGCCGGCATCTACCTCGCTCCAAGCGCGTTCGAGGCCGGCTTCATCTCCAGCGCCCACAGCGATGGCGACATCGACGAGACCATCGCCACCGCCCGCAACGTGCTGAAACGCCTCTAGGTCGGGGCACCGCGATGGGCACTGCCCCGGGCACGGGACCCGCCTTCGACAGGCTCGGGCTGACCATTCGCACGGAATGGGGCACATCGACCGTTCGGGGCAAACCTGTGGAACCGCGGGCACCCGGACGCCGGAGCGGCGGGAGACCGGAATGGAAAGCCTCCTGATCGACAACGGACCGCTGGGACTGCTCGTCCTGTTCCTGCTGCTCGGACTCGTCACCGGGATCCCGGCCGGCATGTTCGGTATCGGCGGGGGGCTGGTCCTGGTGCCTGTGTTGGTCTGGCTGTTCGCCCTGATGGGTTTCGACAGCGAGTTCCTGGTGCAGATGGCGATCGGGACCTCGTTGGGCGCCATCATCCCCACGGCGATGCTCTCGGCCCGGGGACACTTCCTGCGCGGAAGCGTGGACGGCGCCTCGGTCCGTCGGCTGCTACCGCCCATCCTGATCGGTGCAATGCTCGGTGCCTGGCTGGCGATCCAGATCGACGGGCGCGCGCTGGGAAGGATCTTCGGCATCTTCGAGATCACGATTGCGCTGTGGCTGCTATGGAGCGTCCGGCCCCCGACGCGCCCGGAGGCAGGCAGGCCGGTCTGGTTCGCCGCCGGGACCGGGATCGGCGCCGTTTCCGCACTGATCGGCATCGCCGGCGGTACGCTGACCACGCCGTTCCTGCTCACCCAGGGCCTGGACATCCGCCGCGCGATCGGATCGGCGGCGGCCCTGGGGATACCGATCGCGATCGCCGGCAGCCTGGTCTACGCGCTCCCCGCCCTGCTCGATACCGACCGGGTGGCGCCTGCCTGGAGCATCGGCTACCTGTACCTGCCGGCCATCGCTGGCATCGCCGTCGGGGCCGCCGTCAGCGTTCGCGCCGGCGTCTGGCTGGCCCATCATTTGCCGGTCCTGGCGCTGCGCCGCGCATTCGCCGGCGTGTTGCTGCTCGCCGGCGTCTACATGCTGCTGCGTTAACGGTGATGGCCCTGCGCCACCCCCGATGATGAAAAGCCGCAAACGGTAGGTCGGGTTAGCCCAAAGGGCGTAACCCGACGGGTCTGGTACCCACCCAAGGCCGAAAATGCAGCGCCGTCCCCGGCACCCCGGCACGTCGGGTTACGCTGCGCTAACCCGACCTACCGAACTACCGAACGGGGCCGTGACTTTCACGTTAACCTTCATGGCCCGGGGCCAGCGCGCGCTGGATCAT
>NZ_REBW01000042.1 GCF_007692535.1 Thioalkalivibrio sp. | reverse complement strand
CTTTGGGGTTTGAGCTTCAACACACCGGGACCTTGGGGCATCGCCCTCCAGGGCGAATACTCCTATCGCCCCAACCAGCCGGTACAGATTGCAGCTCCCGAGCTTTTGCTGGCCGCTCTCGGCCGGGATAACCAAATCCCCAACGAACTGATCAGCGAGGACGGCGAGATCACCGGGTACGAACGGGTTCGGATGCATCAGGTTCAAGCGTCGGCAACGAAGGCCTTTGGTCCCACCCTCGGCGCACAGCAATTCGTCACGGTGGGCGAGGTGGGTTACACCCGGCTGGATCTTCCCCGAGACATACCGTTCAACGCTCCTGGTGTGTTCCTGCCCGCCCCGGGGTCTGATACCGAGACCTCTTTCGGGTCGGTACAGGAAAACGGTTATGCAACCCGGGATTCATGGGGTTATCGTATCGTGGGCCGGATGGACTACCCGAATGCGATCGGTGCGGCGACTCTCTCACCGCGGCTGGTCTTCACTCACGACGTGAACGGTCGCAGTCCGACCTTCAACGAGGGTGCGAGGTCGCTGACACTCGGTATGGGAATCAACTACCTTCAGAATATTGAAGTTGACCTCTCCTATACTTCGTTCTTCGGGGGCGACAAGATCGAGGGTACTGATCCGAACGCGGCGTTCGATCCGCGCTTTCCGGACCAATCCCCGTCCTACTCCAGCCACACCAACCCCCTCAAGGACCGCGATTTTCTCGCGATCAGCATCAGCTACTCGTTCTGAAAAACGATACGCATCGAGGAGCCCATAGACTCATGTACATCAAGATGACCATGCTGGCGTCGGTGCTGGCGCTGGTGGTGGCGGCCGCTCCCGTCCACGCGCAGGTATCCGAAGCCGATGCGGCGCGTCTGGGGCAGGACCTGACCCCGATGGGGGCCGAACAGGCCGGAAACGAGGCGGGGACGATTCCCGCCTGGGACGGTGGCCTGACGAGTGCGCCTGCAGAGCACGTGCCCGGCGACCACTACGCCGATCCGTTCGCCGACGATGGGATCCTGTTCACCATCGATGCCTCCAATCTCGATCAATACCGGGAGAAGCTGACCCCGGGCCAGATCGCGATGCTCGAGACCTACCCGACCTGGAAGATGAACGTGTACCCGACGCGGCGCAGCGCGGCGTTTCCGCAGGGGCACTACGACCAGACGATGGCCAATGCCACGCGCACGTCGATGTCCGAGGACGGCCTGACCTTCCGGGGCACCACCGGCGGCATCCCGTTCCCGATTCCGCAGAGTGGAGCAGAGGCCATCTGGAACCACCTGGTCCGGTATCGCGGCGAATCCTACGTGATGAACTGGAGCCAGGCGGCGGTGACGCGAACCGGAAGCTACACCCCGGTGCGCTTCGACTACGAGTACGACTTCCACTACGGCAGCCTGACCAAGTCCGAGGATCAGATCGAGCCGGGCAAGATTGCGAATTTCCTCCAGACGGTGACCGCGCCGGCCCGGCTCGCCGGGCAGATCCTGCTGGTGCACGAATTCCTCGATTCGCGCCAGGCCTGGATCTACAATCCCGGGCAGCGACGCGTCCGGCTGGCCCCGCAGGTGGCCTACGACAATCCCGGCACCGCTGCCGACGGGTTGCGCACCAACGACGACTTCGTGATGTACAACGGCGCGATCGATCGCTACGACTGGGAGCTGGTCGGCAAGCGCGAGATCTACGTGCCGTACAACTCCTACAAGCTGGTCGGCGACACCATCAGCATGGACGAAGTGCTCTGGGCCGGGCACATCAACCCCGATCACGCGCGTTACGAGCTGCACCGTGTGTGGGTGGTGGACGCAACGCTGAAAGACGGCACCAGCCACCTGTACAAGCGTCGCACGTTCTATCTGGACGAGGATTCGTGGATGGCGCTTGTGGCCGACAAGTACGACAACCGTGACCAGCTCTGGCGGGTGGCCGAGCAGCACAACATCAACTTCTACGACATCCCGATGCAGTACCCGGCGCTGGAGGTGCATCACGACCTGCAGTCCGGGCGGTACATCGCGATGGGCCTGCGCAACGACGAGCCGCGGGTCTACCGGCCGACCGATCCCCGCACGGCGCGCTTCACCCCCGCCGGCCTGCGGGGGGCCGGTACACGTTGATCGATTCGGCGGGGCAGGGCGCAACCCAACGATCCGGGTCGGGCCCGGCACCGCCGCTTCCGGCATGCCTGCAACGAGATTCGGCGTAGGTCGCGGACCTTTCTCGTGAACAGGGTCATCGGCATTCTCCTCCCGCTGTTCGTGGTGGCGGCCGTTGCGTTCGCCTTCTCGGAGCGGCCGGATCCGCCGATGCCGGACACCCGGATCCAGATCCAGCATCTGCTGATGCTCGACACGGCGTCGGTGGGGGCGCGTCTGGTCGCCGCCGGCGAGCGGGGGTGGATTTTTCTGTCCGACGACGGTGGAAGGGAGTGGCGCAGCGCGATTTCGCACGCGGACGCGACCCTGACCGCAGTTAGCACCGTGGACGCCGGGCGCCTCGTTGCGGTGGGTCACGACAGCGTGATCCTGCTCAGCGACGACGCTGGCGAACACTGGCGCACGGTGTTCGCCGATCCCGACGCCGAAGAGCCGCTCCTGGCGGTGCGTTTCGGCCCCGATGGGCACGGGTACGCTGTGGGCGCCTATGGCCGCTTCCTCGAGAGCGTGGATGGCGGTGTCAGCTGGCAGCAGCGCGATCTGGACGGCGACGACTTCCACTTCAACGCGATCGCCCGCGCGGGGGAGAGCCTGTTGCTGGCAGGCGAGGCAGGCACGCTGCTGCGTTCGGACGATGGTGGCCAGGAGTGGCTCGAGATCGATGCGCCCTACGTAGGCTCGTTCTTCGGTCTGCTGGAACTGCCGGATGGGGCGGTGCTGGTTTTCGGCATGCGCGGGCACGCCTATCGTTCGGTGGATGCCGGGGAGAGTTGGGAGCGGGTGGAGACCGGCACCCAGTCGTCCATCTTCGGCGGGCGCGTGCTGGCGGACGGCAGCCTGGTGCTCGTGGGCCAGAACGGGCTCGTGCTCCGGAGCCGCGACAACGGGCGCGGCTTCATCGAGGTCGATGTCGACACCAGTCGGACCTTCAACGCCGTGATCGAATCCAGCGCGGGCGACGTGCTGCTTTTCGGGGAGCAGGGAGTGCTGCGCCTCTACCGTGAGCAGGCCGGGGTTGCCGGATCGTGA
This sequence comes from Thioalkalivibrio sp., assembly GCF_007692535.1. Lineage (GTDB taxonomy): Bacteria > Pseudomonadota > Gammaproteobacteria > Ectothiorhodospirales > Ectothiorhodospiraceae > Thioalkalivibrio. The sequence continues at coordinate 1,134 of NZ_REBW01000042.1, read as the reverse complement.
CCCTGCGCCGATTCATCGAGCTTCTGGGCCGTCTGCTGTTTGGCCAGCGACGGCTGTTTCTCGCAGTGTTCCTGCTGGTGACCGTCGCGCTGGGGTACTCGGCGACCCGTCTGCACGTCGATGCGGGCTTCGAGAAGATGATCCCGCTGCAACACGAATACATGCAGACCTTCATCGCCTACCGCGACACCTTCGGCGGGGCCAACCGCGTGCTGGTCGCGCTGCGCCAGCACGAGGGGGAGATCTACAACGCCGAGTTCCTCGAGACCCTGAAGGCGGTGACCGACGAGATCTTCTTCATCCCCGGCGTCGACCGCGCGACCGTGACCTCGCTGTTCACCCCGAACGTGCGCTTCATCGAGGTGGTCGAGGAAGGGTTTGCCGGCGGAGACGTGATCCCGGCAGGGTTCCAGGGCACGCCGGAGGAACTCGAGACGGTCCGCGAGAACGTACAGAAGTCCGGTCAACTCGGACGTCTCGTTGCGAACGACCATTCCGGCGCGATGGTCACCGCCGAACTGCTCGAGGTCGATCCATCGACCGGCGAACGTCTGAATTACCTCGCAGTCGCGGACCTGCTGGAGGAGATCCGGCAGCGCCACGAACGCGAAGGGCTCGATGTGCACATCATCGGGTTCGCGAAGGCGGTGGGCGACATTACCGACGGGGCTCGTGGCGTGGTGCTGTTCTTCGGCCTGTCGTTCTTCATCACCGCGCTGCTGCTGTACTGGTATTCGAGTTCGGTCCGGCTGGCTGTGCTGACACTTGTGGCCGCGATGATCCCGGTGATCTGGCTGCTCGGTCTGCTGCCCCTGATCGGGTTCGGGATCGACCCGATGTCGATCCTGTTGCCGTTCCTGATCTTCGCGATCGGCGTCAGTCACGCGGTGCAGATGACCCACGCCTGGCGCACCGAGGTGATCGGCGGCGCAACGGCGATGGACGCAGCACAGAACGCGTTCCGCAAGCTGTTCATCCCGGGTGCGATGGCGATGACCACCACCGCGGTCGGTTTCCTGGTGATCACTCGCATCGAGATCGACATGGTGCGCGAACTGGCGCTGACGGCCGGACTCGGCGTCGCGCTGATGCTGATCACCAACATGCTGCTGCTGACGCTGCTGCTGTCCTGGA
>NZ_REBW01000089.1 GCF_007692535.1 Thioalkalivibrio sp. | reverse complement strand
CGACGCTGCTTTGCGGCCCTGGGTGGGTGCGAGGCCCTGTAGGAGGCGAGCCCTCTCGCCGATTCGGCGCCGGGAAACTCATCGGCCAGGGGCTGGCTTCCTACATCCACGTGCCTTGAAACAACACGAATCCGGCCACCGGCAGAGCTTTCGGCTGATCATCAGGCAGGCCATTGCGGTGCAATGCGCTGGGCTCAACGGACTCTACTTGGCCAGGCGTTCGCGTACGCGGCTCAGTACCTCGGCACTGATACGTCGTACGACGGGGCCGGCAAGCCTGCCGACGGTCCGGTCCAGGATCCGGCTGTTCAGTGTGTAGTCGATCACGAGCCGCAGATCGGTACCGCCTGTCACGGGCACCAGGTGGTAGCGCCCGGTGTTGGAAATCCCCGTCACGGACTTCCAGGCCAGTCGCTCCGGCGCCTCGCTCTGTACGATCTCCACGACCCATTGGTACTGGACACCGGCAACGCGCACCTGCCAGCGGTAGCGCTCGTCGCCCAGGTGGGTCACGGTCTCGACGGCGCTGGTGTACTGGGGAAAGTCTTCCACCTTGCGTAGCATGGCAAAGACCGTGTCCGGGTCCGCGGGCAGTACGGCTCGGGTCTCGATGGATGGCATCAGGCGCTCTCCCGGAGAGTCGGTTGCATGACGCAACCCGGACGAAGGACCCCGGGCTGCGGGTCGCCCGGAAGCGGACCGCGTGTTGGTCGCGGTCGGTCCCGGGCATTGAAGTCTGGCGATCCCGGTTGGATACTGTGGCCCGACGCACCATTACCGCACCAGGGGACGAAATGGGTGACACTGACAACTATACGGATCTGCGTGGCTCACGGCTGACCTCGGGGCTTTCCGACGAGCAGGTCGAAGCGCTGGCGGGCATTTCCTTATGTCGCAAGCTCGATGATAACGAAAAGCTTTTCCAGGAGGGTGAAACGGACGACGCCCTCTACGTCATCACCTCCGGCAAGATGGCCGTGACGCGCAACGTCGGCGGGGGCGAGGAGGTCACCCTGCACATCCTCTCAGCCGGCGAGATCGCCGGGGAAATGGGTTTCGTCGGCGGGCGTCCGCACAGCGCTTCGATGCGCGCCATCGGGAGTCCCACCGTCTGTTCCTTCAACCGCGCGGATTTCGAGGCCCTGGTCGAGAGCGATCCGTGGCTGGTGTACCGCGTGATGAAGAACATCGTTCAGGTCGGGCATGACATCCTGCACCGCATGAATGCCCAGTTCGTGGAGATGTCGAACTACATCTCGCACCAGCACGGGCGGTACTGATCGGCACCGGCCCGTGCACGCGGGCCTTCGCCTGTGACGCGCGGTTCTGTCGTGGCTGCATCCCGGTAGGAGGCGAGCCCTCTCGCCGATCTGGCGTGGGAAAAACCATCGGCCAGAGGCTGGTCTCCCACATCCACGCCCGCTGAAACAGCACGAATCTGAGCAGCGGCGGGACGTCTGTGATCGTCAGGTCCCGGAATGACCGCTGGAGATCGACCCGGGCTTCAGGGTCCGCGCTCCGTTTCGTCGTCGATGTCTTTCCCCGCTGGCTGCTGTCTGGCTCGATGCAGGGCTTCGGCACGCCGCGCGATCGCGCGCGTCATCCCGGCGAAGATGAACAGGTGTGCGGGTACCAGCGCGTACCAGTAGAGCAGTCCCCAGACGCCCGCCGGGTGCCAGTAGGCAGTGGCGCTGACGCGCGTGTGGTCGCCTTCCGGCGTGAGTTCGAACTCGAGCACCCCGGCGCCGGGGGCGCGCATCCCGAAGAACAGCGTCAGTCGCCGCTGTGGTTCCATCGCGATCACGCGCCAGGAATCCACCATGTCGCCTACGCGCAGTTCGGTGGAGTCACGGCGTCCGTAGCTCAGCCCCGGGCCGCCGACCATCCAGTCCAGGATCTCGCGGATCTTCCACAGACTGTTCAGATAAAAATACCGGTTCTCGCCTCCGATACTCACCACCACGTCCCAGACATCCTCGGCGCGCGCGCGGGCCAGGGCGCTGCCGCTGGCGCGTTTCGCATAGTAGGCATAGTCCGGACGGTAGTCGCGGAAGGCGAAGGCCCCTTCGGTCCATCGGGCCGCGACCGTGTGGCGACGCTCCGCCTCGAAGGCCGCGCGGACCGAGGCGCGAAAATCGAGCAGGTCCTGCGGCATCAGGCGCTGGATCGCCTCGGCGTCGGCATCGAAATCCTGGCGCATGCCCTCGATCAGCGCGCGTGCCACGGGGGTCGGGACGGCGGTGATCAACCGCAGCCAGTAGGAAGACAGCCGCGGCGTCAGCAGCGGGACCGGTACGATTGTCGGCGGGCGCCGCCCGGCCTCCTCGGCCAGGATGCGCATCATGTCGGCGTAGGTCAGCGACTCGGGGCCGGCCGCGTCCAGGATCCTGCCTGCCGCATCGGGGATTGCCGGGGCACGCAGGAGGTAATCGAGCAGGTTGTCCAGCGCGATCGGTGGTGATTTCGCGAGCACCCAGCGCGGTGTGATCATCACCGGTAGATGAAAGACCAGGTCGCGCATCACCTCGAAGGCCGCGGAGCCCGGCCCGACGATGATGCCGGCCCGTATCTCGGTGACCGGCACCGGCCCGCTGCGCAGCATGTCGCCGGTGCGCTGGCGCGAAACGATGTGTTCGGTGTCGGCCCCGGCCGGAACGAGTCCGCCGAGATACACGATCCGCCGGACACCGGTTGCGGCGGCGGCGGTGGCGAAGTTCCTGGCAGCCTCCAGGTCAATCTGTCCGAAGTCGCGCCCGGCAGCCATCGAGTGCACCAGGTAATACGCCGTATCGACGTCCTGCAACGCGGCCTCGATCGTCTCCGGTTTCAGCGCGTCGGCGGCGACCACCTCTACGCCTTCCCAACCGCGGGCCTCGAGGACCGCCGGCGACCGGGCGGCAGCACGCACCGGCAGGCCGGCAGCGAGGAGGTGGGGTACCAGGTTGGTACCGATGTATCCGCTGGCGCCGAAGACCAGTCGCAGACCGGCCGATTCTGGGCGGACGACTGCGGGGTCCTGCGCGTTGCCTTCGTTTTCTTCGCTCATCTGGAAAGGTCGCTCCGGCTTTCAGGGGGTATGGTCGATCAGGGGATCCTGCCAGTCCAGTGCCCGCCGTCTCCGGCGGGCCGGGCGCGACTGCCACACGGGATCAGACGCCGGCGAGCAGGAAGCGAAGCGCCAGCCAGAGCGCAAACAGCAGCGAGAACAGGGCGGTGAGACCGAGGAGAGGGTTCAGCGCCACTCCGTCCCGGTGACGCAATGCGAGGGCGAGGGACAGCCCCGCGGTGGCGATGATCAGCCAGGCGATCCAGGCCCACATCGACAGCCCCAGCGGCAACGAGAGCAGTAGCGGTCCCAGAATGAGGGCGGCGAAGAGAACGCGCGTCCTTCGATCGCCCAGACGGACTGCGAGGGTGAGTTTTCCGGCGCGCCTGTCGGTGTGACGGTCGCGCAGGTTGTTGACCACCAGGATGGCGGCCACGGGCAGGCCCACCAGCAGGGAGGCCAGAACCGCTTCGTATCCGATCGGGCTACGATGCGCCAGCAGGCTGCCGAGGACGGCCACCGGGCCGAAGAAGAACCAGACTGCCGTTTCTCCCAGCGCGAGGTTGGCATACGGGCGGCGGCCACCGCTGTAGCCCAGGACCGCAAGCACGGACAGTGCGCCGAGGATCCAGAGCAGCCAGTGTCCGAACGCGATCAGCCAGAGCCCCGACGCGATCGCGATGCCGAGTGTGAGGACCAGGCCGACGCGGAGGTCGCGGGCGCTCAGAAGCCCGGCCTGCAGGGCACGGGTCGGTCCCAATCGATCGGCTTGATCGACGCCGGAAAGGCCGTCGAAGAGGTCGTTGGCCAGGTTCACCGCCAGCTGCAGGGCCAGCGCGCAGACGACGCAGAGGGTTGCCGTGAGCCAGGAAAAGTATCCGGGAACGACCATGACCTGACCGAGAAGAACGGGCCCCACCGCCGCCGGCAGTGTGCGTGGACGAAGGGTTTGCCACCAGACCTGCACGCGGCTCACGGCACTTCCTCTCTGAGTCTCATGGTTCTGGACGGTTGTTCAGGAATCGGTCAGTTTAAGGGCGCCTGAAAGGGAGGTGGCGGTTGCGGCTTCGCGGATTGGGACCGCGATGGAGCGGCTGCTATCCTGCCCGTTCGAGTCTCCATGGCGGCTTGCCCGCACGGGCTCATTGCGGCTGATTCGCGAGCAGAACGCGGGCGGGCGCAGTCTACATCAGTCCGGGGTCCGACAGGCGTCGGGATCGCGGTCCGGATTTTGGGCGATGGTTGCAGGGAGCTCTGTAGGTCGGGTTAGCGCAGCGTAACCCGACGTGCCGGGGTGTCCGGGGTCGATGCTGCTTTGCGCCCACGGG
>NZ_REBW01000055.1 GCF_007692535.1 Thioalkalivibrio sp. | reverse complement strand
GGATGGTGCCTTGGTCCTGTCCGCGGTAGCGGACTGCTGGCCGTCAGTGGGCTTCGGCGACAAGGGGCCCAACCACAGAAGATCTCACGGAGATGGGTGATGGGAGCGCACGCCGTTCATGAAGCGGTCAATCAGATCAAACACCAGCATTCTCTGGTCTTTGGCGACGGCATTTTCGAGGACGACGATCACCTGATCCTCTCCTCGAAAAGCCACCCTTGCGGGCTGCGAAGCCCGCGTTGCATCGACAGGCGCCGACGGCGGCTACTGGCAGGCAGGCGTGCACGCTGGCCTTCAGTCCAGTCCGCCTGACATCACCCCTTGGCCAGAACCTCGACGATCTGCGTGCGAACGCCGGCCGGCAGTCCTCACAGCACCTCGGCGCAGAACGCAGCGGGCGTGACGATCCGGGTATGTTCGATGTGTCTGCGTTGCACGAGACCTGCGCGGCGATCACCGGTCACCAGGTAGTCCGCGCCCACTCGAGCGCTTCGTCAACCGCCTGGGTCAGTTCTGCCTCACTGAGATGGGCGTTCGCCGACTTCGCCTGCTCGGCACTCAGATCCAGAATGTGCGCCCGCACGGCTTCCTCAACGAAGCGCGACAGATCGCCTTTCCGTCCACCGCCCTGGCTGGCCAGGAACACGCGAAGAGACTGGTCGGTGTCGGCTGAGACAACCACATTCCAGCGAGTCGTATTCATGCCACCCTCCACTCATAAGGCCATATGCGCTTATGTGTTCATACGCCAACCAAGGAGGCCATGCAACAGGTCAAGACAAGCGGTAGACCGAGGCTGAAGAGCCATTGCTTGCCGCGCAACGGCCGCCCGGAACACTCAGCACGCCGGTGAGGAAACCGAGGGCTACGTACCCTGCCTGCATCTGCGTAACTCCCGAAAACACGAGTACTCCCAGAATTCAGCGAGGGTCCGTAGCCTGTTCAATTGCGGCCTTCGGCACCGAACAACTCGGCGGCGGCTCAGGGTCGAGTAGAGACAACCCAAAAACCGCTAATGGCAGTGGTCGGCGTCCGGTCGACGTTGGCTGAGCAATCCCGCCGGATTTCACCCTGCTCGGCATCCGTGCCGAAGACCCATTCCCACTGTCAGCTTCACATCCGACTGTAGCCACCCACCCTCTGCCGCTGACTGGCGGCTGAGGGTCGTCAGCGTTCCCCAGCTGAGGCCAAAGCGCGAGTTGGTGTCCAAAACTACCGTTCGGCACACCAACCCTGCCGACGCTACGAAACCCGCAGCACCGTGGGATTGAATCGCACGTCATCGGGGAGGATGATAATGAGCCTGTTTAGCCGCATGATTTTGAGGAGGCGAAATGGCGCTCACGGACCAGCACTGCGCGCCGTGCGAGAGTGGCACCCCGCCGCTAGACGAGGCGGCGATCGGCCCCTTCCTGTCTGAGCTCAATGCTGACGAGGGCGCCACCGCCAACCCGTGGACCCCCGTATCCGGAAACCGGGCCATCAAGAAGGGCTACCTGTTCCGGGATTTCGTTCAGGCGGTAGAGTTCGTCAACCGCATCAGGGATCTGGCGGAGGCCGAAGGCCATCACCCCGACCTCGAGGTGGGCTACGGCAAGGTGGTAGTGCGCCTCGCCACCCACAGCATCGGTGGCCTTTCCGAGAACGACTTCATCCTTGCGGCTCGCATCGACGCCCTGCCACGCGACTAGCGTAGGGCCTGGCTCCAAGTCGGGCCGCCCGGCGAACCTGCAGCACCAGGGCAGTACTGTTCGACTGCGAACGAGGCCCAAGCTAAAGCGTGAACCTGCGCCTCGGCATCATGCAGAGTCGTGCGCAATCACGGGCCCTTCGATCGCCGGCAATGGCTGGTTGGCGATGACCAACTCAAAGGCCTCGAGTTGGAGGATGACACCCCGGATGAACGCCCGCGACGACGAGCACCTGATCCTGTTTCCTCCAAAGCGCGGCGAGGCGCTGGCCCGCCTGGAAGCCTTTGTGCCGAACGCCGGCCGGCGGTACGCGGATGCACGCAACCGGGATCCGGGACCGGGTTTGCGCGACAACGTGTCCATGCTCTCGCCCTACATCCGCCACCGTGTCCTCACCGAACAAGAGGTGCTGGCGGCGGTGCTGCGGCAGCATTCGCCGCAGGTGGCGGAAAAATTCATTCAGGAGGTGTTCTGGCGAACCTATTGGAAGGGATGGCTGCAGATGCGCCCGCAGGTGTGGCAAGCATTCTTGAGGGAACGTGATGCGGATCGGGAACTGCTGGAACGGTCGCCGGGCCGGCGCGCTGCCCTGGCCTGTGCCGAGGAGGGTCGCACCGGCATCGACGGGTTCGACGACTGGGCCCGGGAACTGGTGCAGACGGGCTATCTCCACAACCACGCGCGGATGTGGTTTGCCTCGATCTGGATCTTCACCCTGCGCTTGCCTTGGAGCCTGGGGGCGGACTTCTTCCTGCGCCACCTGCTGGATGCCGACCCGGCCTCGAACACGCTCGGCTGGCGCTGGGTGGCAGGGATCCAGACGCCCGGCAAGACCTACCTGGCACAGCCCGACAATATAGAGAAATTTACGGGCGGCCGTTACCGGCCGAAGGGGTTGGCCTCGCAGGCGCAACCCATCCGCCGCGAGGCGCCACCCCATCCGTCGCCCCTCCGGCCAGCGGCCGCCCTGCCCTCGAGACGCCCAGCCATCCTCCTGCTACATGGGGACGATTTCGCCGCGCACGAACTCGTCCCGCCCGGGACCGACGTTCGCGCAATCGTGGTTGCAGCCAATGGCCATCCGGATCATCCATGGCCTTTCGGCCGGCGCGCGAGCCGCTTTGTCGCGTCATTAGCAGCGGACACGGCAAACCGTCTGACGCGCGATGGCAAAACCAAGGTGCACATCATCGATGTCCTGCAAGCCGATGCGCTACGCCGGCACTGTGGCCATAACCAGGTACGTACCATCGTGACCACCGAGGCCCCGGTCGGCCCGCTGGCAGACGGCCTACAACGCCTCACACGCGAACTCGCGGGCGAAGGCATCGACGTCGTTACGCTGCGCCGTCGTTGGGACGATCTCGCCTGGCCCCACGCCACGCACGGCTTCTTTCGCTTCAGGCGACAGATCCCGGAGCTCATTTCTTACAACGGTCTGGGCACACCCGAGCCGTTATCCGAGTAGCGGTTCACGGAGCCTGGAGCGACCGCCGTGGGACCCGCGTCGATGCCTACCGCCGGCGCCGCCGCCAACGATGGCGACCCGTGACCGATGGTGGCCGTGGCCGCCCCCCCGATGCACTCCGCAAGGCGCACGCTAAAGCGTCAAGACCCCTCCTCGGCATATCCCCCGCGCCAGGTTCCCCAGGTCCATTGCCACAGTATCTCGGCGATACAATGGCCCAAGCCGAAGGGATTATCCGCCTCGCCGGCCCAGTGCCACGGCAGCGGGATATCCCAGGCGTGCATTGCTCGGCATGGCGTATCGCCGGGCGCGGGCGTCTCGGGGGCTCCCGCGAGGGCGGTGGGGAGCTCGTACTGAACGGAGCCGACTTCGCGCGACAGGACCGCCCCGCCCAGGCGCTCGGCCAAGGCGCGCATTCCCACGTTGTCGGTTAAGGTTTCGACCGCGAAGCGCTCGATGCCCTGGGTGCGGGCGGCGCGCCCGAGCTGCTCGATCAGCAGGCGGCCGACGCCCAAACCTTGCACATCGTCGGCTACGGCGAGGGCCAACTCGCCCCGGCTGGAGTCCTTTTGCTCGCGAATGCAGCGGGCCATGCCATGGATACGCGCCTCCCTCCCGTCGACCCCCAACTCGAGCGCCGCGACGGCGATGTGATCCTGTTCGTCGGCGAGGGTGAAAAAATTGAGCTCGGCGTCTGTCAGCACCCGTTTCGCGATGAAAAAGCGCAGGCGCCGCGAGTCGGGGGACAGCCGCTCGAAGCACTCTTTCACCTGGTCCAGGTCTCCCGCGCAGGGTGCGCGCAGGCACACGCGACGCCCGTCCCGCAGGGTTTTTTCGAGGGCGGTCGACGGGGTCTGAAAGCGATTGTCCACGTTCCGGTCCGGGATGCCTCGGCTCGGGACCCCAGGACCGCTGTTGGTCGTCTCGAATGCGCTCATGGATGCCTCGATTGATGCGCTGATGTGGTCTGCCCGACGGGATGCTGGCGCCGTGCCGGGGGCGGTCTGTCGCGTTCGAGCGCGTCCAAGGGGGGTGCGTCCCACGGGCCAATGCTGCAATGCAGCAATACTGTGAGGAAGCATAGACGTTCTTCACAGGAAAAGGCAACGGTTTACCCACCGGCTTTCGGGTAATGGTGAGGATTCACAGGTTTCGTATCTTTTCTTCAGTTGGACGAGGATCTTCTGAATGACAACCGGATCCTCGATACGGGCGATGATGCGCACCGC
>NZ_REBW01000045.1 GCF_007692535.1 Thioalkalivibrio sp. | reverse complement strand
CGTCTCTCCATCGGTCCGGAAGGGCTCCGGGAGTCAGTACGTCCACCTCGACACCAAGAATGCACGATGTGCTACGACCGGGTTGAGGCAGGTCACCCCACGGCCTGCGTCGATGCCTGTCTCACCGGCGCTCTGTTCAGGAGGGGCCGGACTGGCGCTCCGGGTGAATATGTCACTGCACCTGATCGGAAACCCGGGCGAACGACATCGGCGACAGCGGCATTGGTCTCTGCATCAAGGACTGGGCCGAGACCATGGCGACGCAAGGCTCGATAAACGATCAATGTCCCCCGGTACCCAGTTCCAGTCCTTTGTCGTGCCGCGCCAGCTTGTCGTGCAACTCGCGACCTGCGCCCAGCGGGGCCATCACCGCGACCTCCATGCCGTTACGCCGGAACTTGCCGACGACCTTGTCGATCGCGGCTACCGCGGAGCTGTCCCAGAGCGCAAGCTCCCGGAGGTCGATGACCACGTTGTGCACCGGCTCGCGGTAGTCGAAGCTGTCGATGAACTTGTCGACCGCGACGAAGAACAGCTGTCCGCGCACGGTGTAGGTTCGGGTATTGCTACCTTCGGGGCGACTACTGTCGACGTGGATCGAGTTGGCGATCTTGCGGGCGAAGAAGACCGCGCTCAGCAGTACGCCTGCCAGGACACCCTTGGCGAGGTCATGCGTGACGACCACGGTCCCGATCGTGACCAGCAGCACCGTGGCATCGGTGCGTGGGAGCCGGTGCAGGGTCTTCAGTGAGTTCCAGTCGAAGGTGGCGAAGGCCACCATCAGCATCACGGCGACCAGGGCGGCCATCGGGATCAGGGAAACCAGATCGCCGAGCACCAGGATGAAGAACAGAAGGTAGAGGCCGGCGGCCAGTGTCGACAGCCGCCCGAGGCCGCCCGATTTGATGTTGATCACCGACTGCCCGATCATCGCGCAGCCCGCCATGCCGCCGAAGCAGCCCGTCACGATGTTGGCGATGCCCTGGCCCTGGGCCTCGCGGTTCTTGCCGCTGGGGGTATCGGTGAGGTCGTCGAGGATCGACGCGGTCAGCAAGGACTCGAGCAGGCCGACGATGGCCAGTGCCAGCGCGGTCGGGAAGATGATCGACAGCGTTTCCAGGTTCAGCGGCACGTCCGGCAGCAGGAACACGGGCAGTCCGTCCGGCAGATCACCCATGTCGCCCACGGTGAGAGTCGGCAGTCCGGCGAACAAGACCAGCCCCGTCAACGCAACGATCGCCACCAGTGGCGGCGGCAGCAGCCGCGGGCAGAAAGGCAGCATGGGCAAGCCGTAGATGATGATGAGACCCCCCGCCACCAGCAGCCACATCGTCACGTCGCCGTCGATCAGGTAGGGCAGCTGCGACAGGAAGATCAGGATCGCCAGCGCATTGACGAAGCCCACCAGCACGGTGCGCGGGATGAACATCATGTAGCGCGCGAGTTTGGCCCAGGCGAAAAACAGCTGGATGATGCCGGTCAGAATCGTCGCGGCCAGCAGATACTGCAGTCCATGTTCGGCCACCAGCGTGACCATCAGCAGGGCCATCGCGCCGGTCGCCGCCGAGATCATGCCGGGCCGGCCGCCGGCGAAAGCGATGACCACGGCCATCGAGAACGAGGCGTACAGGCCGACCTTGGGGTCGAGTCCCGCGATGATCGAGAATGCGATCGCCTCGGGGATCAGCGCCAGCGCGACCACGATGCCGGCGATCAGGTCGCCGCGGATATTGAAAAACCAGATGCCTCGCTGGCGGTGCCAGAGCTTGGCGAGGGTGCTTTTCACGTCGAGGAATCCCGATCCGTAGGTGTGCTCGTTGCCCGCGGCTCGGAGAGCGCGGCAACCAAGGACGCGACCCATGGTGGGTAGCCTGGGGTTGCACGCTCGGGTCGGGCGTTTCATGCTGCACGGCGAGCGCGAGACGCTAGGGTAGCATCCTCCAGTGTGGATCTGAATTGCCAGGGGTTCTGCGAAGTGGTCCGGGACAGCGAGTCCCTCGGACCCTATTCACCATGGACAACAGGGAACCAGCATGCTGCAACGAGTCATTATTGCGATCGATTTCTCCAAGCCGGCGGCCGAGGGACTGGCGGTGGCGCGCGAGCACTGTCCGGAGGCCTTGATGCGCCTGGTGACCGTGGTCAAGCCCTCGGAGGTGGCTGCGGGTGCCTCGGGTGCGTTCTCGGCCGGGGCGTCCCCGCTGCACTCGAAGGACATGCGGCAGGCGGCCGAGGAAAAGGGGCTCGAGCGGCTGCGGGCCTGGGCAATCGAAGGCGAGGAGTGCGCCGTGGTGTTCGGCAGCGCCCCGGAAGAAATTGCACGGCATGCGCGCGAGTGGGGCGCGGATCTGATCGTGATCGGGACCCGCGGGCGCAGCCAGTTGGTGAGCATGCTGTCGGGCTCCGCGACCGAGTGGCTGATCCGCAATGCGCACGTCCCGGTGATGGTGGTGCACGATGTCGAACTCAGTCCGTCGATGCGGGAAAAGATGCCGCCCGGGGTATAGAAAGACTGGTGATTTCGGCGCTGCTGCGGACTTTGGCTTTCCCACGAACCACTCCTAGCGATGGCTGATTCGAACGCGGGTCACGACATCGAGCATTTCCGTGAGCGACTGCTCGAGCTGCGCGCCGAGATTCTCGACCTGAAGGGCGCGCGTGACGACTCGGCGGCGACGGTGCATCTGGATCAATCGAGTGTCGGCCGGCTCTCGCGTATGGATGCCCTCCAGCAGCAGGCGATGGCTCAGAACGCACAACGCCGAGCGGTGCAGTCACTCGGGCGTATCGAGGCCGCCCTGCGCCGCTGTGAAGATGGCAGCTACGGATTCTGCGTCGACTGCGATGAGCCCATCGACCCGCGGCGTTTGAATCTCGACCCGACCGCTACCCGCTGCATCCGCTGCGCCGAGGCGCACGACGGTTGACGCATTCCATGTAGGAGCGAGCCTCGCTCGCGAAGGGTTTTGTCAGTGCTGTTGAGCCAGAGTGTGCACGGCGGTTAGCTGGCCTTTACGTTGATCGAGTCACGCGACGTTGATCAGATCGTTTACCTTGGCTGCCCATAAAGGTCGCACCGCCTGCACGCTCCAGGCCGATACATCCGGCCGTGACCGATCCACTGCGGACGCCCAGAAACGTCAATCAAGGACATCGTTATTGCCGCCCGGCAGTTCCAGCGTGGCCTCAAGGGGAAGCTTCTCCAGGCGGTCACGCTCATCCTCGGCCCACTTCGCTGGCGTATCGTTGTTACCGCGCACCGCCACCACCGTTCCTGCCGGCCGAAGCCGATTTCGGGCAACCGCCCGGCTGGCGCATCAACGGAGGAACCCCTGTCACCATCGCCGCGGTAGGATCTGGCGGCTTCGCTACGGAAATGAAAGCCCATCCAGCACCCTGCCCGATATCTCGCCGCTGTGTTCATCATGCTCTGGCTGGCTGCAGCGATCCGGCGCCACACGCTGAATCCGCGCCGGAGCCGACAGCCGATGCGCATTCGGCCGAATCGTCACAGTTTCAGCGGGAGGGTTTGCAGGCACAGTCCGTCAGGGAACGCCTGTAGTGGGACGAATCCGCGATGACCACGGAGCTGGGGCTGGATACGGGCCAGTTTCAGACTTTGTTGCGGGCGCGGCAAAGCTTGTTGCAGGCAAGGGTTACCCGGAACTGGCCGGGGGCATACTCGAGCAGCCTCGGGATGCGCATAGAACGGCTACGGCGCTCATAGATCGGGCCAGGCATTGTCCCCGTAGACGATAGGAGGGACGCCATGAGTGCGGATACCGTGGTTCGAGCTCGTATCGACAGCGAATACAAGGGGAACTTGATCGGGGCGGGGCGCAGATCGGCGCGTGACAGCCTTTTCGACGATGCGATCCCGACCTTCGAGGAGGACGCCTGTGCCTATGACCAGAAGGACGCAGAGGGGTTTATCTAGCTGAACGCGTTGCGCTTGCGCATCGCCGCTGGCCGCGGAAGGTCTTCGGTCTGATCCGGCCGGTCTCTGGTAGCATTTCTAATCTGTTGGGAGCCCCCGGCAGGCCGAGGCGCTCCAGGCGCATCACCCTGCAATCCGGACGCACGCGACGATGAGACCCGACATCCCGAGAGCGCCGCTGCCGCGGATGCTGGCCGTTGGCATTTTGTTGGTCGGCCTTTTCGGCTGCGCCAGCGTTTCCGCGATGGACCCGCACTCGTCAGACCCCTTCGAGCGCTACAACCGCGCCGTTTTCGCATTCAACCAGGGTTTCGACCGGACGGTGCTGACGCCCGCGGCAAAGGGCTATCGGCGGCTCCCGGATCCGGTTCAGACCGGGATCGGCAATTTCTTCGGGAACATGGCCGATGTACGCAACGCGGTGAACAACCTTTTGCAGGGCAAGTTCGAGAATGCCGCCACGGATACCGGCCGCAT
>NZ_REBW01000184.1 GCF_007692535.1 Thioalkalivibrio sp. | reverse complement strand
CCTTGGGTGGGTACCAGACCCGTCGGGTTACGCCCTTTGGGCTAACCCGACCTACAGTTTGCGGCTTCTCATCATCAGGGGTGCCGCACCCCGGGACGATGCTGCGTTGCGGCCATGGGTGAGTGCGAGAACCATCGGGTTTCGGGTGCGGTTGGCTTCTGGCAGAGTCTAGGAGCCTGCCCGGTGGGTCGGGCGAGAGGTTTTTCAGTCCCTGACATGACTCTTTGCTGATTCCGGAGGTGGTTCCGTGCTCCGCCTTGTCCTGTTTGCCCTGTTCGTGACCGCACTCGTGTTCCTGCTGCCCGCCTGCGGAAGAATCCAGCTACAGCCCGCGGGCCCTCCGATCCATGAGCCCGTACTTTCCGACCGTGAGGCCGTGATGGCGGATGGCCATGTGCTGCCGATTCACCGCTGGGAAACGCAGGAGCCAACGGCGGACGTGGTTCTCGGGGTGCATGGTTTCGGGGATTACGGCCGGGCATTTTCCGTGTTGTCGGAGGCGTTGGTGGCGTCGGGGCTGGCCAGCATCTACGCCTACGACCAGCGGGGCTTCGGCGCGACGAGGCAGCCGGGCATCTGGCCCGGTGGCGACACCCTGGTCGGCGATCTGCGCAGCATGACGGACCTGCTTCGGGCGCGCTACCCCGAGCGCCGCCTCTACCTGATCGCGGAGAGCATGGGTGGTGCGGTCGCGCTGCGGGCGCTGACCGAGAACCCGGGGCTGGATGTCGACGGTGCGGTGTTGCTGGCCCCGGCGGTCTGGGGGGCGGATACGATGCCCTGGTATCAACGTCTGGGCCTCTGGATCATGCTCAGGATCGCTCCGGGTGCGACCTTTTCCGTAGAAGCCGTGGACTGGCTGGGGTTTGAGGCGACGGACGACCCGGAGGTCATGGAAACCCTGAGCGAGGATCCGCTGGTGTACAGCAGGGCCCGCGTGGACACGCTGCGCGGTCTGACCCGGCTCATGGGGGACGCACTGCTGCACCCACATCGGCTGGACCGTTCGGTGCTGGTGCTCTACGGCCTCAAGGACCTGGTGATTCCGCCCGGACCGGTCTGTGCGTGGTGGGAGCGCCTGTCGGAAGAAGCGGGCGACGCACGGCCGCGCATCGCGCTCTACCCGGAGGGCTACCACATGCTCACCCGCTACCTTGGGGCAGAGGATACGCTGTCTGACATCGCGTCCTGGATCGACGATCCGGATCGCGAGCTCCCGGCAGGCGAGGAACTGCCCCTGGAGGAGGCGCGTGACCGGGTCTGCGCATTGCCGCCGAGGGGGGACTGGACAGGGCCTTGACCGGATTAATCGGGAAAGATCTATTTCCGGTAACCGGTCACACAGACCCATGATGCGGCGCGCGGCTCAGTCGAAGGCCGCCCGAAGATGCCGAGGCGTGCGAGGAACAGAGTCGATCGGACGAAACGAGCGTTTATACTGACAAAGGTCCCGGGCGCGCCTTAGCTTTCGGGGCATTGGATGAAGTACAGTGCAATCGACCGCCAGTCCCTGGTCCGGCCCCTGAGCACCGTGCCCCGCGGACAGGATGGCGCGCTACCCTTCGCGCACGTTCTGCCGGCGGGCTGCGCGAAGCCGTTGGACGGTCCTGCCGAGGCTGAAGTGGTCGGTGTCGGGGCCGGCTCTTCCGTACACGGCACCGGGAGCACGCCCCTATCGGTGGAGGAGCCCATGAACACCACGCCCCCAACACGCCAGCGAAAGACGAGGACCGGTGCCGGGTCCCCGACGCAACCGCCAAAGACCGAGTTCATCTACCACTGGAATCGCATCATCGGTGCGCTGGGCCTCCTGCTACTGCTGATCGGCCTGTTCGGTTTCGCCATCCATACGTGGTTGTCGTCCCCGGCGAGAGACGCCGGGGTCGACGAAGTGGGCGCGCCCGTCGCGGACCTCGAGGTTGCTCCTGAAGCGGGTGAGCGCGACCTCGGCGAGCCCGCACCGGCAGAGCCAGAGGTCGCACCTGCCCCCGACGCCGCAATGTCCCCCGACACGGCTTCGCCTTTCATAGAGGGCATCCCGGCGCTGCCGGAAGCACACGAAACCGCCGAAGAAGACCTGGCACGCGTCTTTCTGCCGCCGGGCACGCGGGTCAATCTGCGCGCCGCGCCCTCGCTAGACAGCCCGGTGTTGCGCGTACTCGAGGCTCCTGTGGAGTTGCAGCTCCTTGAAACCGGCGAGGCCTTCTACCAGGTCCGCTCCCCAGAGGACATCGTCGGCTGGGTCAGTCAGGAGTTTTCATCGCTTACGCCTTACGTCACGCCCGCGCCCTAACAGGCCTGCGTGGCGAGGGTGGGGCGCTGCCAACGCCCCCCGATCGCAGCGATCCTGCATGCCTTTTCCCTGCCGGGAATCAGAAGATCATGATCTGGTAACCGTCGGCCGCGAGGGCGCGCAGGCTGGGCAGGCCGGCGGTCCCGGGGGCTGCGTTGTCTTTCAGCATGGCGAAGCCGGCCTGCTCGGCGTCGCCGGCCGCACCGAAGAAATCCGAGCATGTTGCCGAGACCCCCGCCACCTTGTCCTCGACCGACTGGTAGAGCGCGTTCAGCGGGTGGTCCGCCTTGGCGAGCTGAGCGGCCCAGCGCGTCCCCGCGCCGAGAAAAATCAGGGTGACCTCATCGCCGTGGTTCTTGAAGTCGTAGGTCACCCCGAGCGCGTTGAACACCCGTCCCAGGGCTTCGTCGTTGTTGGCTTCAGGGTCGGACATCACCACGATGGCTGCTTTCATGTTCTGAACCTCCGGTTGGTAGGGTGTCTGCAAGAAACGCCTGAGGGGGCCCTCAAATGGCGTCGGTCGAGTATAGGTCGTAGATGCCACCTGTTTCGACGACAGCCGCTTTATCTGCGCCGGTACCTGGGACTTGGGGGAATAGCCTGGGCCACGGTGGCTTCTATATCGTGAGCCCAGGCCACCGCTTCGAGGTAGATCTGGCCCGTGCGCTCTTCGTCCAGTCCCCGAAAGCGGCGGGTTTCGCTGGCGCTGTCGAATTCGAAAGCAATGGCACAGGTCAGAGCATCCCCCATCGGACCCTCGCGGTGCAACAACGCGGCATTCACGTCTTCGGTGAGGGGCAGTTCCTGCAGCAGTTCCTCCATCGGCAGGTGCAGCATTTTCTCGAGAATGGAGAAGATGCCCACCGTAAAGAAGCTGTCCGAGTGCGCCAGTTGGCACTCCTCCGCCAGCCGTTGGGCCATGCGTCCACGGACCAGGGCGGTCACCAGCACGTCGCTGTGTTGGTCGTCCATGGCACGTAACGCCATGATCGTGATCCAGTTGCGAATGGCGTTCTGGCCAAGGTAGACGACCGCGCGGCGAATGGACTCGACGGGTCGGGACAGACCGTAGAACGCGGAATTGATGAAGCGCAGCAGGTGGTAACTGAGCGAGACATCCCTGGAGATATGCGCTTCCAGGTCGCGCAGATCCACGTTGGCGCGATACAGCTTGTTGACGAGTTCTATCACCGCCAGACGACTCGTCGGCAACCGCTGACCCTGAACCACCACGGGTCGGCTGAGGTAATAACCCTGGAAGTACTCGAAGCCCAGGCCGAGGCAGGACAGGTACTGTTCCTGCGTCTCCACCTTTTCCGCGAGCAGCTTCACGTCGTACTGGCGGAGTTCGCGCACGTGTTCATGCAACTCCGCCTGGGTGAGCTGGGTGAGGTCGATTTTCACGATCTTGGCCAGGTGCAGCAGTGGCGCATGGCTTCGATCGAAGATGTAGTCGTCCAGCGCGATGCTGTACCCGCTCTCCGTGAGAGCGCGTACCCCGGCAATCACCTCGTCATCGATCTCGATGTCCTCGAGGACCTCCAGCACGACCCGGTCCTTGGGGAAGACGAAGGCGGTGCCATTGGTCAGGAACGAGCGCGTGAGATTCACGAAGGCCGTCTTGTTGCCGACCAGCCGCTGCAACCCGATGTCCATCAGACTGCTGTGGATTACCTCGGAGGTCGCGGCGTCGCCATCGACGAAGACCGCCTGTCCCTCGTCCTTTGCACGAAACAGGAGTTCGAAGGCTTGCGTCCGCATATCGCGGTCGTAAATGGGCTGGCGCCCGATGAAGACTTCTTGCACGTGTCTGCTCTCGCGCGCACCCGCGGCACATGATGGCAATCACCAGAATTTTAACAGGTGCTCATGGAAAGGAGCGGATTTCCGAGATTTTGGCACCGGTCGCCATGTGAGCCTCGAGGCCGATTCCGGCGCGTGCGTTGACCGGCGAGAGAGTTCCGCACTCTTCAGTGCGGCACCAAACGGTCCCGGTAGCCGGCGCAGGCCAGCGCAAGACGCGCCAGGTGGGAGGCGCTCTTGGCGCCCATCTTCTGCATCAGGTGGCCTCGGTGGATCTCCACCGTGCGCACGCTGACGTCGAGGTGCCGGGCGATCAGCTTATTCGGCTGGCCATCGAGCAGGGCCTCGAGAACCTGCCGCTCGCGTGGGGTCAACGAGGCCAGTCGTTCCTCCACCTCCGCCATATCCGCGGCTTCGGCACGCTGTTCCGCATCCAGGGCCAGGGCGTGACGAACCCCTTCGATCAAGGCGTCATCGTGGAAGGGTTTTTCCAGGAAATCCAGGGCACCTTCGTTGACGGCCCTGACCGCCATCGGGATGTCTCCGTGACCGGTGATGAAGATTACGGGCATGCCGACGCTGCGCGCCTTGAGCTGGCGATGCAGGGTCAGTCCGTCCATGTCGGGGAGGCGCACGTCCAGGAGCAGGCACCCCGGGGTCGTATCGTCGACGGCTGCGAGCACCGAGCTGGCATCGGCGAAGGCGGTGACGCGGAAATCCTCGGTCTTCAGGAGCAGGCTGACGGCAGTGCGCACGTCGGCATCGTCGTCAACCAGGTAGACCTGGGGGAGTCTAGGTGCGGGCATCGCTGTCCTCCACGGGCAGGGTGAATCGGAACTCGGCACCGCCTGCCTCGCGGTTGCGGGCAGTCAGGTGCCCGCCATGGGCCTCGACCAGGGATCGGCTGATGGATAGCCCAAGGCCCAGGCCGCCGACCTTCCACGTGGCGAAGGGGTCGAAGAGAGCCGTAAGGCGATGCTGCGGAATGCCCGGGCCGTTGTCGGTGACGCTGATCCGCAGTTCGGTATCGTCTCTTTGCACCGACAGGCGCACCTGGCGATCCGAAAGCCCCTCCGTGGCCTCCATTGCGTTGCGCAGCAGATTTACGAGGACCTGCTCCATCTGTACCGGAGCGACCCTGATCCGGGGCAACGCGTTCGGCATCGAGACGTCCAACTGCACACGGCCTCGCCGCAGTTCGGGGCGCAGCAGATCCAGTACTGGCCGCAGCAGGTCCGGCAGGGCGATCGAGGAGAACTCAGGGCTTTGTCCCGCGGCAAAGGCGCGCATCTGCCGAACGGTTTCGGCCGCACGGTGTGCGCTGGCGTCGAGCTGTCCCAGTGCGTCCTTGAGTTCTTCCATCCTGCCGCGCTCGAGCAGGCGCTTGCTGGCCTGGGCATAGCTGGCCAAGGCACACAGCGGCTGGTTGAGTTCGTGGGCCAGGCCGGCGGACAATTCCCCCAGTGTGCTCAGCCTCCCGGCGCGCGCAAGCTCATCCAGGTGTTGTCGGGCGCGTGCCTCCGCGGTCTCGCGTTCGCCGCGCAGCGCGCTGAGTACCAGGGCCGTCAGCACCAGTAATGCCAGTTGTACATTCAACGAGAGCAGGCTCACGTCCAGCCCCATCTCCGCGAATGGTCCCATGCCCCAGCCCGTGCCGGAGAGCGCGATCGCGCCGGCCGCCATGGTCAGGCCGGTGGTGATCTGGACCGGACAGCGCAGCGCCGCCAGCATCACGAGTGGAAACACGGCATAGGACAGCGGCATGGCGATGCCGGTCGGCAGTTGCCCGGCATAGACGACGCCGGCGATGGCGACGAGACTGAAGCCCAGGACTGCTGCCTTCGCGTGGTTCTGTTCAGCGTGACGGGTGATGCCCGCCCCCAGCCAGGTGAGGAGCACCGGCGCCACCAGCATCAGTCCCATGAGATCCGCCATCCAGCATAGCCACCAGGTATTGCTGAAGCGCAAGGTTTCCATGCTCGCAGCCATGCCCCAGGCGCCTGCGGTCGCGGCCGAGCCCGAGGCCGCGAGGCCCCCTATCAGCAGCAGCAGCCACACGTCGCGCAGGCGCTCGAACTTGGCCGAGAACCCGAAACGGCGAAGCCCGTAGCTGCCCAGGGCCACCCCGGCTAACGTTGCGGCGACGATGCCCAGAGCCTCTGGCAGGGGCATCGTCGCGCTGGTGAACTGCCAGGTGACAAGCGAGGCGGCGATGCCCAATGCCGGCAGCAGCCGGTAGCCGTAGACGTAGACGAAGGCCAGGCCCACGCCCGTGGCCGGCCACACCAGGGGTATTCCGTAGGCATCTGGCGTGAACACAAACCCCCACAAACCCACTGCATAATAGAGGGCGATCAGCATGACGCTGCGGCCCGCAAGCCAGACCCAGGAGGCGGATGTCTCCGTGCGGGAATGCGGGCGGGCCAGGGGCACCGGGGCCGTGGACATGGATGGACCTTGGTTGAGGCTCTGGGATGAGTCTAGGCGAAAGGCGGGCAGGCCGGCATACGGGTTTTTCCGTAGGGCCGTTTCGCAGCATCATCCGTCATCCGGTGAGGGTCGAAGTCCCGGAGTCCGCGCCCTGGCTACCGCCGGGCCAGCGGATGACAGCCCTAAGGCCTCTTTCGTCCTCGGCGGGGTCGTGTGGTCGTTTATCGTTGGACCCGTTCAGGAACCTTCAGCCCAAGGAAACGATATGGCAAGCAACGGAACCAGCGAAGAATTCCGACTCGATCCGCGCCTGGCGCAGGATACCGTCCAAGTCACCGATTTTCCGCTTTGTCGCGTGCTGCTGATGCGCAATGCGGATTACCCTTGGTTCATCCTGGTCCCGCGCTTGGCCGCGGTCACGGAGCTCCACCGGCTCGCGGCCCCGGACCTGGCCCGATTGATGGAGGAGTCCCGGGTCCTCGCGACGGCCATGGACGCGGCCTTTGCACCCAAGGCCCTGAACGTGGCCAAGCTCGGCAACGTGGTGCCACAGCTGCATCTGCACCACGTTGCGCGTTTCCCGGGAGACGCCGCCTGGCCGGGTCCGGTCTGGGGGCGGCCCGCGGGCGCTCTGCACGATCACGCGAGTGCCAAGGCGATGATCGATCGGTTGTTGGGCCACCTGGCCACGGACCCTGAAATCGCCGAGTAGCAACGTGCTCCTCCTCGGACGTCGATCCGGGAGTGTCGTTGGAGGCTCCCTGGGGCGCTCCCGCTTATGGAGTGCGGGAGCTTGCTCCCGCTTTTTGGGCGTCGGATCACCCAGCTCCCCACAGCGGCGGCAAGCCGCCGCACTCCATAGGCGCTCCCGATTTCATCGTCAGCGGTGCCGCGGGTCCGAGGACACGAGAGGAAGGGTCGGCGGGAAACGGCGCAAAAAAAGGCCCGGTCGTTTCGGACCGGGCCTCGCGTTCAACCGGTAGGCCGGTTGATCGCTTTCAGGCTGCCTTACTCGGCTTCAGGGGCCTCAGGGGCTTGAGGGGCCTGAGGGGCGCCCCAGGGAGCACCGTACGGAGCGCCGTACGGAGCGCCGTAGTAGGGGCGGTAGCCGTAGCCATAGGGGCGACCATAGCCGTAGGCATCGCCGTAGCCGCGGCCGTAACCATGGCCAGCGCCGCGTCCGCGGGCGGTGAAGTCGAAATCGCCGAACATGTCGCCAAACCCGAACATGTCACCCAGGCCGCGCCCGTAACCCGGGCCGTAGCCGTAACCGGGACCATAGCCGCCGTAGCCAGGGCCGCCCCAGCCAGGGCCGCCCCACTGGGCGCTGGAGGACATGGGAATCGCGAACGCGCCGATCAGAGCGGCAGCAGCCAGAACTTTCATTGACTTACGCATATCAAGAATCTCCTAGGTTGTTGAGCCCTTGTTGGTGTACGTCCTGTACTGGATCGTACTCCCTGCGGTGTCCGCTATCGCGAAGGGCGCGCGCCAGCGGTCTCTGTAATGCGAATCCTAATTAAAGACGTCTTCACAGGCGTTTTTCAAGTTTTCCCGCAGAATCCGTCGCAAAGCATCAGTGTTTGCTAATATTCAGCAAACGGTACCGGAAAATAGTGATCCAGATCAATATTTTTCGAGAAATCTGGCGGATATTTCGCTCGTTCGTTGTCCCGGAGCGGCGGAATCAACGATTTTTTAGACAATTGTGGGGAATACTTCATTTTCAGGCTAACTTTCAAGGCCCCGCGCCACCGCTGACGATGAAACGCCGCAAACTGTAGGTCGGGTTAGCCCAAAGGGCGTAACCCGACGGGTCTCGTACCCACCCATGGCCGCAAATCAGCATCGTGCCCCGGCACCCCGGCATGTCGGGTCACGGCGCCTCGGGAGGCAGTATCAGTCCGGCTTCCCGGAGCCAGGCGCACAGCAGGATCAGCGGCAGACCGATCAGCGCTGTGGGGTCATCGCCTTCCATTCGCCGGAACAGGACGACACCCAGTCCCTCCGACTTGAAGCTGCCGGAGCAGTCATAGGGTTTCTCCAGCCGCAGGTAGCGCTCGATCTCCGCCGTTTCCAGTTCGCGGATGTGCACGGTGTAGGGGACTACCGCGCGCCACTGGCGACCCGAGGCGCTGTCGATCAGGCACAGGCCCGTGTGAAACACCACGCGCTGTCCCGAGAGTGCCCTCAGCTGTTCGAGTGCCTGCTTGTGGCCTCCGGGTTTGCCCAGGATGCGCTCTCCGACGGCGGCACACTGGTCCGAGCCGATGATCAGCGCATCGGGATAGCGTCGGGCGACATCCGCAGCCTTCGCGACGGCCAGCCGCTCGGCCATGGCCTCCGGCGGTTCATCGGGCTGCCGGGACTCCTCGACCTGCGGCCGCGCGGTCTCGAAAACGAGATGCAGCCGCTCCAGCAGGGAGCGGCGGTAGGCCGACGTCGATGCCAGAACGAGGCTGCGCGTGCCCTGCACTCAGGCCTCGATTTCGATCAGGGCGTCGTCAGGGTTCGCGGCCTGACCCTTGGTCACGTTGACGGTCTTGACCGTGCCGGTGATCGGAGCCGGAATTTCGGACTCCATCTTCATCGCTTCGATCACCAGTACCGGGTCGCCGGCCGTGACCTCCTGGCCCTCGCTGACCAGCACGTCGATCACCGTTCCCGGCATGGAGGTGGTGACATCGCCGGGGCGGGTGGCGCGACGCGGACCGGACTTGCGGCTGCGCTTGCCGCCATCGCCGCTTGCCGCTGCTCCGGGGGTGACGTCGATCTCCTCCAGGGTCTCCAGCAGGACCTCCTCGGGCAGACCGTCAACGGTCACGTAGAGCGGCCGGGAGTCCTCGCGGTGATGGCCGCTCCCGGTGACCTTGATGTGGTAGGTCTCGCCGTGGAAGGTGACATTGAATTCCACCGGGGCCGGACAGCCCTCGGCGGTCGAGGCCTGCGGGGGATTCAGGGGTTCCGGCAGCAGGGTGCCGTCGCGACGCTGCTGCAGGAACTGGCGCCCGACCTCCGGGAACAGCGCATAGGTGAGCACGTCCTCTTCGTTCAGCGCGAGCTCGCCGATTTCCACGCGCAGACTGTCCATTTCCGGTGCGATGCGGTCTGCGGGGCGGCAGTCCAGGACCTCGGCATTGCCGATCGCCTTGCCCCGGATGATCGGATTGACCGGGCCCGGCGTCTTGCCGTAGTGGCCCATCAGGTAGTGCTTGACCTCGTTGGTGATGACCTTGTAGCGCTCTCCCGCCAGCACGTTCATCACCGCCTGGGTACCGACGATCTGCGAGGTCGGCGTGACCAGGGGCGGGTAGCCGAGATCCTCGCGGACGGTCGGGATCTCGACCAGGACGGCGTCGAACTTGTCCAGCGCATCCTGATCGCGCAGCTGGTTGGCCAGGTTGGAGATCATGCCGCCGGGCACCTGGTTGATCTGCACGCGCGTGTCCACGCCCGTGTAGTCGCTTTCGAAGCGCGCGTACTTCTTGCGCACCTCGCGGAAGTAGGCGCCAATTTCCTGCAGCGCTTCGAGATCCAGCCCGGTATCGAAGCGGGTGCCGGCCAGCGCCGCCACCATGCTTTCGGTCGGTGGATGGCTGGTGCCGCCGGCAAAGGAGGAGATCGCCGTCTCGATGTGGTGGCAGCCGGCCTCGATGGCCTGCCAGTGGCAAAGCTCGGACAGACCCGAGGTCGCGTGGGCGTGCAGGTGGATGGGCACGTCGACCGCCTCGACCAGGTCACCAACCAGTTCGCGGGTCGCGGTCGGGGTGAGCAGACCGGCCATATCCTTGATTGCGACGCTCTGCGCGCCCATGTCCACCATCTCGCGCGCCATGGCCACGAACTGGCGCGCGGTGTGCACCGGGCTGGTGGTGTAGCAGATCGTCCCCTGGGCATGGGCTCCGGCATCGCGGGTGGCCTCGATCGCCACGCGCAGGTTCCGGACGTCGTTCATGGCATCGAAGATGCGGAAGATCCCGATGCCGCCCTCGGCACTTCGCTGCACGAAACTGCGTACCACGTCGTCCCCGTAGTGGCGGTAGCCGAGCAGGTTCTGGCCCCGCAGCAGCATCTGCAGTGGCGTGTTGGGAAGGGCCGCCTTCAGCCGCTGCAGGCGCTCCCAGGGGTCTTCCTTCAGGAACCGTACGCAGGCATCGAAGGTGGCGCCGCCCCAGGCCTCCAGGGAATGGAAGCCGATGCGGTCCAGTTGCGGACAGATCGGCAGCATGTCCTCGGTCCGCAGGCGGGTGGCGATCAGGCTCTGATGGCCGTCGCGCAGGGTGACGTCGGTAATGTGTACTCGGCTCATGGGGTGATCCTAAAGACCGTGGTGGGCAGCCAGGGCGGCGGCGATGACGACTGCGAGGTTGCGGTTGGGGCGGGCCTCGTGGACCTGGGTCAACTCCGGATGCGCGCCGATGAAGCCGGTGTCGAAGATACCGGTGCGGAACTGCGGGTGGTTCAGGATCGCCAGGTGGTAGGGAATCGTGGTCTTGACCCCGTAGACGCCGATGTCGCGCAGGGCGCGGTCGGCCCGGGCGAGCAGCAGGTCCCAGTCCAGCGCCCAGCAGATGAGCTTGGCGCACATGGAATCGTAGTGCGGAGGGATCTGATAGCCGGTGTAGATCGCGCCGTCGGTACGGATTCCGGGGCCGCCCGGAGCGAAGTAGCGGGTGATGCGCCCGAAGCTGGGCAGGAAGTCGTTTTCCGGGTCCTCGGCATTGATGCGGAACTCCATCGCATAGCCGCGGCGGGTGATGTCCTCCTGCCGGTAACGCAGGGGCAGGCCGGCCGCCACGCGCAACTGCTCCTGGACAATATCGACCCCGGTGATCATCTCCGTGA
The DNA here is from genome assembly GCF_007692535.1 of Thioalkalivibrio sp. Lineage (GTDB taxonomy): Bacteria > Pseudomonadota > Gammaproteobacteria > Ectothiorhodospirales > Ectothiorhodospiraceae > Thioalkalivibrio. The sequence goes on along the minus strand of NZ_REBW01000184.1, from coordinate 7,948 downwards.
TCGGATGTTCAACCTGAAGACGCGTGTTCATCTCCATGAAATAGAAAGACCCATCGTGGTCCAACAGGAACTCGACGGTGCCCGCGTTCTCGTACTTGACCGCGCGTGCGGCGGTGACCGCGGCCTCGCAGACAAACGCGCGCTGTTCTTCGGTCAGTTGCGGCGACGGCGCGATCTCGATCAGTTTCTGGTGCCGGCGCTGGATCGAACAGTCGCGCTCGAACAGGTGGGTGACGTTGCCATGACTGTCGGCGAGAATCTGCACCTCGATGTGGCGCGGATTGACGATCGCCTTCTCCAGGAAGATGTCAGTGCTGCCGAAGGCACGGGTTGCCTCGGAACGTACCCGATCGAAGTTGCGGCGCAGGCTCTCGGGATCGGTGCACAGCCGGATGCCGCGTCCGCCGCCGCCGTTGGTGGCCTTCAGCATCACCGGGTAGCCGACCTTGTCGGCGATGGGCAGCGCGGCCTCGACGTCAGCAAGGTTGCCATCCGATCCCGGGACGACCGGTACGCCCGCTGCGATCATCGCGGAGCGAGCCGCCACCTTGTCGCCCATGCTGCGGATCACCGCGGCAGATGGCCCGACGAACCGGATCCCGCGCGCCGCGCAGGCCGCCGCGAAGTCGGGGTTCTCGGACAGGAATCCGTAACCGGGGTGGGCCGCGTCACAGCCGGCGGCACGTGCCACGTTGATCAGCCGGTGCATGTTCAGGTAGCCGCCCAGGGTGTCCGGCCCGATCGAATAGGCCTCGTCGGCCTTCTTTACATGCAGGGCGTGCCGGTCGGCATCGGTGAAGACGGCGACCGAGGTGATGCCCATCTCCGCGCAGGCACGGATGATGCGCACGGCGATCTCGCCGCGGTTGGCAATGAGCAGTTTGCGGATCGGGAGCACGCCCTGAGTCCTGTCGAGGATGTGGACCACCCAGTATCCGCAAGGCTTCTCGCCGCTGCAAGTAAACCTCTGTTCGCTTTGACAGAAAACCCCGGCGCGGGTATATTCCGCGCCCTTGTATGAGCCGCATTCCCGTTTCTCTCGATCCCTTCCTTCCCCGCGCCCTGAACCAGCGGTGGGAAGGGGACCTTGGGGGCGATGAACTGCCGCGGGTCCGTGCCGCCGCGCTGGAAGGCTCGTCGGTTTCGGTTCGCATTGGCTTGAGCGTCGTGCGGGGCGCACTCGGCGAGACCCGGCTTCAGGGCACGATCACCGGCGAGATCGGGCAGCAATGTCAGCGTTGCCTGCAGCCGCTGACCTGGCGTTTCAGCCTGGAGCCGGACGTGGTCCTGGTCGATCCGACGGGCCCGCCACCGGCGCTGGGAGACGATCAGGAGTTTCTCGAGGTGGGACCGGACGGTTTGCGGCCCGCCGAGTTCGTCGAGGAGGAGATCCTCCTGGCGCTGCCGCTGGCGCCCAGGCACGAGGATTGCCAGGCGCGTCTGCCGCACGAGTTCGAGGCGGGAGGGGGCGACCGGGATGCGGGGAACCCGTTCGCCGTTCTGCAGGAACTGCGCAAGAAGCGCTAACGCGCGCGCTCGAAACCTTATACACTGCGCCCGGATTTTCGAATTCAGGATACTGGAGAAGCACCATGGCCGTTCAACAAGCCCGTATGACCCCTTCGAAGCGCGGCATGCGCCGTTCGCATGACGCCCTGAAGGGTGCCACCCTCTCGATCGAACCGACCACCGGGGAAGTTCATCGCCGGCACCACGTGTCGCCCGATGGCTTCTATCGTGGGCGCCAGGTCATCCAGAAGGATTTGGCGGTCGAAGACGACGAGGATTGATCCACCAGTCCAGGTCTTTGTTACGGGCCGCGGGACGCATCGTTCCGTGGCTCTTTCACGTCGGGTCAATCCCCGCATGCCGCGCGCCGGGTCCGGCTGGGTCTGATGGTCTGACCTCTTCGCCTGACCCATTGTCCTTCCCCGCCCGGATCTGTCATTCCGGGGCAGGCCGATGCGGGAGCGCTTTTGGGCGGGCGAACGCGCGGACGCTCGGTGTCATGCGGAAAGAGAGCAGGTCGCGATCGGCATGAATCACAGGTATACCATTGCGCTGGACGTAATGAGCGGAGACCACGGGGCCTCCGTGATCATGCCGGCCGCCCTCGCGGCGCTGGGCGAGACCGCCGACATCGGCTTGCTCCTCGTAGGCGACGAGGCGGTGATCGCGGCCCACATGCGCCACTGGCCGGAGAAGGCCAGATCGCGCACCCAGGTCGTGCACGCCTCGCAGACGGTGGGCATGGAGGAGCTTCCCGCGGTGGCCCTGCGGAACAAGAAGGATTCCTCCATGCGCAGGGCCATCGATTTGGTAAAACTCGGTAGCGCGGACGCCTGCGTCAGCGCCGGCAACACCGGGGCGCTGATGGCTACCGCGCGCTACGTGCTGAAGACGCTGCCCGGCATCGACCGCCCGGCGATCGCCACGGCCCTGCCTTCGCTGTTCGGCCACACCCACATGCTCGACCTCGGTGCCAACATCGACGTCGAGGCCGCCCACCTGTACCAGTTCGCGGTGATGGGCTCGGTCCTCGTGACTTCCATCGACGGCGTGGAATCGCCCCGGGTCGGTCTGCTGAACATCGGTTCCGAGGCCATGAAGGGCAATGACCGTGTCCGTGAGGCGGCCCACCTGCTGGAAAAGTCCTCGCTGAACTACATCGGCTTCGTCGAGGGCAACGACGTTTATTGCAGCGACGTCGATGTCGTCGTTTGCGACGGGTTTGTCGGCAACGTCGCGCTGAAGACCAGCGAGGGCGTGGCCCGGATGATCGCCGACAACATCAAGATGGAATTCAAGCGCAACTGGCTCACGCGCCTGCGGGGGCTGGTGGCGCTGCCGGTGCTGAACCGTTTCCGCAATCGCATCGACCCCCGGCGCTACAACGGCGCCTCGCTGCTCGGTCTGCAGGGGATCGTCATCAAGAGCCACGGCGGCGCCGACGAACTCGCATTCCAGAATGCGGTCCGGATCGCGCGCAAGGAGGTCGAGGCCAACGTGCCGCAGCGCATCGACAAGCAGCTCGGACGGATGTTGCGCCAGGAGGTGGAAGTGTGAGCTTTTCACGTATCACGGGTACCGGGGGCTACCTGCCAGAGGGCCTTCTGACCAATGCCGATCTGGAGAAGATGATCGATACCACCGACGAGTGGATCTTCGATCGCACCGGGATCCGGGTTCGGCACATCGCGGCACCCGGCGAGACAACCTCGGACCTGGCGTTGCACGCCTCGCGCCAGGCACTCGATGCCGCCGGGCTGCGCGCGGCCGACCTGGACATGATCCTGGTCGCCACCACCACCCCGGACCAGATCTTTCCCAGCACTGCATGCCTGCTGCAGGCCAAGCTGGGCGTGGGCGGCTGTCCGGCCTTTGACCTGCAGGCCGTCTGCAGCGGGTTCGTGTTTGCGTTGGCCACCGCGGATCAATTCATCCGGGGCGGACAGTGCCGGCACGTCCTGGTCGTGGGCGCCGAAACCCTGTCGCGGATCACCGACTATACCGACCGCGGTAACTGCATCCTCTGGGGCGACGGTGCGGGTGCCGTGATCCTCTCGCGCTCGGACGAGCCGGGCGTGATCTCGACGCACCTGCATGCCGACGGTGCCCACCGGGCGCTGCTCGAGGTGCCGGGCGGGGTGTCGCGCAACGACGTCGCGGACACCAAGATCCGGATGGAGGGCCGCGCCGTGTTCCGGGTCGCGGTCAACACGCTGGACCAGATCGTGGACGAGACCCTGGCGCACAACGGCATCAGCAAGTCCGAACTGGACTGGCTGGTCCCGCACCAGGCCAACATCCGGATCATCCAGGCGACGGCGAAGAAGCTGGCGATGTCGATGGATCACGTCGTGGTCACGATGGATACCCACGGCAACACCTCCGCCGCCTCCATCCCGCTGGCGCTGGATGTCGCCGTGCGCGACGGGCGCATCAAGCCGGGCGAACTGATCCTGACCGAGGCCTTCGGCGGCGGCTTCACCTGGGGCGCCGCCCTGATCCGCATGTAACCCCCCGCAGCAGCGACCCCCGATCGCGATCCGCCGGCCCGGGTGGGCCCCGGCACCTGCCGCCATCACAGTCGGTTGCGATTGGTCACCGGACGCCGGCCGCGCTACCCTTCGTCAAGTACGCTAGCAAAAAATACCAAATGGCTCGAGAAATCGAACGCAAGTTCCTGTTAAAGAACGATGGGTGGCGCTCGTCCGTGCACGAATCCCGGACGCTGCGGCAAGGCTATCTGTGCGGGAACACGCGCGCCTCGGTGCGGGTACGGATCGACGGCGATCAGGCCAACCTCAACATCAAGAGCGCCACTCTCGGCGTCGAGCGGCTGGAGTTCGAATATCCGATCCCTGCCGAGCAGGCCCGGGTGCTGCTTGCGGAACTTGCCGGCGAGGTCGTAGAGAAGACACGCCACGAGGTCAGGTACGAAGGCCACCTCTGGGAGATCGACGAGTTCGTCGGCGACAATGCGGGTCTGATCGTCGCCGAGATCGAACTGGAGGACGCCGACGAGGCTTTCGCGCGGCCGGACTGGCTGGGGGCGGAGGTGTCGGACGACCCACGCTACTACAACAGCGAACTCGCCCGACATCCGTACTCGCGCTGGTGAACGACACAGTGACCTTCGATCCGGCCTGTGTGCGCTGCCCGCGGCTCGCCGGGCACCTCGCTGCGGTGCGGCGCGACCATCCCGGCTACCACGCCGCGCCCGTGGCGCCGTTCGGGCCCGGCAATGCTCCCCTGCTGATCGTCGGTCTGGCACCGGGAATGCACGGCGCCAACGCGACCGGGCGGCCCTTCACGGGCGATCATGCCGGCATCCTCCTCTATCACACCCTGCACGCCTTCGGGTTCTCGAACCAGCCCAACGCGGTCGCACCCGACGATGGGCTGGTCCTGAAGGACTGCCGGGTGACCAACGCCGTAAAGTGCCTGCCGCCACAGAACAAGCCGACGCCGGCCGAGATCCGTACCTGCAACGGTTTCCTGGCCGCGGAGATCGACGCCGTGGCCCCGCGCATCATCCTGGCCCTGGGCCGTATCGCCCACGACGCGGTGTTGCGCGCCCAGGGCCTCGCTCTCGCTGCGCACCCCTTCGCGCACGCCGCCGAGCACGACCTGGGGCAGGGGCGGCGCCTGTTCGACTCTTACCACTGCTCGCGCTACAACACCCAGACCCGCCGCCTGACGACCGCGATGTTCGAGGAATTGTTCCGGGAGATCCGCGCCCGGTTATCCTGAACGCATGAGCGATACCGCGCCCGCGTTCGATCACAAGGCCTTTCTGAAGACCTGCACGCCAGCGCCCGGCGTCTACCAGATGCTGGACGATGCCGGTACCGTGCTCTACGTCGGCAAGGCGAACAGCCTGCGCAAGCGCATCGCGAGTTATTTCCGCACGGCCGGCGAGCGCAGCCCGAAGACCCGCGCCATGGTCGCGCAGATCGCCGACATCCGCGTCGCGGTGACGCAGACCGAGGCCGAGGCCCTGCTGCTCGAGGCGAACCTGATCAAGCGCCACCGGCCGCGCTACAACATCCTCTTGCGGGATGACAAGAGTTATCCCTATATCTTTGTTTCCAATCACGACTACCCTCGGCTTGGCTTCCATCGTGGGACCCGGAAAAAGGGCGTTCGCTACTTCGGTCCGTATCCCTCGACGGTCGCGGTGCGCGACACCCTGAATCTCCTGCAGAAGCTTTTCCTCGTGCGCCAGTGCGAGGACAGCGTGTTCGCCCATCGCAGCCGGCCTTGCCTGCAGCACCAGATCGGGCGCTGCACCGCGCCCTGTGTCGGCCTGATCGATCCGGACGAATACGCGGCCGACGTCGACGCCAGCCTGCGTTTCCTGGAAGGTCGCAGCGATCGGGTGATCGGCGACCTCGTCCAGCGCATGGAAACGGCGGCGGCGGAACTGCGCTTCGAGCGGGCAGCGCGACTGCGCGACCAGATCGCCAGCCTGCGGCAGATCTCCGAGCAGCAGTACGTGGCCGGCGGCGAGGGCGATGCCGACATCTTTGCCCTCGCGCGGGAGGGTGGGTCCGCCGCCGTGCAGATCTTCTTCGTGCGCAATGGTCAGAACCTCGGCAACGCCGTGCGTTATCCGAAACTGCCGGAGGAAACCGGCAACGCCGAGATCATGACCGCGATCCTGGCTCAGTACTACGCGGAAAGGGAACCACCCCGACAGGTGCTGCTGTCCGAGCGCCCGGAGGAGCCAGAGGCTCTGGAAGCGCTGCTGGAGCAGCGACGGGGCAGCCGGGTCAAGCTCGCCTGGTCCACGCGCGGGCAGCGGGCGGAGTGGCTGCGCATGGCTGAGCGCAATGCCGAACTGGCACTGCGGACACACCTCGCCGGCAAGGCCGGCCAGCAGGCGCGCCTCGAGGCCCTGGCCGCCGCGCTGAACCTGCCCGAGCTTCCCCGCCGCATGGAGTGCTTCGATATCTCTCACACCCAGGGGGAGGGCACGGTCGCCTCCTGCGTGGTGTTCGGGCCCGAGGGTCCGATCAAATCCGACTACCGGCGCTTCAACATCGCCGGTATCGAGCCTGGCGACGACTATGCAGCGATGCACCAGGCGCTGGAGCGCCGTTTCGCCCGCCTGAAGAAGGGGGAGGGCCAGGTCCCCGATATCCTTTTCATCGACGGTGGCAAGGGCCAGGTCAGCCAGGCCCTGGACGTGCTGCGTGCGCAGGGGCTCGAAGGGCTGCGGGTGGTGGGCGTAGCGAAGGGCGCTGACCGGCGCCCTGGGTTGGAAACCCTGGTGTTGAGTGGGGTGGAAGGGCCTTCTATACTGCCCGCGCAGTCGAGCGCGCTGCACCTCATCCAGCAGATCCGCGACGAGGCCCATCGCTTTGCGATCACCGGGCATCGGGCGAGACGTGCCAAGGCACGCCGGGAATCGCGTCTGGAGGAGATTCCGGGGCTGGGGCCAAAGCGAAGGACGGCCCTGCTGCGCCACTTCGGCGGGCTGCGCGGGATCACACGGGCGGGGGTGGATGAACTGGCCAAGGTTCCCGGCATCAGCCGAAGCCTGGCCCGCGCGATCTACGAAGGTTTTCACGAGAGTTGAGATGCTACGCAAACTGCCCAACTGGCTGACCTGGTCGCGCATCGCCCTGATTCCACTGATGGTGCTGCTGTTCTACCTGCTGCCGACACCCTGGGGCGGCATCGTTGCAGCACTGATCTTCGCGCTGGCGGGCTTCACCGACTGGCTGGATGGCTATCTCGCGCGCCGCCTCGAGGTGACCTCGCACTTTGGTGCCTTTCTCGATCCGGTGGCCGACAAGCTGATCGTCGCGGCGGCACTGGTGCTGGTGGTGCACACCGCTGCCGGCATCGGCATCGCGGTTGCCGCGATCATCATCATCGGCCGCGAGATCGCGATCTCGGCGCTGCGCGAGTGGATGGCCGGCGTGGGCAAGCGGGCGCGCGTGGCGGTCTCCTGGGTTGGCAAGGTAAAGACCTCCGCCCAGATGGTGTCCATCTTTCTGCTGCTCTGGGCCGTGCCGGTCGGGCCGGTCCCCATGTTTCTCCTGGGCGAGTGGCTTCTCTACCTCGCGGCCGTCCTGACGCTGGTCTCCATGGTGCAGTACATGCTGGCGGCGCGCCAAGGCGCTTGACAGTTCTGCGACAAACGCTATTATTGCGTCCCTGTCGGGCGGGAATAGCTCAGTGGTAGAGCACAACCTTGCCAAGGTTGGGGTCGCGAGTTCGAATCTCGTTTCCCGCTCCAGAACATTGCGAACCCCGGTGCCGCCGGGGTTTTCCGTTTAAGGCGCGATCCCCACGCGTCGGACGGACGATGCCTCACCCGGCTGGGTGGCAGAGTGGTTATGCAGCGGCCTGCAAAGCCGTGTACGCCGGTTCGATTCCGACCCCAGCCTCCATCACTCGTTTCAGGGGTCTCAGGAGGTCTCTCCTGTCCCAA
>NZ_REBW01000043.1 GCF_007692535.1 Thioalkalivibrio sp. | reverse complement strand
GCGATCACTGAATGTGGGCGAGGATGCCATCGAGTTCGTCCAGGCTGTTGTACTCGATGACCAGACGGCCCTTGCCGGTGCGGTTGTAGCGGACCTGCACCGCCGCCCCGAGGGTGTCCGACAGGCGGGTCTCGAGCTGGCGGATCTCCGGGAGCGGTCGCGGCGGCGGCAGGGGAACGGCGGGCTCGGCGAGCATCCGGCGCACCAGGCGCTCGGCATCGCGCACCGACAGGCCGCGCTTCACGATCACGTCGGCCGCCTGCGGCTGGCGCTCCGGTGGCAGTGCGAGCAGGCAGCGGGCATGGCCCATCTCGAGCTCGCGGGCATTGACCCGATCCTTGACCGCCTCGTGCAGCTCGAGCAGGCGCAGCAGGTTGGTCACCGCCGTGCGCGAGCGGCCCACCGCCGTCGCGGCAGCCTGGTGCGTCATCTCGAACTCGCCGATCAGCCGGCGGATGGCCTGGGCCTCCTCCAGCGGATTCAGGTTCTCGCGCTGGATGTTCTCGATCAGGGCCATCGCGGCGGCAGCCTGGTCGGGGATGTCCCGCACCACCGCGGGGACGGTCTCCAGGCCGGCCATCTGCGCGGCCCGCCAGCGGCGTTCGCCGGCGATCAGCTCGTAGCCGTCGTCGATCCGGCGTACGACGATCGGCTGGATGATGCCCTGGGACCGGATCGAGTTCGCCAGTTCTTCCAGCGCCTCGGCAGCCATGTGCACCCGCGGCTGGTACTTGCCGCGCTGGATCAGTTCGATCGGCAGGTTTTCCAGCGAATCCTCTTCGGCACGCTCGGCGCCGCTGAGCAGCGCTTCAAGCCCCCGCCCGAGACCACTTCTCCGTTTGACCATGGCGTCTATTCCCAACGGGCGGCGCAGCCACGCCGACCTGATGAACAAGTTGTCTCCCGCACACCATCCGCGCCGCTGGCGACGCGCCGGCTCACAGGCCTGGGTTCGGCGCCGCGGCGGCACCCGGGCGGCGGAGCATCTCGCCGGCCAGAGCCAAATAGGCGACCGCGCCCCGCGAGCTGGCATCATACAGCAAGGCCGGCTGGCCGAAGCTCGGAGCCTCGGCGAGGCGCACGTTGCGCGGCACGATGGTGCGGAACACGCGCTCTCCGAAATGCCCCAGCAACTGGTCCGATACCTCCCCGGAGAGGCGGTTGCGCGCGTCGAACATCGTGCGCAGCAGCCCGGCGATGCGCAGCTTCGGGTTCGGGCCGCGCTGGATGCTCTCGATGGTGCCCATCAGCGCCGTGAGGCCCTCCAGCGCGTAGTACTCGCACTGCATCGGGATCAGCACGCCGTCGGCGGCGACCAGCGCGTTCACGGTCAGCAGGTTCAACGACGGCGGGCAATCGATCAACACGTGCTGGTAGTTCGATACGGACTCGCTCAGCACGTCCCGCAGGCGGTACTCGCGACGCTCCATCGCCATCAGACGGACCTCCGCCAGCGTAAGGTCGCCGTTCGCGGGGACCAGGTCGAAGCCGGACTCGACCCGGTGCGCGCAGGCCGCCAGCGGCGCCTCGCCGAGCAGCAGCTCGCAGCTGGTCGGGCTGCGGGCGTGCTTGTCGTAGCCGCTGCCCGTCGTCGCGTTGCCCTGGGGATCCAGATCGATGACCAGCACCCGGCGGCCCAGGCGCACCAGAGAAGCGGCCAGGTTCACGCAGGTGGTCGTCTTGCCGACCCCGCCCTTCTGGTTGGTGATGGCCAATGTCTGTGTCACGCGGCTTCTCTCTCGATAACGGCAATGTGCCGGCTGGCGGATGACCCGGAAACCCGCACCGGCTCGACGCAGCGATACGCCCATCCCGCGGGCAGGTCCGCTTCGGCGGCCGCGGACTGCCCCAGCATCGCCAGCAACCGGCCGCCCGGGGCAACGCAGTGGCCGGCCCGGCGCACGAACTCCGGCGGCGCCGCGAAGGCCCGCGACACCACGGTAGCAAAACCCGGCGCCGGCCGCAGGTCCTCGACCCGCATGTGCTCGGCGCGCACCCGCGCCAGGCCGAGCTCCGCGATCGCCGCACGCAGGAAGCGCACGCGCTTGGCCGCCGCGTCCAGCAGCAGATAGTCGCGCACCGGGTCGGCCAGGGCCAGGATCAGCCCCGGCAACCCGGCACCGCTGCCCACGTCGAGCACCCGGTCGCCGTGCAGCCACGGCAGCACGCTCAGGCTGTCCAGCACGTGCCGGTCCAGCATCGCCTCCGCCCCGGTCACGGCGGTCAGGTTGTGAACCCGGTTCCAGCGCTCCAGGAGCTCCAGGTAGCGCACCACGCCCGGGATCAGCGCCGGGTCCAGGCCCCGGGCGGCGCAGGCCGCGGACAGCGCCGCGACCGCGGGCTCAGGCACTGGCAGCCCGCTGCTTCAGGTGTATGGACAGCGCCGACAGCGCCGCCGGCGTCACGCCGGGAATCCGCTGCGCCTGGCCCAGGGTATGCGGCCGGAAGCTGCTCAGCTTCTGGCGGATCTCGGTGGACAGGCCGTGCACCCGGTCGTAGTCGAGGTCCTGCGGCAGCGCGGTGGCCTCGTCGCGACTCTGGCGGCCGATCTCCAGCCTCTGGCGCTCGATGTAGCCCGCATACTTGGCCTGGATCTCGACCTGCTCCGCGACCGAGTCCGGCAGGTCCACGGCGAGTTCCGGCAGCCGCGCCATCAGGCCCGCGTAGTCCACCTGCGGGCGGCGCAGCAGGTCCATCAGGGTGGCGTCGGCGTCGGGCGTGCCGCCGAGGTAGGCCGCCAACGCGTCGTCTTCACGACGGGAGCGGTCGAGGCGCAGAGTCGCGAGACGGGCCTGCTCGTCCTCGATCGCCTGGGCGCGCTGGCTGAAGGCCTGCCAGCGGCGATCGTCGACCAGCCCCAGTTCGCGGCCGCGCGGGGTCAGCCGCAGGTCGGCATTGTCCTCGCGCAGCAGCAGCCGGTACTCGGCGCGCGAGGTGAACATGCGATAGGGTTCGTTGGTGCCGCGCGTGACCAGGTCGTCGATCAGCACGCCGATATAGCCCTCCGCGCGGCCCGGGGTCCAGGGCGCCTCGTCGCGCGTCCAGCGCGCCGCGTTCAGGCCCGCGATCAGGCCCTGCGCGGCGGCCTCCTCGTAGCCGGTGGTGCCGTTGATCTGGCCGGCGAAGAACAGGTTGGCGACCGCGCGCGTCGCCAGCGACGGCATCAGGCCGCGCGGATCGAAATAGTCGTATTCGATGGCGTAACCCGGCCGGGTGATGTGTGCGTTCGCGAAGCCCTGGAGGCTCTGCACCAGCTGCAGCTGCACCGCATACGGGAGGCTGGTCGAGATGCCGTTGGGGTAGAGTTCGTCGGTATCCAGCCCCTCCGGCTCGATGAAAATCTGGTGGCTGTTCTTGTCCGCGAACCGCACCACCTTGTCCTCGATCGACGGGCAGTAGCGCGGCCCGGTGCCCTCGATCTGGCCGGTGTACATCGGCGCCTGGTGCAGGTTGGCGCGGATCAGTTCGTGCGTGTGCTCGTTGGTGCGGGCGATGTGGCACAGCCGCTGCGCCGGGTGGTGCTCGTGGCGGCCCAGGAAGGAGAACACCGGCCGTGGCTCATCGCCCGGCTGGGGTTCCAGCCGCGAGAAGTCCACCGAGCGGCCATCGACACGCGGCGGTGTGCCGGTCTTCAACCGGCCGACCGCGAAGGCCATCTCGCGCAGGCGCGCGGCCAGCCGCAGGCTCGGCGGATCCCCGGCGCGGCCGCCCGGGTGCTGCTCCGGGCCGATGTGCATCCTGCCGTTCAGGAAGGTGCCCACGGTCAGGACCACCGACCGCGCCGCGAATTCCAGCCCGGTCTCGGTCACCACGCCGGTGACGCGATCGCCCTGCATGCGGATGTCCGCCACCGGCTGCTGGAAGATGCTCAGATGGGCCTGGCTTTCGACGATCCGCCGGATCGCCCGGCGGTACAGGTAGCGGTCCGCCTGCGCCCGGGTCGCGCGCACGGCCGGCCCCTTGCGCCGGTTCAGCACCCGGAAGTGGATACCGGCCCGGTCCGCCGCCTCGGCCATCGCGCCGCCGAGGGCATCGATCTCGCGCACCAGGTGGCCCTTGCCGATCCCGCCGATCGCGGGATTGCAGCTCATCTGCCCGATGGTGTCGATGTTGTGCGTCAGCAGCAGCGTGCGCGCACCGGTCCGCGCGGCCGCCAGCGCGGCCTCGGTCCCGGCGTGCCCGCCGCCGATCACGATCACGTCGTAGAGGTTGCTCATGGCACTTCACAAACGGTTGTTGATTCAGCGCAGTAGTTTACCGTGAAAGTCACGGCCCAGTTGTGTAGGTCGGGTTAGCGCAGCGTAACCCGACTTGCTGCGGTGCCGCGGACGACGCTATTTTGCGGCCGTGGGTGGGTGCGAGGCCCGTCGGGTTACGCCCTTCGGGCTAACCCGACCTACGGTTTGCGGCTTTTTATCCGTCAGCGCTTTTCGGCGCGTTCGCGCAGCAGCTTCAC
>NZ_REBW01000121.1 GCF_007692535.1 Thioalkalivibrio sp. | reverse complement strand
GCTCCCGCACTCCATAAACGGGGACGCAGGGGCGGGCGTGGCCGTGACTTTCACGCTAACCCGACCTACGGAACTGGGTCTGCGCTACCGGAAGGGGAATCCCCCCGCCCCCGGTCCACCCATGCCCCCCATGCCGCCAAGACGTCCGCCCAGCGCCCGCATCATCTTGGCGGCACCGCCCTTGGAGAACTTCTTCATCGCCTTGCTCATCTGGGTGTGCTGTTTCAACAGGCGGTTCACATCCTGAATCTGCGCGCCCGAGCCGGCCGCGATACGCCGCTTGCGCGAGCCCTTGATCAATTCCGGGTGCCGCCGCTCCTGCTCGGTCATGGAACCGATCACCGCCATCATGCGCCGGATCTCGCGGTCGTTGGTCTGGTTCTTCACCGCATCGGGCAGCTGCCCGGCACCCGGCAGTTTCTCCAGCAGGCTGCCGATTCCACCCATCCGCTGCATCTGGGAGAGCTGGTCATGCAGATCGTTGAAATTGAAGGCGCGGCCCTTCTTCAGCTTGCGCGCAAGCTTTTCGGCCTTGTCCTGATCGACCTGGCGGGTCGCCTCCTCGACCAGGGTGAGCACGTCACCCATGCCGAGGATGCGCGAGACGATGCGCTCGGGATGGAAGGGCTCCAGGGCCTCCGAGCGCTCTCCCATGCCCAGGAACTTGATCGGCACGCCGGTGATCTTGCGCACCGAGAGCGCGGCACCGCCACGCGCATCGCCGTCGGCCTTGGTCAGGATGACCCCGGTCAGCGGCAGGGCCTCGCCGAAGGCGCGCGCGGTGTTGGCGGCATCCTGGCCGGTCATCGCGTCGACCACGAACAGGGTCTCGATCGGGTCGATCGCCTGATGCAGCGTCTGGATCTCGGCCATCATCGCTTCGTCGATGTGCAGCCGCCCGGCGGTATCGACCAGCAGCACGTCCTTGAGCTCCCGGCGGGCCCGCTCGACGGCTGCGCGCGCGATCTGCTCCGGCTGCTGGCTGGTGTCACTGGGGTAGAAGCTGACTCCGACCTGCGCCGCCAGCGTTTCGAGCTGCTGGATGGCGGCGGGACGGTACACGTCGCAGCTGACCACGGCCACTTTCTTCTTCTGGCGCTCACGCAGCAGCCGCGCCAGCTTGCCGATGCTGGTGGTCTTGCCGGCGCCCTGCAGGCCGGCCACAAGAACGATCGCCGGGGGCTGGCTGGCCAGGTTCAGGCTCGCCCCTTCGCCCCCCATCACCCGCACCAGCTCGTCGTTCACGACCTTGATGAAGGCCTGCCCCGGGGTCAGACTGCCGATGACCTCCTTGCCCAGGGCCTTGGCGCGCACCTCGCCGATGAATTCGCGCACCACCGGGAGCGCGACGTCGGCCTCGAGGAGGGCCATGCGCACTTCGCGCAATGCTTCCTGAATGTTTTCCTCGGTGAGCCGGGCCTGGCCCTTGAGGCGCTTGACCGTTGCCTGGAGGCGGCTGGAAAGGCCGTCAAACATGTTCACTCCTGAAACCGTTACCAATACTGCAGCAGTGTACCTGCACCGGCGCCCGCGGTGCATTGTCGGCGCGATGCGTGGATAATCGTGCGCCATGAGCATTGCCATCGGCCTCGTCGCGATCTTCCTCTATCTCCTGACTACGGGCTACCTGGTCGTGTCCGCGCGCCGGCAGCCGCCCGCGCCGGCACAGCCGCGCGGGCCCCTGATCACCTGGGCGCTCGCCCTCGCGTTACATCTGGCGGCCCTGTCGCAACTGATGATCACGGACCTGGGTCCGAATCTCTGCCTGGGCAACGCGCTCGCGGCCGCCCTCTGGCTGGTCGCGGTCCTGCTGTGGCTGGCAGCGCTCCGTCATCCGCTGGCGATCATGGGCGTGATCGTACTGCCGCTGACGGCGCTGGCGCTGCTGGTCGCGCTCACCTGCGACGACGGCAGGCGGGTCGCGACCACCCCCTATGTCGGGATCCACATCATGCTCGCGGCCCTGGGCTGGGCCTTCCTCGCATTGGCGACCGTGCAGGCGGCGGTGATGACCGCACAGCACAAGGCCCTGCACGAGCACCACACCAAGGGCATCGTGCGCTACCTGCCGCCACTGTTCTCGATGGAGATGTGGCTGTTCCGGATGATCTTCGTCGGCTGGGTGTTTCTCACCCTCAGCCTTGCCAGCGGCATGATTTTCCTCGAGGATCTCTTCGCGCAGCACCTGGTACACAAGTCGGTGCTTTCGATCCTGGCCTGGGTGATGTTCTCGGTCCTCCTGATCGGGCGCTGGCGCTTTGGCTGGCGCGGCACCCGGGCCCTCGCCTGGACCACCGGCGGGTTCGTCAGCCTGGTGCTGGCCTATTTCGGCTCCAAGCTGGTGCTGGAAGTCATCCTGCAGCGCGTCTGATGCGCCTCCAGCACGGTACCCGCCCTTGCATGACATTCCACTAGCCGCGCTGTTCGGCGCCCTGTTCCTGCTGTTCCTGCTCTCAGCCTTCTTCTCGGGCTCGGAGACCGCCCTGATGGCCCTGAACCGCTACCGCATGCGGCACAAGGCACAGCAGGGTCACCTGGGCGCCCAGCTGGCCGCGCGCCTGCTGGAGCGCCCGGACCGCCTGATCGGACTGATCCTGCTCGGCAACAATTTCGTCAACATCCTGATCACCCAGATCGCCACCTTCATCGGCTGGAGGCTGTTCGGCGACCCCGGCATCGCGATTGCGACGGGCCTGCTGACGCTTGCGCTGCTGATCTTCGCCGAGACCGCGCCGAAAACGGTGGCGGCACTCCACAGCGAGCGTATCGCCTACCCGGCGGCCTGGATCTACACCGGGCTGCTGCGGGTTCTCTGGCCGGTGGTCTACGTGATCAACCTGCTTGCAAACGGTGTACTGCGCCTGCTTGGGATCCACATCGATGACCGCCAGCGCGCCGCCCTGACCGCCGATGAACTGCGCTCCGTTGTGACCGAGGCCGGCGCGCTGATCCCGGCCAAACACCAGCGCATGCTGATCAACCTGCTCGATCTGGAACGCACGACCGTCGAGGACATCATGATTCCGCGCAACGAGATCGTGGCCCTGGACCTGGACGAGGACTGGAACGATGTACTCGAGCAGATCCTCAGTGGAAGCTTCACCCGGCTGCCGGTGATCGAGGGTGAGCTGGACCGGGTGCTGGGTTTCGTGCACATGCGCGACATCCTGCCACTGGCCCACCGGGAGTCGTTCACGCCGGAGGACCTGCGTCAGGTCGTGACCCCCCCGTACTTCATCCCCGAAGGCACGGCACTGAACCGGCAGCTGATCAACTTCCAGAAGCAGAAGCAGCGGATCGGGCTGGTCGTGGATGAATACGGTGACATCGAGGGTCTGGTCACGCTGGAGGATCTGCTGGAGGAGATCGTCGGCGAGTTCACCTCCGACTCGCCGACCATGGGTGACGAGGTGCTGCGCCAGCCCGACGGCAGCGTGGTCGTCGATGGCGGCATCCACCTGCGTGAACTGAACCGCGCGCTGGGGCTGAAATTGCCGGTGGACGGACCGAAGACGCTGAGCGGTCTGATCGTCGAGCACCTCGAGGACATACCGGAGGCGGTGGCCAGCGTGCGTATCGACGGGGTGGTGATGGACATTATCCAGATCAAGAACAACACCGTCCGTACCGTCCGCATCCCTCCGCCGTGGTCGCCAGGCCAGGGGGACGACTCCTGATGGCGAGAGCCAAACTCCAGTACGTCTGCCGCGAGTGCGGCGCGGTGAGTCCGAAGTGGTCCGGGCAGTGCGGCGACTGCGGAGCCTGGAACAGCATGGAGGAACTGCAGCCCAGCGCCGCCGCGCAGGGTCCGCGGTCCGGGGGCTATGCCGGCGAGGCGGCGCGCATCACGCGCCTGGGGGACCTGCCTGCGGCGGACATCCCGCGCATCTCCACCGGGATCTCCGAACTGGACCGCAGCCTGGGCGGAGGGCTGGTCACGGGGTCGGTGGTCCTGATCGGGGGCGACCCCGGCATCGGCAAGTCCACCCTGCTGCTGCAGGTGCTGGCATTGCTTCCCGCCGAGCAGACCCTCTACGTGACCGGCGAGGAGTCCGCACAGCAGGTGAGCCTGCGGGGCCACCGGCTGGGTCTCGACGTCTCCGGCCTGCGCCTGCTGACCGAGACCCAGGTCGAGAACGTCATCGCCACCGCCGAGCGCGAGCGTCCGCTGGTACTGGTCGTCGACTCCATCCAGACCCTCTACACGGCCGCGCTGCAATCCGCCCCGGGGTCGGTGTCGCAGGTACGCGAGAGCGCCGCGTCGCTGGTCCGCCTGGCGAAGCAGCGCGGCATCACGGTGATCCTGGTCGGGCACGTGACCAAGGACGGGCAGATCGCCGGCCCCAGGGTCCTGGAACACATGGTGGACACGGTCCTGTATTTCGAGGGCGACCCCGGCGGGCGCTACCGGATGCTGCGCGCGGTGAAGAACCGCTTTGGAGCGGTCAACGAACTGGGTGTCTTTGCGATGCAGGAGGACGGATTGAAACCGGTGGCCAATCCTTCGGCGATCTTCCTGTCGCGTCACAGCCGCCCGGTCTCGGGCAGCGTGGTGATGGTCACGCGCGAAGGCACGCGCCCGCTCCTGGTCGAGGTGCAGGCGCTGGTCGCAGAGAGCCACGCGCCGCAGCCGCGCCGGGTCACGCTGGGGCTGGAGCAGAACCGGCTGATCATGCTGCTCGCGGTGCTCAGCCGCCATGGAGCGATCGCGCTGTTCGATCAGGACGTCTTCATCAACGTGGTGGGCGGGGTCCGGGTATCGGAGACCGCGGCCGACCTGCCGATGCTGGTGGCCGCACTGTCGTCGCTACGCGACCGCCCGCTGGGGCTGGACCTCGTCTGCTTCGGCGAGATCGGCCTGTCCGGGGAGGTGCGCCCGGTGCCCAACGGCGAGGAACGCCTGTCCGAGGCGGCCAAGCACGGCCTGACGCGCGCAATCATTCCTGCCGGGAACCGAATCCGCAAGCGTATCGACGGAATGGAGATCCTCCCCGTCGAGCATCTGTCGGACGCGCTGGACCTGCTTTGATCGCACTGCGGGGCTTGCCGGGCGAGGTGCCTGCCCGTCGGCGGGACGCCGTGAATACATCCCTGTAGGCTTGACGGCAGCATCCCTGCTGCCGACACCCGCCAACGGGTAGGAGGCGAGCCGTCTCGCCGATCCGGCGCCGGAAAACCCATCGGCCAGGGGCTGGCCTCCTACGTGCACGCCTCTTGAAACAACACGAACCTGACCACTGGTGGAAAGCTAAGGAGGCCATACCGACAATACGGCAGGGCGGCAATCCCTTGCCGCCTCATTAACGCCGGCGGTCAGTTGACCGTGGCGAGATCCGCCGCGAGGGAATCGCGCATGGCGGGGGGCACGGCGTCGACCCGGTGCGTGTAGTTCTCGTGGTCCACACCCACCGCAATAGCGGCGCCGTCCTTCACCGCGGACACCATGTCCGCGGTCAGTTCGAAGCGCAGGAAATGCACCGAAGACGTCTTGTCCTCGGTGTCCCGCTCGAGGTCCTCGTCGGAAATGGGGTGAACCTTGTCGAAGCCATCGACCTGCACGTAGGTCCGGTCCTCGATGCCGATCAGCCGTGAGAGACCGACCTTGCGCTCGTCGATGTCGGGGAACTCCACCATCATCGTGGCCTTCCAGTTGCTGCCGTCCGGAATCAGCGGATTGTAGGCGTCCAGTTCTTCCTGGATGCCCGCCGCGTCAAAGATCTTTTCGGCCCGCAGCATCTCCTGGACCTGGTAGAGCATGGTCTTGCGATCCTCGAAGTGCAGGGTCACGTTCGGCCCCACCTGCAGCACGCGGTTCTTCTTGTGCTGCATGATCTCGGCCCGGAAGCCGGGTCGCATCTCCGAGTACTTCTCCAGGGAAAACAGGTCTTCTCGGCTGAGTTTGCTCACACTTGCCTCCAGTTCGTTACTGCCCCGGGACGCGGGGCGGTCAATGATCGTGGTGCCCGATGTCGGTGTAGTCCTTGTCGGAGAACAGGTTCTCCCGGAGTTCCTTGTCGAACACCTTGTTCTTGCGCCGGATCCACTCCAGGACCATCGCCGCGTGCTCGATCTCCTCGTCGCGGTTATGGGCGAGGATCGCCTTCAGTTCGGGATCCTTGCAGGCATCCACACGCTGCTGATACCAGTCGACGGCCTCGAGTTCCTCCATCAGGGACACGATGGCGCGGTGCATCTCCCGGCTCTCGTCGCTCAGTTCTTCGACGGGCTCGTGATATCCATCACTCGACATGATGAGTTCTCCTTAGTTTTGGGTTCGTCTAACTCTCACGGCCCTGCGTCACCCCTGACGATGAAACGCCGCAAACGGTAGGTCGGGTTAGCCCAAAGGGCGTAACCCGACGGGTCTCGTACCCACCCATGGGCGCAAAACAGCATCGTCCCCGGCCCGTCGGATTACGCTGCGCCAACCCGACCTACAGAACTTTCACGTTACAGTCCGTAGGCCTTGCGCAGCAGGGTCAGCGGATGCTCGGGTTCGCGGCCGTCCTTCAGGCCGTTCTCGATCATGTGGCCGGCCATCGGGCAATCACTGGAGAAGTGGTCGGCCTCTGCCTTCTGCACACGCGTCACTACCGGGCGGCAGATCTTCGTCGCGGTCTCGAAATACTCGCTCTTCACGCCGTAGGTCCCGTCATGCCCCGAGCAGCGCTCGATCACATCGATCTCGGTGTCCGGCACGAGCTTGAGCAGGTCACGTGTCTTCAGACCCATGTTCTGCACCCGCAGGTGGCAGGCGGCATGGTAGGCGATCTTGCCCAGGGTCTGCGGGAAGTCGGTCTTCAGCTTGCCGTCCGCGTGGCGCGCCATCAGGTATTCGAAGGGATCGAAGATGCGGTTCTTGACGGCCTGCACGTCGCCGTCCGCGGGGAACATCAGCGGCAGTTCCTGCTTGAACATCAGCACACAGGACGGCACCGGACCGACGATGTCGTAGCCCTGATCGATCATGCGCTTCATCGCCGGCACATTGACATCCTTGGCCGCGGCCACCGCCTCCAGGTCACCCAGTTCGAGCTTGGGCATGCCGCAGCACTGTTCCTTGTCGACCAGAGTCACTTCGATGCCGTTATGGTTGAAAACCTTGACCAGGTCCTCGACGATGTGCGGCTCGTTGTAGTTGCCGTAACAGGTGGCGAACAGCGCCACGCGACCGGTCGTGCCATTCGCCGGCTCCGGAGCGCTGATGGCGGACGCCGCCTTGGTAGCACGACTGCGGCCCTTCTTGCTGTGATATTTCGGCAGGCTGGCGTCCGGGTGCACGCCCAGGGTCTTGTCCAGGATCTTGCGTGCAAAGCCGGTCCTGTTCACGGCGTTGACCGTCTGTGCCACCACCGGAATGCCGGCCAGCGTACCGATCGTGTCGGTGCTGGACATCAGCTTATGCGCCGCCTTGGCGCCCTCCTTCTTGAAGCGCGTTGCCTTGGCTCGCAGCATCAGGTGCGGGAAATCCACGTTCCATTCATGGGGCGGCACGTAGGGGCACTTGGTCATGTAACAGAGATCGCAGAGGTAGCAGTGGTCGACCACCTTCCAGTAGTCGGCCTTCTTCACCCCGTCCACCTCCAGGGTCTCGGACTCGTCGACCAGATCGAACAGGGTGGGAAAGGAATTGCACAGACTGACGCAGCGGCGGCAGCCGTGACAGATGTCGAAGACGCGCTCCATCTCGGCGAAGAGCGGGGCTTCGTCATAGAATTCGGGGTTTTGCCAATCCAGCGGATGGCGGGTCGGAGCTTCCAGATTGCCTTCACGTTTACTTTGCGTGGGCGCGGACATGAATCCCTCCAACAGGGCATGAAGTCATCACTGACAAGGGGCGAGGCCGGCAAAGCCGACCCCACCCGATCACATTCCCTGGAACCGATCAGGCGTTCAGGGTATCCAGCGCCTTCTGGAAGCGGTTGGCGTGGGAACGCTCCGCCTTGGCCAAGGTCTCGAACCAGTCGGCGATCTCGTCGAAGCCTTCATCGCGGGCCGACTTTGCCATGCCCGGGTACATGTCGGTGTACTCGTGCGTCTCACCGGCGATCGCCGTCTTCAGGTTGGCTTCGGTGCCGCCGAACGGCAGGCCGGTCGCGGGGTCGCCACACGACTCGAGGTACTCGAGGTGGCCGTGCGCGTGTCCGGTTTCGCCTTCAGCGGTGGAACGGAACACGCTGGCGACGTCGTTGTAGCCTTCCACGTCGGCCTTGGATGCGAAGTACAGGTAACGGCGGTTGGCCTGGGATTCGCCGGCAAAGGCTTCCTGAAGGTTCTTCTCGGTCTTGCTGCCTTTCAGTTCCATTTGACTCTCCTCTCTTACTGGGTTGCTGTGCGTCGAAATGCTCTTGAGCGTCTGCTCGGTGCAGACACAGAATTTAGACTGGGTCTAAACCGAGGGGCAACTTTAGACTCGGTCTAAACCAATGTCAACCTTGCACGGGGGCGTCGGGCGCGGCAAACCTTTCCAGATGGCCCCGGATTCGGTACCTTCTCCCCCTTTCTCCAAGCCTTCGCCAACCATGCCCAACACTCCCCCCGAATCTCCAGCCGGTTTTGAAGCGGCCATGGACGCCCTGGAACAGCTCGTCGCCCGCATGGAGGCCGGCGAGCTGCCGCTCGAGGAATCCCTGCAGGAATACCAGCGCGGCATGGAACTGGTCCGGACCTGTCAGGATTCCCTGGACGAGGCGCAGCGCCGGATCGAGAGCGTGATCGAGGGCACAGAACCGCCATCGTCCGGCTCAACAGACCCCAATGACTCTACAAAAGCCCCTGATATTGCCGACCCCGATGACATCCCGTTCTGATCCCCCGCGCAACGCGTGAAGACCCGAATCGAAGCGTATCAGAATCGCATCGAGGCATTCCTCGATCGGCTCCTGGATCCGTTGCAAACACCGGTCCCGGAAATGATGGCGGCGATGCGCTATTCCACGCTCGGCGGCGGCAAGCGCCTGCGCCCGCTGCTCGTCTACGCGACCGGTGAGGCCGTCACGGCCCCGGAGGCCGCGCTGGATCGGATCGCGGCCGCGCTGGAGATGATCCATGTCTACTCGCTGATCCATGACGACCTGCCGGCCATGGACGATGACGACATGCGCCGCGGCAAGCCCACCTGCCACAAGGCTTATGGTGAGGCCCTGGCCGTTCTCGCCGGGGATGCCCTGCAGGCACTGGCCTTTGCGACACTGACCGATGAGGCGATCAGCCCGGATCCCGGTCTGCGGCTTGCGCTGGTCAACAGCATGGCCGAGGCTGCAGGCCTGCGCGGCATGGCCGGAGGCCAGGCCATGGACCTGGCCTCCGAGGGCAAGGCGCTCAGTGTCGAGGACCTCGAAAGGATGCACCGACTGAAGACGGGCGCGCTGATTCATGCGTCGGTGCTGCTGCCTGCGATCGCGGGCAATGCCGCCGCGGGGACTCGGGCGCGCCTGTCTGCCTACGCCGACTGCATCGGCCTGGCCTTCCAGATCCGCGACGATCTGTTGGACGTCGAAGGCGATCCCGCGCTGCTGGGCAAGGCCTGCGGGGCCGACCAACTGTTGAACAAGGCCACCTTCCCGAGCCTGCTGGGGATCGAGGCCTCGCGCACACGGGCCCGGCAACTGGTGGACGAGGGACTGGAGAATCTGCAACCCCTTGGACAGGAGGCCGATTTGCTTCGTTTCCTTGCCCGTTACATTGTGGAAAGAATGCATTGAGCTGGGACTATCGATGGGGCATGACCGTCATTGCCGCGGATGCGGCACCAGGTACCGCCGCACGGCGCGATTGTCCGCACCCGCCCTCCTGTGTGCCCCATCCCTTCCTGAGGTCCGATTGGACCCAGGGCACAGGGTAGGACAGGGATGAAACCGACCCCGCTGCTCGATGGGATCGCTTCGCCCGCCGACCTGCGTCGCTGCAAGACGTCGGATCTCGGGCCGATCACGCTGGAATTGCGGCAGTTCCTGATCGACACCGTGGCCAGAACCGGTGGTCATCTGGCCGCCAATCTGGGTACCGTGGAACTCACGCTGGCGCTGCATTACGTATTCGACACGCCCCGTGACCGCATCGTCTGGGACGTCGGTCACCAGGCCTACGCGCACAAGATCCTGAGCGGGCGTCGCGCGGCGATGGCCTCCCTGCGGCAGTACGGCGGCATCGCCGGCTTCCCGAAGCGCGACGAGAGTGAGTACGACGCCTTCGGCACCGGACACTCCAGCACCTCGATCAGCGCCGCCGCCGGGATGGCCCTTGCGGCGGCCCAGGCCGGCAGGGACAACCGGCACGTCGCCGTGATCGGTGACGGGGCGATGACCGCCGGCATGGCGTTCGAGGCGCTCAATCACGTGGGCGATCTGGACTGCGACCTGTTGGTGATTCTGAACGACAACGAGATGTCGATCTCCAGGAATGTCGGCGCGATGAGCCAGTATCTCGCACGGCTGCTTTCCGGAGCCCTCTATTCGAGCGTGCGCGAAGGCTCCAAAAAAGTGCTGGAGTACATGCCGCCGGTCAAGGCCTTCGCCCGGCGCGCCGAGGAGCATGTGAAAGGCATGATCACCCCGGGTACCCTGTTCGAGGAGCTGGGGTTCCGCTACTTCGGCCCGGTCGATGGCCACGATGTCGACGGACTGGTGACCATGCTCGGCAACCTGCGTGATATCGAAGGGCCACGCATGCTGCACATCGTGACCCACAAGGGTCATGGCTACGCGCCGGCCGAGAACGATCCCTGCCGCTACCACGGGGTCGGCCAATTCAGCCCCGAGGCCGGAATCGCCAGCAGCTCCAAAGGCAAGCCGCCGACCTACACCGACATCTTCGGAACCTGGCTGTGCGACCAGGCGCGTGCGGATGCGCGACTGATGGCCATCACGCCAGCGATGCGCGAGGGCTCCGGGCTGGTCAAGTTCTCCGAAGAGTTTCCCAAACGCTACTTCGACGTCGGGATCGCCGAGCAGCACGCAGTCACGCTGGCGGCGGGCATGGCCTGCGAGGGCCTGCACCCGGTGGTGGCGATCTACTCGACCTTCCTGCAGCGCGCCATGGATCAGGTGATCCACGACGTGGCACTGCAGAACCTGCCGGTGCTGTTTGCCATCGATCGCGCCGGGATCGTCGGGCCGGACGGCCCCACCCACGCCGGAACCTTCGACATCAGCCTGCTGCGCTCGATCCCGAACCTGGTGCTGATGGCGCCAGCCGACGAGACCGAGTGCCGCCAGATGCTCAGCACCGGCTACGCGCACGATGGACCGGCCGCAGTCCGCTACCCGCGTGGCGGCGGGCCGGGGCGGCTGCCCGGTGACAGCCTCGACACGTTGCCGATCGGTACCGCCAGGCTCGAGCGCAAGGGGCAGCGCATCGCGCTGCTCAGCTTCGGCCCGCTGCTGGATACGGTGATGACGGTGGGCGAGGAACTGGACGCGACGGTCGTGAACATGCGCTTCATCAAGCCGCTGGATGCGGCACTGCTGGACGCACTGGCCCGCAGTCACGAGCGCTTCGTCACCGTCGAGGACCACGTGGTGGCCGGCGGGGCAGGGAGCGCGGTGCTGGAGTGGCTCGCGGCCGAGGGGCTGACGTTGCCCTGCCTGACCCTGGGGCTGCCGGACCACTTCACTCAGCACGGATCGCGGGAGCGACTTCTCGCGGATCATGGCCTGGACGCGCGCGGAATTCTCGAGGCGATTCGCCGTGCGGCGGACCCGGTGACTTGCGCGGAGGGAGACGGGAACGTAACGTTCCATCGCTTCCAGACCGGCAACCAGAAATAGAGCCATGGCCGCGACCTACACCCTCCGTGTCCTGACCGACTTTGCGTCCGCACATACCCTGCGCGGGTACCCGGGCCAGTGCGCGAACCTGCACGGTCACAACTGGAAGGTCGAGGTGGAAGTCGAGTCCAGCGATCTGGACGACCTCGGCATGGCGGTCGACTTCAAGGTGGTCAAGAACCTGGCCCGGGAGATCGCCGGACGGCTGGACCATCAATACCTGAACGATGTCGAACCGTTCCAGCGGATCAACCCGACCGCGGAGAATATCGCGCAGTGGTTCTTCCGCGAGATGGCCCAGGGGATCAACCGACCCGGGCTGCGGGTCAGTGCGCTGACGCTGTGGGAAACCGAGCGCGCCTGCGTGCGCTACACCGAGCCTCCCGAGAACGCGGCCGCATGAAGGCGATCGCCGGCTTCGCTACCGCGTGACGGCCGACACCTCACTGCCCGGTCACAGACTGCGCGAGGCGTAGTCCGCCAGACGCGAACGCTCGCCCCGCGTCAGGGTGATGTGCCCGCTGTGGGTCCAGCTGCGGAAACGGTCCACCACGAAGGTCAGCCCCGAGGTGGTCTCGGTCAGATATGGGGTATCGATCTGCGCGATGTTGCCCAGCGCGACCACCTTGGACCCTGGCCCGGCCCGTGTGATCAGCGTCTTCATCTGCTTGCTGGTCAGGTTCTGCGCCTCGTCGAGGATGATGAACCGGTTCAGAAAGGTGCGTCCACGCATGAAGTTCAGAGAGCGGATCTTGATCCGACTCTGGATGACGTCGTTGGTCGCCGCCCGGCCCCAGTCGCCCGCACTGTCGGACTTGGTCAGCACCTCGAGATTGTCGATCAGCGCCCCCATCCACGGGGTCATCTTCTCCTCCTCGGTGCCGGGCAGGAAGCCGATATCCTCGCCGACCGGGATGGTGACGCGGGTCATGATGATCTCCCGGTACGTGTTGTCCTCCAGGGTCTGCGCGAGGCCTGCGGCCAGGGTCAGCAGGGTCTTGCCGGTACCGGCGGCACCGACCAGGGACACGAAGTCCACCTCAGGGTCCATCAGCAGGTTCAGCGCGAAGTTCTGCTCGCGGTTGCGCGCGTTGATTCCCCAGACCGTGTGGCGGGGATGCAGGTAGTCGTCCACCAGTTCGATAACCGCCGCCTCGGCACGCTGGTCGATCTCCAGCACGATCGCCTGCACCGGGTTGTCGCCGTCCCGGTACAGAAACTGGTTGGGCTGCCACTGCATCACCAGCGGACCGGTGACGCGGTAATAGGTACGTCCGCTCTCCTGCCAGGACTCCATCTCCCGGCCGTGTGACTCCCAGAAGTCTGCCGGCAATTCGACCATCCCTGAGTACAGCAGGCTGACGTCGTCCAGCACCTGGTCGTTGAAGTAGTCCTCGGCATGCAGCCCGAGCACCGCCGCCTTGATGCGCAGGTTGATGTCCTTGGAGACCAGCGTGATGTTCGCGTCGGGCTGTTCGCCCTGCAGCGCCAGGGCGGTCGCGAGAATCGTGTTGTCGGGTGTCGAACCCGGCAGGCTCTCCGGGAGGTGGGCCGCCATCGCCCGGGTCTGGAAGAACAGCCGTCCCGTGGCATTTAGCGGGGAGTCGGCCAGCGACGGCGGGTGCAGCGGCAGCCCCTGCGTGATCTGCGCGTGCGTCGTATCCTGCGTCAGCTCGTCGATGAAGCGGCTGACCTGCCGCACGTTGCGCGCCACCTCGGAGACACCCTTCTTGCCGCGGTCCAGTTCCTCCAGCACCACCATGGGCAGAAAGATGTCGTGCTCCTGGAAACGGAACAGCGCCGTGGGATCGTGCATCAGGACATTGGTGTCCAGCACCAGCAGGCGATTGGAGCGCAACTCCTTCTTGACCATGATTCCTCCGCGGACGGATTGATGGGCCGGCTACAACGCGCGCACGGCGTCCAGTACCTCTGCGACGTGGCCCGGCACCTTGACCTTGCGCCACTCGCGGCGCAGGACGCCGTGCTCGTCGATCAGGAAGGTGGAGCGTTCAATACCGCGCACCTGTTTGCCATACATGTTCTTCATCCTGATGACGTCGAAGGCATTGCAGAGGGTTTCCTCCGTGTCGCTCAACAGGTCGAACGGCAGTCCTTCCTTGGTCCTGAATTTCTCGTGGCTGTTCACACTGTCGCGTGAAACGCCCAGGATGACCGCGTTCGCCGCTGCGAAATCCGCCTGTTGCGCCGCAAAATCCCGACTTTCGCTGGTGCAGCCTGGGGTCGCGTCCTTGGGGTAGAAGTAGAGCACGGTCCGCTTCCCGGCGAAGTCGCCCAGCGCCAGTGTCTGGCCGCCGGTCGCAGGCAAGCGGATATCCAACGGAACGGGCTGGTCGATCGCTACGCTCATGGCATCTCCTGAATGGGTGCGGAGGGAAAGAACGGGTTATTGGGATCCGCCGGCGTCAGCCCTTGATCGGGTCCAGAACGCCATCGAGATTGAGCTCGTCGCAGAAATCCAGAAAGTCGCCACGCAGGCTCGCCAGGTGCTGCTCGGCAGGAATGTCGATGACCATATTGGCCGCAAACATGCGTGTGCCGGTCTGCTGGGCCCTGAAGACGCGCGAGTGCAGGTCCCGGATATTCACGCCGCGGCTGGTGAAGAAACCCGCCAACGCATGCACGATACCCACCTGATCCAGCGCCACGACGTCCACCGAGTAGGCCATCACCGGCGGCGTGGCCTCTTCCGGCTGCGCGCGCCGGGCGATCAGGGTCAACCCGGTGTCCGTCTCGAGCCGGCCGAGCTGGCTTTCCAGCTTACCCAGCGTTTTCCAGTTGCCGCTGACAGCCAGGTTCATGCAGCAGAACCCGGCCAGCACCGACATGCGGCTTTCCTCCAGGTTGCAACCCGTGTCCATCACGGAACGGGACACCTGTTCGAGCAGTCCGGGGCGATCGGTCCCGATCAGGACCATGACGAGATGAGTGGCAGGCGTAGAGCCCGGTAGATCCGACATGACGGGTTGGCAACCAACGGGGATAGGGGGGCAACATATCACCTTGCGCCCGCCGCGCAAACGGTTGCAACGCACGCGTGCAATCCGGCAGCCAGGTGCAACCATGGGCGACCCACGCCAGCAGCCGCGGCCACCGGGCCCGAACTCCGCAGCGCCGGGCTTACCGGATATCATGTTGCTTGAACCCCTTGTTCGCCCACCGTTAGACTGTTCTATTGACGCACCCGGAGAGGTCAATGTTTCAAGGCAGCATGGTCGCGTTGGTCACGCCGATGCGCAGAGACGGCAGCATCGACATGGACGCCCTCGATCGCCTGTTGGATTGGCACCTTTCCGCGGGCACCGACGCCATCGTCGCCGTGGGCACGACCGGAGAGTCGGCGACCCTGGACTTCGAGGAACACTGCGCGGTCATTTCGCACGTGGTCCAACGCATCGCCGGCCGGATCCCCGTGATCGCCGGCACCGGGGCCAACGCGACTCGCGAGGCCATCCATCTGACCCAGTGCGCGAAGGATGCCGGGGCCGACGCTTGTCTGCTGGTCACACCCTATTACAACAAGCCGACGCAACAGGGCCTGTTCCTCCACTACCAGGCCGTTGCAGAGGCCGTGGACGTACCCCAGATCCTGTACAATGTCCCAGGAAGGACCGCCGTGGACCTGCTGCCGGAAACCGTGGAACGGCTCGCCAGCGTTCCCAACATCGTCGGGCTGAAGGAGGCCCTGGGCAGGCCCGAGCGTACCCGCGAGCTTGTCGAACGCGTCGGCGGCCGGATCGACCTGTACAGCGGCGATGATGCGACCGCACTGGATTTCCTGCTCGCGGGTGGCCAGGGTGTGATTTCCGTTACCGCGAATGTCGCCCCGGCAGCGATGCACCAGATGTGTGCTGCAGCCCGCGCCGGAGACGTGGCGCAGGCGCGCGAGATCAATACACGGCTCGACGGGCTGCACCATGCGCTCTTCCACGAGGCCAACCCCATTCCGGTAAAATGGGCAGTGTCGCAAATGGGCCTGATGCCGGATGGCATCCGCCTGCCGCTGACACCCCTGTCCGAACCCTTTCATGCCGCCGTGCTGGACGCCATGCGCCAGGCCGGCATCGCAGTGGACCATTGATGAACGAGACGAACGAACGCTCTACCGCAATGCAGCATCTGCCCAAGGTGATGCTGGCTGCGGCGATCGCGCTGGTGTTTGCCGGCTGCACGACGACCGGGACCGTGGACGGCCCCCGCTACGAGGCCAGTCGACAGGTCGATTCCCTGGAAGTGCCGCCCGACCTGATCGCGCCAGGCATGGAGCGCGGCTACCGAATCCCGGGAGCTCCCGGTGAACGCGTCAGCGCCCGCGAACTCGATCACAATGCGCGCGCTGCCCCGCGCACGGCGACAGCCCAGCCAACGACCATCCTGCCGGAGACCCCGGAGGTCCAACTGCGTCGCGACGGCCAACTACGCTGGCTCAGTGTCCAGGCGCCACCAGAAGAGCTCTGGCCGCAGCTGCGCGCCTTCTGGCGCGCGCAGAACCTGACCCTCGCCCGCGATGAGCCTGCGGTCGGTGTAATGGAAACCGAGTGGGCCGAGGACCTGGCCGGAATCCCCCTTGGAGGGACCCGGGGCCTGCTCGCTCGCGCACTCGGTACGCTCTATGACGCCGGCACCCGCGACCAGTACCGTCTGCGTGTGGAACGGCAGAACGGCGGCACCGAGGTCTTCATCAGCCACCGCGGTGCCGTGGAACGCGGCGAGGCAGACGGCCAGACCAGCCGCTGGGAGATTGCCGATCCCGACCCGCAACTGGAAGCCGAAATGCTCAACCGGCTCCTCGTCTTCCTCACCACTGGGGAGGTCGCGGGCGCAGAGCCCGCTGCCACACGCGTGGATGAAGCCGATTTCGAACGCACCGGCCAGGTCGACCTGACGGAACGCGACGGCCGACTGTTTCTCGCTGTCCGGGGCGAACCTGACGCTCTGTGGCGCCGCCTCGGTCTGGCACTCGACCGTACCGGCCTCATGATCGACGAACAGGACCGTTCCGCTGCGACCTTCCTGGTCACCTACCGGCCCGACATCGTGGATTCCGCCGACGACCGGCCCGGGGCCCTGCGGCGCGCGCTCAGCTTCGGGCGCGCAACCCCCCGACGTCAGGATGAGCGCTACCAGATCCGGATGATCGAAAATGGGCGCGACCTGCAGATCGAGGCGCTGTCCATCGAAGGCGAACCGTTGCGCGAGCGTGACGCTCGATTCGTGCTTGAACTCATCCAGCCGCAACTCCGCTGAGCCGTCCTCGTGGGCCATGCGGCGACCTGATTATCACGCAAGGTCCCGCAGCAGGCCCTCCTGTCGTGCATAACGCACTCTTCGCATGCACCGCCCCCCGCAGGGGGCGAGCCCTCTCGCCGATCCGGGGCCGGAAAACCCATCGGCCAGGGCCTGGCCTCCTACATCCGGGCCCCTTGAAACAACACGAACCTGATCACCGGGCGACAGGATGATCCGTTTCGCATCGCTGGGTAGCGGCAGCGCCGGCAACTCCCTGCTGGTGCAGGCCGGCCGCACCCGGGTTTTGGTCGATTGTGGATTCTCGGTCCAGGAGACCACGCTGCGCATGGCTCGCCTCGGTGTTGCACCCGCGGATCTGGACGCTATTCTCGTTACCCATGAGCATTCCGATCACATCGGATCGTCTGCGCCGCTGGCGCGCCGCCATCGCCTGCCGGTCTACATGACCCCGGGCACACGCATTGCCGCACGTGACGCGACCTACCCCCGCCTGCACGAATTCCACGCCGGCCACACCATGTCGATCGGCGATCTTCAGGTGGAACCGTTCACTGTCCCGCACGACGCACGCGAGCCGGCCCAATTCGTATTCACCGATGGGGCCGTCCGCCTCGCCCTGCTCACCGACGCCGGACACGTCACGGCCCACATGGCAGCCTGCGTCGACGCCGTGGAGGGTCTGCTCCTCGAGTGCAATCACGATCCCGCGATGCTGGCCACCGGCCCCTATCCCCCCGCCCTGAAGAGGCGTGTCGGTGGTGGCTACGGCCATCTCCCCAACCACGAGTCGGAGCGTTTGCTCACCCTGATCGACCGTGGCCGGCTGCAACACGTCGTCGGCATGCATCTCTCGGAGCGCAACAACCACCCCGACCTCGCCCGCCGTGCGCTCGCCAACGGTCTCTGCTGCGAGCCCGAGGACACCGTCGTCGCCACCCAGGCCGACGGCTTCGGCTGGCGCGAACTGCGCTGAGCCCAGCGCACCCGACGACCTGCGAACCAACGAAAAAAACCCGGCCGTCAGAAGACAACCGGGTTACGGGTAAATGCCTGGCAGTGACCTACTCTCACATGGGGAGACCCCAAACTACCATCGGCGCTGAACAGTTTCACTTCCGAGTTCGAGATGGGATCGGGTGGTTCCTGTACGCTATTGCCGCCAGACAAACTGGCTGACGCACACGCTCATGCGCGTGCGTCAATTCTGGAATGCATTCTAGGCAGTGTGTCAACGATCGAGACCAACCCAACTACTTGGGTGTTATATGGTCAAGCCTCACGGGCAATTAGTACTGGTTAGCTTCACGCGTTGCCGCGCTTCCACACCCAGCCTATCAACGTTGTGGTCTTCAACGGCCCTTCAGGGGCATCAAGTGCCCAGGGAGATCTCATCTTCAGGTGGGTTTCCCGCTTAGATGCTTTCAGCGGTTATCCCTTCCGTACATAGCTACCCGGCAATGCCACTGGCGTGACAACCGGAACACCAGAGGTACGTCCACTCCGGTCCTCTCGTACTAGGAGCAGATCCTCTCAAATCTCCGACGCCCACGGCAGATAGGGACCGAACTGTCTCACGACGTTCTAAACCCAGCTCGCGTACCACTTTAAATGGCGAACAGCCATACCCTTGGGACCTGCTTCAGCCCCAGGATGTGATGAGCCGACATCGAGGTGCCAAACACTGCCGTCGATATGGACTCTTGGGCAGTATCAGCCTGTTATCCCCGGAGTACCTTTTATCCGTTGAGCGATGGCCCTTCCATACAGAACCACCGGATCACTAAGACCTGCTTTCGCACCTGCTCGACGTGTCTGTCTCGCAGTCAAGCACCCTTATGCCTTTGCACTCGTTGCGCGATTTCCGACCGCGCTGAGGGTACCTTCGCGCTCCTCCGTTACTCTTTAGGAGGAGACCGCCCCAGTCAAACTACCCACCACACACGGTCCCCGACCCGGATAACGGGCCTGGGTTAGAACTTCAAAATTGCCAGGGTGGTATTTCAAGGTTGGCTCCACCGGAACTGGCGTCCCGGCTTCAAAGCCTCCCACCTATCCTACACAAGCAAGTTCAAAGTTCAGTGTGAAGCTGTAGTAAAGGTTCACGGGGTCTTTCCGTCTAGCCGCGGGTACACTGCATCTTCACAGCGATTTCAATTTCACTGAGTCTCGGGTGGAGACAGTGCCGCCATCGTTACGCCATTCGTGCAGGTCGGAACTTACCCGACAAGGAATTTCGCTACCTTAGGACCGTTATAGTTACGGCCGCCGTTTACCGGGGCTTCGATCAAGAGCTTCGCCTAAGCTAACCCCATCAATTAACCTTCCGGCACCGGGCAGGCGTCACACCCTATACGTCC
>NZ_REBW01000046.1 GCF_007692535.1 Thioalkalivibrio sp. | reverse complement strand
TGATCTGCGTCCGGATTTCCTTTGTGCCCGCCATCGCGTGCTCCCGTTACCAGCTGTGTTTGGCCTTGAACTCTTCCAGGGCCTTGCGCAGTGCCGACTCGATCTCGGCATCGTAGTCGCCGGACTCGTTGATCTTGTCCAGCAGCGCCTTCTGCGAAGACCGTGCGTAGTCGAGCAGGGCCTGTTCGAAGCTCACGATCTTTTCCTCTTCCACGTCGTCCAGGAAGCCCTCGTTGGCCGCGAACAGCGAGAAGGCCATCTCGCCGACCGCCAGCGGGGAGTACTGGCCCTGCTTCATCAGCTCGGTCACGCGCTTGCCGCGGTCCAGCTGCCTGCGGGTGAGCTCGTCGAGATCGGAGGCGAACTGCGAGAAGGCCGCCAGCTCGCGGTACTGGGCGAGGGCGAGGCGCACGCCGCCACCGAGCTTCTTGATGATCTTGGTCTGGGCGGCGCCGCCGACGCGCGACACCGACAGGCCCGCGTTGATCGCCGGACGGATGCCCGCGTTGAACAGGTCGGTCTCCAGGAAGATCTGGCCGTCGGTGATCGAGATCACGTTCGTGGGCACGAAGGCCGACACGTCGCCGGCCTGGGTCTCGATGATCGGCAACGCGGTCAGCGAGCCGGTCTGGCCGGTGACTTCGCCGTTGGTGGCCTGTTCCACGTAGTCGGTGTTCACCCGCGAGGCCCGCTCCAGCAGGCGCGAGTGCAGATAGAAGACGTCACCGGGGTAGGCCTCGCGGCCCGGCGGGCGACGCAGCAGCAGCGACACCTGGCGGTAGGCCCAGGCCTGCTTGGTCAGGTCGTCGTAGACGATCAGGGCGTCCTCGCCCCGATCGCGGAAGTACTCGCCCATGGTGCAGCCGGCGTAGGGGGCGATGAACTGCATCGCCGCCGACTCGGAGGCGTTCGCGGCGACGATGATGGTGTGTTCCATCGCTCCCGCGTCTTCCAGGCGGCGCACCACGCCAGCGACCGAGGAGGCCTTCTGGCCCACCGCCACGTAGATGCACTTCACGCCGCTGCGGATCTGGTTGATGATCGCGTCCACCGCCACCGCGGTCTTGCCGGTCTGGCGGTCGCCGATGATCAGCTCGCGCTGGCCGCGGCCGATCGGCACCATCGCGTCGATCGCCTTCAGGCCGGTCTGCAGCGGCTGCGACACCGACTGGCGCTCGATCACGCCCGGCGCGATCTTCTCGATCGGCGCGGTCACGTCGGTGTTCACCGGCCCCTTGCCGTCGATCGGCCGGCCCAGCGAGTCCACCACCCGGCCCAGCAGCTCGGGACCGACCGGGACCTCGAGGATGCGGCCGGTGCAGCGCACGGTGTCGCCCTCGGTGATGTGCTTGTAGTCGCCCAGGACCACCGCGCCGACCGAGTTGCGCTCGAGGTTCAGCGCCATGCCGAAGGTGTCGCCCGGGAACTCGATCATTTCGCCCTGCATCACGTCGCCGAGGCCGTGGATCCGGGCGATGCCATCGGTCAGGCTGACCACGGTGCCCTCGGTCCGGGCCTCCGAGCTCACCTCGAACTTCTCTATGCGCTGCTTGATGAGATCACTGATCTCGGAAGGGTTCAGTTGCATGGGTAGATTCCTCTTAGCGACTCAAATTGGCGGCAAGGCGGCTCAGCTGGCCCCGGACGGACCCGTCGATGACCAGGTCGCCGGCACGGACCACGACACCGCCGAGCAGGGATTCATCGACCGAGCAGTCCAGTTCGACCTCACAGCCAAGGCGCTCGCGCAGGGCTTCGAGCAGCTGCTTTTCCTGGGCCTGGGTGACCTTCCGGTGGGACACGACCTGGGCGACGACCCGCTTCTCGGTCTCCGCCTTCAGTGCCGCGAATTCGGTCCGGACGGCGGGCAGGCTCGGCAGGCGGCCGTTCTCGGCGAGCAGCTGGACGAAGTTGCGCGTCTCGCTGCTCAGGTGACCCTCGGCGATGCCGAGCACCAGGCCGGACTTCGCCGCGCGGTCGACCCGGGGGTCCGCCAGCACGGCGCGCACGCGGTCATCATCGGCAATGGCGGCCAGCAGGGCCAGTTCGTCGTCCCAGGCCTGCAGCGTATCCTGCGCCTGGGCCAGATCGAAGGCCGCGCGGGCGTAGGGTCGGGCGACCTGTGTCATGTCGGCCATGGGGTCTCCTTACAGCCTTTTGGCGAGGTTTTTCAGGAGATCGCCGTGCGTCTTGGCGTCGATCTCCTTCGCCAGGATCTGCTCGGCACCCTGAACCACCAGCTTGGCCAGTTGCTTGCGCAGTTGCTCGCGAGCGCGGTTGACCTCCTGCTCGATGTCGGCGTGCGCGGCCTCCTTGATGCGGTCGCCTTCCTCGCGCGCCGTCGTCTTGCTCTCCTCGACCATGTCGTTGGAGCGCTTCTGCGCCGCGGCGATGATCTCCGCAGCCTGCTGCTTGGCCTGCTTGATGACTTCCTTGGCGCGTTCCTCGGCGAGGCGCTGCTCGTTCTGGCCACGCTCGGCGGCCGCGAGGCCCTCGGCGATCTTCCTGCGCCGGGTCTCCAGGGCATCGGAAAGCGGCGGCCAGACGAAGCGCATGGTGAACCACACGAATACGCTGAACGCGAGCAACTGCCCGATGATGGTGAGATTGATATTCATCCTGGTACCTCAGGTTGACGAGTAGTGAGGGATCCTCGGGACCCGGTCAGCCTCTTAGCCACCCAGAGCGAACAGGACGTACAGGCCGATACCCACGCCGATCATCGGGACCGCGTCGGTCAGGCCCATCACGATGAAGAACTGGGTACGCAGCATCGGGATCAGTTCGGGCTGACGCGCCGCGCCTTCGAGGAAGCGACCACCGAGGGTCCCCACGCCGATCGCGGCACCGACGGCGGCCAGACCCAGCAGCAGGGAGCCAGCCAGAACGATCAGAGCGTTTGCCATTTCCATTTTGAATCTCCAGTCGAGTTTGAATCAGTCAGTTGGTTTGAGAGGGATCGAAAGCTAGTGGTCTTCGCTGTACGCCATGTCGATGTACACGACCGTCAGGACCATGAAGATGAAGGCCTGCAGCGGCACGACAAGGATGTGGAAAATGGCCCAGCCCACATGCAGGACGCCACCGACCAGGCCGAGCACCAGGCCGGCCGAGTACATCACGCCGATCAGGATGAAGATCATCTCCGCGGCGTAGAGGTTACCGAAGAGTCGCAGGGCGAGCGAGATGGGCTTGGCGATCAGGTTGATCGTTTCCAGCACGAAGTTGATCACCCAGAAGATCGGCTTGATCACGGTGATGCTCGTCTGGAACGGGATGCCCGTCAGCTCCTTGATGAAGCCGACCGGACCCTTGATCTTGAGGCTGTAGTAGATGATCAGGATGAACACCCCGAGCGCGAGACCCACGGTCACGTTCACATCGGTGGTGGGCACGATCTTCATGTACGGGATACCGGCCAGATAGGCCAGGTACGGAATCAGATCGACCGGGACCAGGTCCATCAGGTTGAGCAGGAAGATCCAGACGAAAATCGTCAGCGCCAGCGGCGCGACCATGTCGTTCTTGTGCTTGAAGGAGCCGCGGACGTTTTCATCCACGAAGTCCATGATCCACTCGACGAAGTTCTGCCAGCCGCCGGGAACGCCGGCGGTCACGTGCCTGGCGGCGGCGCGGAAACTCAGGATGAACAGAATGCCCAGGCCGATGGACCAGAGCATGGAATCGACGTGGATGGCCCAGAAGCCCATCTCCGCCGCTTCGCTGCTGGTCATCGCGAAACCCAGCCCCGTTTCGGGGTGGTAACCGAAGGTGAGGTTGGTCAGATGGTGAGCAATGTGCTCTTCCATGGTGGGCAGTTCGTTTCCTGAAGCCATGCAGTTATCTCTTCATTGCTTGATCAGAAACCCGGTGCATCCACCACACCGGCAGGAGATGCACCACCAGGAAGGACCCGAGCAGCACGAACACGGCCGGCTCGTCGACGGTGACGAACACGATGGCAAAACCCGCCGCAACCAGCACCAGGCGCGCCAGCTCCGCGCCCATCATCCGGGTGGTCAGGGCCCCGGGATCCGCGGCCCGGTAATTGCGGAACACCAGCACCACCGCGAACAGGTTCCCGACGATCGCGATGCCACCGCCCAGCAGCGCTCCGAGCGCCCAGGCGGTGCTGACCGGCACCAGGGCAGCCGCCGCGAACAGGGTCACGCCCAGTTGCAGGGCGAGCGACTGCAGCGCTGCCTTGGAACTCTGTTGCGTCATTCGACGGACGCGCCCGCTGGCCCGTCCCCTCCCCGAAAAAGTTGGCGCAGTATAAGAGTGGTCTTATGATCAGGTCAAACCGGTTTCGCTGCAGCGCCGCATCGCCCGCAGACCGCGTTGCTGCCGGGTACGGAAGAGCCTTCGGACGCGAGGAGGACGCCGACGTGCGGGGGCGGGGTGGTGTCGGGCGGACTCGCCTCCCACAAGGGCCGGGCCCAGCACCGTAGGAGGCCAGCCCCCTGGGCGACATCCCCCGGCGCCAAATCGCCGAGAG
>NZ_REBW01000047.1 GCF_007692535.1 Thioalkalivibrio sp. | reverse complement strand
CACGAACAGCCCGCCGTCCAACCGCTGAATCTGGATGGACGGATGTCGCCGTGATCGAAAACTCCGGGACACCCACTCTCCTTGAACGCCAGGCGCCGCGGTAGCCCTTCCGCAGGCCAGATTCCCAGGAAGGCGTCCCGCATGACCCAGCCCCGCTCCCCCTCGACTCCCTCTGGACACCTGCCACTGGTTACCACGTCGCCTCCCGCTGCGCGCACGGCGCCCTCCCTGCGGGCACGATGCACAGAATCGCGGACCGGTTTCCCGCACCCCTCGCACTGGTTGTGGACGTATGTACAAACGTGTAGGCTTCTGACATGCAGAACGTCCGGGTCGCTGGGTTCGAATGGGATGCGGGCAACTGGCCCAAGTGCGGGAAACACGGCGTTGCGAAGGCACAAATCGAGGCGATGTTCAGCAAGGTGCCTGCCGTCTATCCGGATCCCGCGCATTCGACCGCTGAAGAGCGTTTCCTGGCCATCGGATCCAGTGGTGATGGGCACTTCCTGTTCGTTGCCTTCACCCTGCGGACACGCGGACAGGAGGTTCTGATACGCCCGATCAGTGCCCGGTTCATGCACCGCAAGGAGATCGAACACTATGAACGACAACGGAAAGCGGCCCGCACCGCCCCCACTCAAGACGGACGAAGAGGCGGAGCGGTTTATCGATGAGGCTGATTTGACGCGCTACGACGTCTCCCATTTTCGGCCGATGCACTTCGAATTCGAGAAGAAGACGGCCCGCGTCAATATGCGATTGCCCGAACCACTGCTCCGAGCCGTGAAGGCCAAGGCGCAGACACGAGGGATTCCTTATCAGCGTCTGATCCGCGAGGCGATCGAGCGGGCTCTCGAAGACGAGCCTTCCTGATAGTAACTCCGGCGAGGCACTCTCCGGGACATATATAGACGCCCCCTCGTTGCAAGGGCCGAACGTACCTGCTTGTGTGCGCGCCACCCGCGCTGAAAAACGGTTCGGACGCGAACTCCGGGACATCCACTTTCCTTGAACGCCAGCCGCCGCCGCAGCCTGTTCCGCAGGCCAGATTCACACCTAACCCCGGGACACCCACATTGGCTCCCACATTGGCTCCTAGGTTGCTCTGTTACGATCGCTGACCAAGCGTGGGCCGCAGCTTTTCGCGCTGGGCATCTTCGGTGCAGGCGTGGATGTCCTGGAGTCTCACGGAGACGGCGAAGGGCATCCGCGTCATCAGTTTTCGAAAGGCGAACGCGCGCGAGGTGAGGAGATATGGCAAATCGCAAACCCCTGATTGACGAGGCAGGCGAGGTACGGGAGCTGGATGCTGACGATCTGGCGCTCTTCCGACCGGCGGAAGAGGTTCTGCCCGTGTCGCTCTCGACAAAGCTCGGTGTGCGCGGCCCGCAGAAAGCACCGACCAAGGAACGCGTCACCATTCGCCTGTCGGCTGACGTGGTCGCGCGGTTTCGCGCCACCGGCAACGGCTGGCAGACCCGCATAGACGCCGCACTCAAGGAGTGGCTAAGAACCCATTCACCAGACTGAGCAAGACAAAACCGGGGTCAGAGAGGATTTTCCCCTGATATTTCCGCGAACCAAAGCCGGGATAACCACTTTGCTTGAACGCCAGGGCACCCCGGGACACCCACGTTGCTTCACCCAACGCGAACTCCGGGACATCCACTTTGTTTGCACTTTGTTTGAACCGCCAACGCCGCGGCGTTAACCTCTTCGGCAACACGATTCCACGGAAGGAGTCCCCGCATGACGCATCCGCGCTCCACCCTCATCTCCCTCGAGGACACGCCCTGGTACCACATCTTCTCCCGCTGCGTGCGCCGCACGTTTCTCTGCGGCCTGGGTCACCACTCCGGCCGCAGCTTCGAGCACCGGCGCGGCCGGAAGTGGGCGGTCTTTGGCGAACACTTGTCATTGATAACGCACTGCGTTAACGTCTGCCGGTGATCAAGAGCTATCGGGACAAGGAAACCGAGAAGCTGGCGCATGGACGCCTTTCCCGTCGGTTTCCGGCAGAGATTCAGCGCCGCGCGAAGATGCGCCTGGATCGAATCGCGGCGGCCGTCGAGCTCGATGATCTGCGGGTGCCACCCTCGCATCGCCTGGAGCTTTTGAAGGGGGATCGGGCGGGCCGGTACAGCATTCGCATCAACGATCAGTGGCGGATCTGCTTCGACTGGCGGGACGGAAACGCTTACGACGTCGAGATTGTGGACTACCACTGATCGGTCAGACTGTGCGGAGGCTCCGATGAGTGACGACAACACGATGAACCCCATGCATCCGGGGGAACACCTGGCCGAGTTCCTCGACGAGATGGGCATCTCGCAATACCGCCTGGCCCACGACATCAGCGTTCCTCCGCGCCGGATCAACGAGATCGTCAAGGGCAAGCGGGCGGTCACCGCCGACACGGCCCTGCGCTTGGGGCGTTACTTCGGCATGTCCGCGCAGTTCTGGATGAACCTGCAGGACCGATACGAACTGGAAGTCACCGAACGCGCACTCGGAGACCGGCTGGACCAGGAGGTCCATCGCCGAATCGCCTGACCCCGGCAACCACTACCGCCACTCCAGGACGAGCAACTCCGGGACACCCACGTTGCTTGAACGCCAGGCGCCGCGGTAGCCTTTCCGCAGGCCAGATTCCACGGAAGGAGTCCCGCATGACCCAGCCCCGCTCCGCCCTCGTCTCCCTCGACGCCACCCCGTGGTACGACGTCGTCTCGCGCTGTGTCCGGCGCGCACGAGGCCACTCAAGGACACCCGTTTTCTGCATCTATCCGCGCGCGCAGATCTGCCTGCGCGTACCAGGCCCACCCGAAACGACCCAGGTGGTACCCCGCCAGCGACTTAGCTTGCCGCTTAACGTTAAACGGCATAAGCTCTAAGCATGATCAGGAGCTTCCGCTGCAAGGACACGCAGGCGCTGTTCGAGACGGGAAAGACCCGCCGATGGCCTTCTCTCAAGGCGGTGGCGGAACGCAAGCTTATACAACTGCATGCGGCGGAGACCCTCGCTGATCTCAAGGCACCCCCAGGCAACCGGCTGGAGGCGCTCGCAGGTGATAGAGAGAGCCAGCACAGCATTCGGATCAACGACCAGTGGCGAGTCTGCTTCCGTTGGACGCCGGAAGGACCCGACGATGTAGAAATCGTGGATTACCACTGAGGAGATGAAATGATGAGTACCAACGGCATGCGGCCTATCCATCCAGGCGAGATCCTCCGCGAGGAGTACCTGGCACCCTTGGGCATGAGCGTGAATGCTTTGGCCGGCGCGCTGCACGTGCCGACGACCCGCATGAATGACATCGTTCGCCAGCGACGCGGCGTCACGGCCGACACCGCCCTGAGACTCGCACGCTATTTTGGTACCACCGAGCGCTACTGGCTGAACCTGCAAACGGAATACGAACTTCGCCTCGCGCAGATACAGTCTGCCGCCCGCGTACGCCGCGAAGTCGAACCGCGCGCGGCTTAGCAGGTCGCTGAGGAACTCCGGGACACCCACTTGGCTTGAAGGCCGGACCCATCGCGGCGCAGAAAACCCGGGTCAGAGAGGATTTTTCCTTAATACTTTCCGGGACTCCGGGACATCCACTCCGCCTGGACCTGTTCGCGACGTTGAGGCCGGAGAGGATGTCAACAGTGGGTCTTGTCGTCCTTCCGCCTTAACGTGAGGTCAACTCCGGGACACCCACTTTGCTTGAACGCCCGGCGCCGGCCCGGTAGCTTTGGCTCAGGCCAAATTCCACGGAAGGAGTCCCCGTATGGCCCAACCGCACTCCGTCCTCATCGAACGCGTCATGTTTCCCGGATCCCTATTGACGGATTCCGTCGTACGGAATAGGCTGTAGACGTGATTCACTCTTTTGCCTGTGGTGACACGCGTAAGCTGTTCCACAGTGAATCCGTGCCGCGTTTTCGAGCCATCGAGCGTGTTGCACGACGCAAGCTGTTGCAGCTGCATGCTGCCACCGAACTGAAGTCGCTGCGCATTCCGCCCGGAAACCGGCCGGAGTCACTGAAAGGGAATCGCAAGGGCCAACACAGCATCCGTATCAACGACCAATGGCGGATTTGCTTTGTCTGGCAAGCCGACGGCGCGCATGCCGTCGAGATTGTGGATTACCACTGAGATACGAACATGGCCGAAATGCTCGACGAAATACATCCCGGCGAGATATTGCTTGAGGAATTCATGAAGCCGCTGGGTATTACAGCGCGCCAGCTCGCAGCCGATATCGACGTGCCGCCGAGCCGGATCAGCGAAATCGTGAACGCGCGCCGCCCGATCACCGCCGACACTGCCTTGCGTCTCGGATTGTTCTTCCAGATGGAGCCACGGTTCTGGCTCAATCTGCAAACCGAATATGACCTCCGGGTCACCGAACGCGGCGGAAAGGAGCGGATCCAGGCCCGCATACGCACATTCAACCCCGAGGCGGCATAACAAACCGGGGTCAGAGAGGATTTTTCCTTAATACTTTCCGGGACTCCGGGACATCCACTCCG
>NZ_REBW01000256.1 GCF_007692535.1 Thioalkalivibrio sp. | reverse complement strand
GCGCCAGCGCCTCCAGGAGTTCCAGGCGCACCGGGCTCGCGAGCGCCTTGGCCACCCGGGCAAAGTGGGTGAACAACTGGGTCTTCGAGGAGGATTGGATTGCATTCATGTGCGGATCGCCACTGACCGATGCCCCGGCAAATTTATCAGTAAATTCTAACGAACATTGGTGCGATGCGCAAAAACCGGAGCATCGTTGCAGCGGAGCGGGCGCGATCGCAATGGCGGGGCGCGCCACCACTGGATGCGGGGACAGACGCGGGCCGCGTATCCCCATGGAATCCCTGTCCCCACCACAGGGCGCGGCCACCTGCCCCAGGATCATGACGATCAGGCCGCGCCAGCGAACTCCCGGACGCGCAGTGACCAACCCTGGGATCAACAACAGGACTGTCGTATTTGCACCGATGGGTCTTCATGCTGTGTTCACTGGATAGAAATAATGCTTGACCGACAGGGGTAAAGCCTTTGTCGCAAACCCATCGACGGCATCCGCGCGGAGACCGGCCAAGCCCGACCACTTCTGCTGGCGCAGGACATCACCGAGGCCGATCTACCCTCAGCGCGTTTTGATCTCTGGCATGACCGGGCCGTTTTTCATTTTCGGACAACCGCATCGGACCGGCAGGCGTACGTGGTCCGCCTGCAACGGAGTCGGCAACCTGGAGTCAATAGTTTGAGATATTCGTTTTCGGCGGCGGTCGAACAAGAAGTCAGGTTGAACTCGAGAGAAAAACTTAAGGGGTATTTGCGAACGGAATACGGTCTTGGCAGCCTCAACCTGGCGATGTAACCCGGGAGCCACTGGAGCGGTTCATCTTCACGGTTGGCCCGATGTGGAGAGGGCGACCTGCCGGGCGGTAACGTTATGCTGAAGCCTTTGTGGCCACATTTTGAGTTGGACGCTTCTGTTCGACCTTCCTCCCGGTGCCTGGGGGAAACACAACCTTGCGCCAGAGAGGCGGAGGTACATCGGATCAGAGGAGTCTTCCCCGCATGCCCCAAGCGTTGCACCTGAAGCTACAGCTACTCCTTGCGACGCTGGTCCCGTACCTGGTGCTGATCCAGCCGAATCATCCCGCGGCCATGACATGGGGTGCGCTGTGGGTGTTCCCGCTGGAATTGCCGGTGATGATCGCCGCGCTGGTTTTGACGGGATCAGGTGTTGCGGGGCAATTCCTGCGTGCATTTCTGACGGTGACCATCACCGCGATCGCCGTCCTCAAACTGGCGGATTTCGGGACGTTCATCGCCTTCAATCGCGGGTTCAACCTGTTGGTTGATATCAATCTGCTCTCCGCCGCCTGGGTTCTCGCTCAGGGTTCCTTCGGCTTTCTGCTTTCTGCCGTGGCGCTGGCTGCGGCGATTGCAGCGGTTGCACTGGTTGCATCTGCGCTCTGGTGGGCGACTGGAGTCTGGACGCGGGCGGCCCCGGCGCGCAGCTCGAGGTTCGCGGCCGGGGTGTTGCTGGTGCCCGCGTTGGCGCTGGCGGTGGCGGAGATCGCAGAGGCGCGCCGCATGGTCAGCCTGCCCGATGTGGTCTCGGAAATGATCCCGGGTGCCGCTTTCACCGCGCGGGTCGGCCTGGAACGTGTCGAGCAGATTCGCGACACGCGCGCCGATCTTGCAGCCTTTCGCGAATTGGCCAGAAATGACCCGATGGATGGAGTCGCTCCACTGTTCGACCGACTGGGCACGCGCGATCTGATCATCGTCTATGTCGAGAGCTACGGGCGTTCGAGCTTCGAGAATCCGCTTTACATACCCACCCACACCGAAACCCTGCGCGGGATCGAGACGGATCTGCGTGCGCGCGGGCTTGCGATGCGTTCGACCTGGACAACAGCGCCCATGGTGGGCGGGCAAAGCTGGCTCGCGCATGGCTCGGTTGCGTCGGGGCTGTGGCTGGACAATCAGGGTCGTTACCGTGCGCTTCTGGCCAGTCCTCGGCGTACGCTGTTTCACTATGCCCAGCAGGCGGGGCTGCGCACGGTGGCCATCAAGCCGGCCCACATCTTCCCCTGGCCGGAAGGCGCGTTTTTTGGCTTTGACGCGATCTATAACGCACCCGATCTCGGCTACGAGGGCGATCCGTTCAACTGGGTGACCATGCCGGATCAGTTCACGCTCCACGCCCTCCACCGGCTGGAACGACAGCGGCCGCAGGGCGAACCGGGACGGACGCCCCTGGTGGCGCAGGTGGCACTGGTTTCATCCCACGCACCCTGGGTACCCATCCCGCCAGTGATTGCATGGGACGAGATCGGTGATGGCCAGATCTTCAACCAGTGGGCAAATTCCGGCGACCCGCCGGAAGTGGTCTGGCGCGACCATGATTATGTGCGCGATCAGTTTCGGCTGGCGGTCGATTACAGTCTGCAGACCATGGGTGCCTGGGCTGCGCGCCATGCCGATGACCCACCGCTGATCGTGATGCTGGGCGATCACGAGCCCGCTCGCTTCGTTTCGGGCGTGGATGGTTTCGATGTGC
This sequence comes from Thioalkalivibrio sp., assembly GCF_007692535.1. Classification (GTDB taxonomy): domain Bacteria; phylum Pseudomonadota; class Gammaproteobacteria; order Ectothiorhodospirales; family Ectothiorhodospiraceae; genus Thioalkalivibrio. The sequence continues at coordinate 2,146 of NZ_REBW01000256.1, read as the reverse complement.
CTCTGCACGTTATCGGGCCCCCGGACCTGGTCGATCGTTTCGCGCCCCTCGGCTGGACCGAGGGCATGATCCCGGACCCCGATCTGCCTTCGGTGCGCATGGATGCCCTGCGTGATCTGCTTCTGCGCAGCCTGAGCACCGGTCCATCACGTACGGAAGACCGAACCATCCAGCAAAAACGACGTGATGCAGCCGATGACTCGAACACGTCCTCTGCCATCCGCTGAAGAAAGTTTTCGATCGAATCCTGCCCGACCTGCCGCGGGCCGGGGATGATCGACTGCGCCAAAGACCCGAAGATCCATACCCGCCTCGACTGTGATCACCGACATTGGTGCCACGATCGCTCCGATCAATGCGCGTGGCGAAGCCCTGCCGGCAGGCGAGGACGCGAAGGGGTAAAATCCGCGCCAAACTAAAGACGGCGACGACCCCCATGGCACTTTGGATTGCGATCCTGCTTGGCATAATCCAGGGCATCTTCATGTTCCTGCCCGTCAGTTCCACTGCCCACATGGTGCTGGCAGAACACTGGCTGATCGCGCGCGGCCAGGCCGTACCCGACCCGGCCAGCGCTGAAATGATCCTGTTCAACCTGGTGGTCCATGTCGGCACGCTGGTCTCCATCGTCGTCGTGTTCTGGCACTCGCTGCGACGCTTCGTTGGCAACGTGCTGGGCGATGCCTGGCAATGGGCCGGTCACGGCGGCCGGGGTGGACTGCCGCTGTTCCTGCGGCTGTTCCTGCTGGGCATGTTTTCGGTGCTGTGTACCGGCCTGCTCGGCATCGGCTTGAAAACCTCTTTCGAATGGCTATTCGCCAATCCTTCGATCATTGCCGTCACCCTGGTGTTCACCGGCGTTGTGCTGTTCTGGACCGACCGGCTGTCCCCGCGCAAGCGCGGCCTGCGGCAGACCGGTCTGGGTACGGCCGCCGTCATTGGCATCGCCCAGGGCTTCGCCTTGGCGCCCGGCCTTTCGCGCAGCGCGATGACCATTGTGTTCGGCCTGTTCATGGGCCTGAAGCGGCGCTGGGCGGCCGAATATTCCTTCTTCCTCGCCATTCCAACCATTCTTGCGGCCACCCTGGTTCAGAGTCGCGACGTGTTCCAGCTCGGTGGGTTGCAGGAAGTGAGCGTGGCGGCGCTAGGCGTCGGTTTCGTGGTCGCGGCCGTGGTCGGCATCGTGTCGTTGAAGATCGTGGTTTGGACGCTGTACCGCGCCCAGCTCAAGGTCTTCGCGTTCTATGTCTGGATGCTCGCCGCCCTGATCGTGCTCGGGGTCATCGACATGACGCCAGTGCTGGAGCATTGACCCGATCCCCGGTTTCCTTGAGGAGACGTGGCGTTCGGCTATGACAGACCTCGCAAGGATGACAATTTGGGCGAAGGACTCGCTCGCTGGATCAATCCTGTCGCACACGGAGCCCGTCGTGGAGCCGGTCACCCGGCCGGGTCACCACCACACCCGCAGCAGGCAGCCGGCTGGCGCCGTACCGTCCCGTTTGCAGCCGGCGCATGCGTGGTTCCGGGTCCATCTCCAACAGCTCGATGCGCTCGCTGCGCGGACCGGCCCGCAGCCGGACCGGCGTACTGCGCCAGGTCTCCACCGCCAGTACGCCAGGCTCGCTACGCAGTTCCCCCTGCACCCGTTGCGGAACCGGGTCGATGAATGCCACCTCGACATCCATCTGCAGGGTCACGCGGTACTGCTGGTCGATCATGTGCTCCACCGCCTGGAGCATGTAGGCACCGATCAGAAGGAGCCCGCCGGACAGGCCGATGCCAATCACCGACAGCACCGCCTTCAGCCGGTGGCGCGCGAGGTTGCGCAGGATCATCCGGTTGGACTGGCCGACATCGCGCGTCAGCGCGGAACCCTCGAGCCACCCCTGGCTGAAGCGTTCTGGTGCCGGCGGGGCGCACGCGTCACCTCGGCGAACATATCGGCGAACTGGTAGTCGGCGTAGAAGCGTTCCTGACTCAGGCTCAACGCATCATGGCTGATCACCAGGAACACCAGGATGAGCACCCCGCTGCTTCGTGTATCACAGGCGTATCAGCAGCATGCCCGAGAGATCTGGCAGGCCGAGGTCGGGCATCCAGCCGCCGGCCTCGGCCCAGGTCCACAGGCCGATCAGCAGGAACA
>NZ_REBW01000277.1 GCF_007692535.1 Thioalkalivibrio sp. | reverse complement strand
GTTGACCTCGGATCTTTCTGCGACCGCGAGGTCACCCCGCGCAACCTGCTGCTGCGGGCTTCTCGAGGATGACCCATGACCCTTTCGCCCAAGTGACACGTTCCTGGTCCCGTTGACTCTGATCGCCCCGAAGCGGTCGTTCGACCACACATCATGCGTGGCCCGCCCGGTCCTGCTTCCTCACATGCTCCGCCGGGGCCATCGCGCGCCAGGTCAGCGCCCATGAAGACATCCGACTTCCGGCGCCCGTCACGGCCGCGGCAAAGCGCTGGGTAAAAATACCCACCAGCTCCTTGAACTGGATTCAGATTGTGAGTAACCTCTCGTTGTGCAATGCAGCACGGATTCTCGCCGGGAGTCCCCGAACTGCGCATTGCCACGTTGATTGTAGCCGCGCTTCGCACCGGTCCGAGCGAAGCCCACCACAGGTATGCGCCATGAGTTTGAGTCTCGCCCGGAATCCCGATCGGTCCTACGATATCCTGCGTTCCGATCACCAGCATCTGCGTTCGATCTTCTCCCCGAAGTCGATCGCCCTGATCGGCGCCACCGACCGGGTCGGCAGCGTCGGCCGCACCCTGCTGTGGAACCTGCTCAGCCATCCCTTCGGCGGCACCCTGTACCCGGTGAACGGACAGCGCCAGAGCGTGCTGGGGGTTCGCGCCTATGCCTCGGTCGCGGATGTGCCGGAAGCGGTGGATCTGGCGATCATCGCTACGCCGGCACCTACGGTGCCTGCGGTGATTCGGGAATGCGTCGAGGCGGGCGTACGCGGTGCGATCGTGATCTCTGCCGGTTTCCGGGAAATCGGAGCCGATGGCGCGGCCCTGGAGGTCGAGATCCAGGAAGCCCTGCAGCACAGCGCGCTGCGGATCATCGGACCCAACTGCCTGGGCGTGATGAGCCCGCGAACCGGCCTGAATGCCACCTTCGCCGGAGTGATGGCCCAGCCCGGCCACGTCGCCTTCATCAGCCAGAGCGGCGCGGTCGGCACTGCGGTGCTCGACTGGAGCCGGCAGCACAACGTGGGGTTCAGCACCTTTGCGTCCATCGGTTCGATGCTGGACGTCGATTGGGGCGATCTCATCCACTACCTGGGCGATGACCCGCACACCCGTAGCATCGTGATCTACATGGAGAGCATCGGCGATGCCCGCTCGTTTCTCTCCGCCGCCCGCGAGGTCGCGCTGACCAAGCCGATCATCGTCATCAAGGCCGGCCGCACCGAGGCCGCCGCGAAAGCGGCCGCGTCCCACACCGGCTCCCTGGCTGGCAGCGATGCGGTGCTCGACGCCGCCTTCCGCCGAGCCGGGGTATTGCGCGTGGATTCTCTGGACGAGATGTTCAATGTCGCGCAGGTGCTCGCGAAGCAGATCCATCTGCCGCAGGGGCGCCGTCTGACGATCCTGACCAATGCCGGCGGCCCGGGCGTGCTCAGCACCGATACCCTGATCACCGGCGGCGGCGAGTTGACCCAGCTGCACGAAGACAACCTGGCCGAACTGAATGCCGTTCTGCCCCGGCACTGGAGCCACGGCAACCCCGTCGATATCCTGGGCGATGCCGATCCTGAGCGCTACGCCCAGGCCTTCGAGATCGCCGCGCGTGATCCGAATGCCGACGGCATCCTGGTGGTGCTGACGCCCCAGGCGATGACCGATCCGACCCGGACCGCCGAGCGCATCAAGGAATGCGCCAAGGATCTGAAGAAGCCGGTGCTGGCCAGCTGGATGGGCGGCACCGAGGTCGTGGCTGGCCAGGCGATCCTGAACCAGGCCAATATTCCGACCTATTCCCACCCGGATGCCGCCGCCCACCTGTTCAACCTGATGTGGCGTTACCACTGCAGCCTGAAAGCCCTTTACGAAACCCCTGCCCCGGCGATGACCTGGGATGAGTCCGGCCTTGCCCTGACCCAGGTGAAGCGCCTGCTGAAGCAGGCCGCTCGCGACCAGCGCACCGTGCTGACCGAACTCGAGTCGAAGACCCTGCTTTCGGCCTACGGCATCCCGGTGGTGGCAACCCACAAGGCGCACACCGCCGCCGAGGCCGTGATCCAGGCCCAGGCGATCGGCTACCCGGTGGTGGTCAAACTGGACTCGAAGACGCTCACCCACAAAAGCGACGTCGGTGGAGTGCGCCTGCACCTGACCGATGACGCGGCCGTGACCGCCGCCTTCGAGGGGATCCGCGACACCGTAGCCGCCAAGGCCGGGGCGGAGCATTTCGATGGCGTCACCGTGCAGCCGATGATTTCCCGGGACGACAGCTACGAACTCATTCTCGGCAGCAGCGTGGACGCCCAGTTCGGCCCCGTGCTGTTGTTCGGCGCTGGCGGGCAGATGGTCGAGGTGATGCGCGACAGCGCCGTCGCGCTCCCGCCCCTGACCACCACCCTCGCCCGCATCCTGATGGAGCAGACCCGCATCTATGCCGCGCTGCAGGGCGTGCGCGGCCGCGAAGCGGTGGACCTGCCGCAGATCGAGAAGCTTCTGGTCCGCTTCAGCCAGCTTATCATCGAGCATCCCGAGATCAAGGAAATCGACATCAATCCCTTGCTGGTATCCCCGATGGACGCATCCGGACACGGGGCCTTGCGCGCCCTCGATGCCCGGGTACTCCTGCACGCGCCGGACGTGGATGTCCGGACCCTGCCCCGCCCGGCCATCCGGCCCTATCCGATCCAGTACGTCAGCGATTGGGTCCTGAAGGACGAGCGGGCCGTGACGATTCGTCCGATTCGCCCGGAGGACGAGCCGTTGATGGCACAGTTTCACCAGAACCTGTCCGAGGGCAGCGTCTACCTGCGCTACTTCCACATCATGCAGCTGACTCAGCGCGTGGCCCATGAGCGGCTCACCCGCATCTGCTTCACCGACTACGACCGGGAGATGGCCCTGGTGGTCGACTATCACGACCGGGAACGCGACGAACACCGTATCCTCGGCGTCGGGCGTTGGAGCCGGCTGCACGACAGTCGCCACGCCGAGTTCTCGATGCTCATCAACGATGCTGATCAGCGCCTGGGTATGGGCACGCAACTGCTCCGCCTGCTGGTGAACAGTGCCCGCGAGGAAGGGGTGACGCGGATCACCGCCGACATCCTGAGTGAGAACCAGGGCATGCAGCGCGTCTGTCGCAAGGTCGGCTTCCACCTGGGCCTGCCGCAGGACGGCGTGGTCGAGGCGAAAATCGAGCTCGATTGCGAAACGGCACGCGTCAGGGCCTGCGCCTGAATGCCGGCTGGTATTGGGGCCGAATGGGCTTCTACAGGCTCAGCCCAACCGGTGTCGGGTTGGCAGGTTCGTCATGGAAGTGCGTCAATCTGCGCGGCCCCGCTGCCGCCTGCGGAATCACGCGTCAGCGTGCCGGCCTGATGAAAGCGAAGATGTTGGTCAGTCCAATCACGTCCGTGACCACCAGGATGAGGAACACGATCACCGCGACTTCCAGTACGCCGGCACCGGCCGGGAGTTGATCGAGACGGGCGTTCAGATCGGAGATCTCGGCGTCGGTCAGCCGCGCAACGCGGGTCTCGGCATCGGCCGGGTCGACGCCCATGCGGGTCAGGGCATCGCGTACATCCGGGGAACCCAGGCGCTGCACCAGCGCCGCCCTTTCGGCACCCGCGGTTGCGGCATGGATCAGCGACCCGGTATCGAGCATCCCGGCCATCAACGGGCTTACCGGAAGCAGAGCCAGCAACAGCGCGAAAAGAAAGCCCAGGACCTTCGAAGGGTGTCGGTTTGCCTTCATCATCATGGTCTCCTCTGGTGAATTCGATCACGCTGGGTTGCAGCGTACTTCGCGGAAGCCCCGCGGATCGATCGCATTTAAACGATGTCTTCGCTCAAATATGACCGGTCATAAAGGCTGAGTGTAGCCCGAATAAACGCTCTTTTCCTCTCTGGCCCAAGGGCCAATGTACGGGAGACCAAGAGCCATACCCTCACCAACACCACTCACCAGTCCGTCCCGGTCGGCCACCCGATGACCTGCGGTGGCCTGCGCATGAAAGCATCCAGTATTGAACGCGGGACTGCCCCTGCCCGCTGACCTTCAGTCTGCGCGCCGGCGCTGCTGGCACCGGCGCGCACTGCTCGGTCCTAACGCTCCAGCAGCCGGATCTCCTCGGCGATAATGAAGCCGCGCAGATCCTCCGCGACGTGCTGGTCGTGGATGCTCACCTCACCCGAGCGCACCTGTTCGGCACCGGGATGGTCGCTGTGCAGCCACTGCCAGGTGGCCTGGCCGGGGTACATCACCGGCAGTTCGGTCCACCGCAGCGCTTCGTCATCCGCCGTGGCAACATCGTCGACCCGGACGGCGACGATGTCGGCCTCGTCCACGCCGAGGCCGAGGGTCTGCGGCAGCGACACCTGGTGCCACCGCGCCCCCACCTGGCCGGTATGCACGGCGAAGGCAACGTTATAGACGCCGCCGTCCTCCAGGCGCTTGCTGTCCTTCGGGTTGGGTGCCTCCAGGGTTCGCGTCAGGCGAATCCGCCAGGCGCCATCCTCGTAGCCGCCCTCGGCGGCGATAGCGCCCCGGCTGCCGGAGGGCGCGCGCAGGAAGCGCTGCGGGATCACGTCATCCACCTGCCAGTCGTGCTCGGGGTCGAAGGCCACCGAGTTGTTCTCGGAAATGAA
>NZ_REBW01000196.1 GCF_007692535.1 Thioalkalivibrio sp. | reverse complement strand
AATCCCTGCTCGGCGGTGTCGTGGTCCGTGCCGGCGACCTGGTCATCGACGGGTCGGTGCGGGGACAGCTGAACCGTCTTGCCGCCAATTTGAGTCGCTAAGAGGAAACAAGCAATGCAACTGAATCCTTCCGAGATCAGTGATCTCATCAAGCAGCGCATCGAGAAATTCGAGGTGGGCTCGGAGGCCCGGACCGAGGGCACCGTGGTCAGCCTGACCGACGGCATCTCCCGCATCCACGGTCTCGGCGACGTGATGCAGGGCGAGATGATCGAGTTCCCCGGCGACACCTTCGGCATGGCGCTGAACCTGGAGCGGAACTCGGTGGGCGCGGTCGTCCTGGGCGACTACAAGCACATCACCGAGGGCGACACGGTCCGCTGCACCGGCCGCATCCTCGAGGTGCCGGTGGGTCCCGGTCTGCTCGGGCGCGTGGTCGACGCGCTGGGTCGGCCGATCGACGGCAAGGGTCCGGTGGACTCCGACATGACCGCGCCGATCGAAAAGATCGCCCCCGGCGTCATCGAGCGCCAGTCGGTCTCGCAGCCGCTGCAGACCGGCCTGAAGGCCATCGATGCGATGGTTCCGATCGGCCGCGGCCAGCGCGAGCTGATCATCGGCGACCGCCAGACCGGCAAGACCGCGGTGGCGGTGGACGCGATCATCAACCAGATCCGCAGCGGCGTGAAGTGCATCTACGTGGCGGTGGGCCAGAAGGCCTCCTCGGTCGCTGGCGTGGTGCGCCGCCTGGAAGACGCGGGAGCGATGGAACACACCATCATCGTCGCCGCGAACGCCTCCGAGTCGGCGGCGATGCAGTTCATCGCCCCCTACGCCGGCTGCACCATGGGCGAGTACTTCCGCGATCGGGGCGAGGACGCCCTGATCGTCTACGACGACCTGACCAAGCAGGCCTGGGCCTACCGCCAGGTGTCGCTGCTGCTGCGCCGGCCGCCGGGCCGCGAGGCCTACCCGGGTGACGTCTTCTACCTGCACTCGCGCCTGCTGGAACGGGCCTCGCGGGTCAACGTCGAGTACGTCGAGAACTTCACCAACGGCGAGGTCACCGGCAAGACCGGCTCGCTGACCGCGCTGCCGATCATCGAGACGCAGGCCGGCGACGTCTCTGCGTTCGTGCCGACCAACGTGATCTCGATCACCGACGGCCAGATCTTTCTCGAGACCGACCTCTTCAACGCCGGCATCCGGCCGGCGATCAACGCCGGTCTCTCGGTGTCGCGCGTCGGCGGCGCCGCGCAGACCAAGATCATCAAGAAGCTCGGTGGCGGCGTGCGTCTGGCGCTGGCCCAGTACCGCGAGCTGGCGGCCTTCTCGCAGTTCGCCTCCGACCTCGACGAACTGACCCGCAGGCAGCTCGACCGCGGCAAGCGCGTGACCGAACTGATGAAGCAGGGGCAGTACTCGCCGATGTCCATCGGCGAGATGGGCTTCTCGCTCTTCGCCGCCAACGAGGGTTTCCTGGACGACGTCGACACCGACAAGGTCGTGAGCTTCGAGCGCGCGCTGCTCGACTACCTGCGGTCGTCGCAGAAGGCGCTGCTGGACAAGATCAACGATTCCGGGGACTACGACTCCGAGATCGAGGCGTCGATGCGCAAGGCCCTGGAAGAGTTCAAGGCCAAACACAGCTGGTAACGGGGGCACGCAATGGCGGGCACAAAGGAAATCCGGACTCAGATCAAGAGTATCAAGAGTACTCAGAAGATCACCAAGGCCATGGAGATGGTCGCGGCGTCGAAGATGCGCCGCGCACAGGACCGCATGGAGGAATCGCGCCCCTATGCCCGGAAGATCCACAGCACCATCGGCCACGTCGCGATGGCGAACGCCGAGTACCGGCACCCGTTCATGATCGAGCGCGAGGTCCGGCGCGTGGCGCTGATCATCGTCTCGACCGACCGCGGGCTCTGCGGTGGTCTGAACGTGAACCTGTTCAAGAAGGCCGTGGGCGAGATGCGGCGCTTCCGCGACGAAGGTGTCGAGGTGGATCTCTGCCTGTTCGGCAACAAGGCGCTGGGCTTTTTCAAGCGCCTGGGCGGCAACATCATCGCCGAGGCGACCCACCTGGGCGACCGGCCGCGCATGACCGATCTCGTCGGTGGCATCAAGGTGGTGCTGGACGGCTTCCGTGACGGGCGCATCGACCAGGTGCTGCTGGTGGAGAACAAGTTCATCAACACCATGACCCAGCAGCCGGTGGTGTCCCAGATGCTGCCCACGGCACCCAGCCAGGAGCAGGAACTGAAGCACCACTGGGACTACATCTACGAGCCCGACACCCACCCCGTCCTCGACACCCTGCTCGAACGGTACGTGGAGTCCATGATCTACCAGGCGGTGGTCGAGAATGTCGCCTGCGAGATGGCGGCGCGCATGGTGGCGATGAAGTCGGCCTCCGACAACGCCGGCTCGCTGATCAAGGAACTGCAGTTGATCTACAACAAGGCCCGTCAGGCCGCGATCACCCAGGAGATCTCGGAGATCGTCGGCGGCGCGGCCGCCGTCTAGCAGCGTCGTGCGGCGGCGCGGTCGTTCCGCGCTCCCGGCATTGGCCCCGCGCCCAGGCAAGAATTACCGACTTAGAGGATTGCACACATGAGTTCTGGAAAGATTGTCGAAATCATCGGCGCCGTGGTCGACGTGGAGTTCCCGCGCAACGCCGTGCCGAAGATCTACGATGCCCTGCATCTCGCCGAGACCGACCTGACGCTGGAAGTGCAGCAGCAGCTCGGCGACGGCATCGTGCGCACCATCGCGATGGGGACCACCGACGGGTTGAAGCGGCAGATGGAGGTCACCTCCACCGGCAAGGCGATCCAGGTCCCGGTCGGTGTCGAGACCCTCGGGCGGGTGATGGACGTGCTCGGCAGGCCCATCGACAACGCCGGGCCGGTCGAGGCCAAGGAGCACTGGTCGATCCATCGCTCCGCGCCCGCCTTCGACGAGCAGGCGGGTTCCACCGAACTCCTGGAGACGGGCATCAAGGTCATCGACCTGCTCTGCCCCTTCGCGAAGGGTGGCAAGGTCGGCCTGTTCGGCGGCGCCGGTGTCGGCAAGACCGTGAACATGATGGAGCTGATCCGCAACATCGCCATCGAGCACAGCGGCTATTCGGTGTTTGCCGGCGTCGGCGAGCGGACCCGCGAGGGGAACGACTTCTATCACGAGATGAAGGAGTCGAACGTTCTCGACAAGGTGGCCCTGGTCTACGGCCAGATGAACGAGCCCCCGGGCAACCGCCTGCGCGTCGCACTGACCGGCCTGACCATGGCCGAGTTTTTCCGCGACGAGGGCCGCGACGTGCTGATGTTCATCGACAACATCTACCGCTACACGCTGGCCGGGACCGAGGTCTCGGCGCTGCTCGGGCGCATGCCCTCTGCAGTGGGTTACCAGCCGACGCTGGCCGAGGAGATGGGCGTGCTGCAGGAACGCATCACGTCGACGCAGAAGGGCTCGATCACCTCGATCCAGGCGGTGTACGTGCCGGCGGACGACCTGACCGACCCCTCGCCCGCAACGACCTTCGCGCACCTCGATGCGACCGTCGTGCTGTCGCGCCAGATCGCCGAACTCGGGATCTACCCGGCCGTGGATCCACTGGATTCCACCAGCCGCCAGCTGGACGCGAACATCATCGGTCACGAGCACTACGACACCGCCCGCGCGGTGCAGAACACCCTGCAGCGCTACAAGGAGCTGAAGGACATCATCGCCATTCTCGGTATGGACGAACTGTCCGAGGACGACAAGCTGCTGGTGTCCCGGGCGCGCAAGATCCAGCGCTTCCTGTCCCAGCCCTTCTTCGTGGCCGAGGTCTTTACCGGTTCGCCCGGCAAGTACGTGTCGCTGAAGGACACCATTCGCGGTTTCGCCGCGATCGTCGCCGGCGAATACGATCACCTGCCGGAACAGGCTTTCTATATGGTAGGCTCGATCGAAGAGGCTGCTGAAAAGGCCGAGAAGCTGAAGTAAGGAGCATTTGCCATGGCCATGACCATTCACGTCGACGTCGTCAGCGCCGAGGAGTCGATCTACTCGGGAGAGGCGTACATGATCGCCGCCACCACCGAGGTCGGCGAGGTCGGGATCTATCCCCGCCACACCCAGCTGCTGGCGCGCCTGAAGCCGGGCGAACTGCGCATCCGCGAGACCGAGGACGGTGAGCCGCAGCGCGTGTTCGTCTCCGGGGGCATCCTCGAGGTGCAGCCGCACGTGGTCACGGTGCTTGCCGATACCGCGATCCGCGCCAAGGATCTCGACGAGGCCGAGGCCATGGAGGCCAAGCGCCGGGCGGAGGATGCGCTGGCCAACTCGAAGGCCGATTTCGACTACGCCAAGGCCCAGGCCGAGCTGGTCGAGGCCGCGGCGCGACTGCAGATGATCCAGAAGCTGCGCCGATCCAACTGAGCGTGGTGTCTGCACAGCCCCCTGCACAATGTGTCTATGGAGCGCGGTGGCTCGCCGCCGCCTTGGGCGTTGTGGGCAGCCCGGGCGCTCCAAAGCGGAAGCAAGCTTCCGCACTCCATAAAGGAATGGTTCGTGCTCGCATGGCGCGCTAGTGGCATCCCGGCATGACTGACGCGAAGGCTCCCCTGCACGTGGTCGTGCTTGCCGCCGGCAAGGGCACGCGCA
>NZ_REBW01000076.1 GCF_007692535.1 Thioalkalivibrio sp. | reverse complement strand
ACTCCATAGGCGCTCCGCGCCCGCTACAGGGCGCCCGTCTCGATCAGCAGCCGGTGGATGTGTTCGGCGAGATAACGGTAGCCATCCGCATTGGGATGGATCGGGTCGGACTTCATCGCATCCCGCGAGAGGATGCGTGCGAGAGCGCCGTTCTCGACCGGGATTCCGAAGGCCTCCCCGATGTCGGCGTAGATCGCCTCGCTGCGCAGTCGCAGCAGGGTCGGGGCGGGTACGGCCACCAGCAGCACGTCCGTACCACGATCCCGGGCCAGCTGGATCATCGCGGCGAGATTGTCCCGGGTCTGTTCGACGTCCATTCGGCGCAGCAGGTCGTTGCCGCCGTGGGTCAGGATCAGCAGGTGGGGCTGGTGCTCGTCGAGCAGGCCGGGAAGACGGACGAGGCCTTGACTCGAGACCTCGCCCGGAACGCCCGCATTGATCACCTGTCGCCCGCTCAGGTTCGAAAGCTGCGTCGGGTAGGAGTCGCCCTCGTGCGCACCGGTGCCCGCGGTCAGGCTGTCGCCGAAGGCGAGGATGGTCGCGTCGGCCGGCAGTGGCGAGAGTGATGGGGGCGTTGGCGAGCAGGCTGCGAGCAGCGACAGGAAGAGCAGCACTCCAGCCGCAGCAAGGCCTCCGCGCGCGGTCGGCATCAGCCGGGGAAACGTGTGGTTTCGTTGTCGCATGGCGTCTCCATTGGCTGGGACCGTCGGGCGGTGCGAACGCCGCCACGGTTGGCTCAGGGGCATGGGCGCTGCCCGGACAAGCCTAGCATCCGGCATTGACCCTCGCGTACAGGCATGGCAGGTTGCGTGCTTTACGCCGATTGTGCGGCAAGGACAGCGGACCCCGCCGAAGCGGGTCGCCCCGCTTCGGCGCCTGAAAACAACCGCCAGAGGAATCACCGCATGCCCCTTCGCAGCTTTGTCATTGCGACCCTTGTTGCCATCCCCCTGACTGCCATCGCGACCGAACCGAACATCCAGCCGGGCGAGTGGGAAATGAGTTCGATCACCACGTTCCCCGGCACTCCGATGCCCGAGCAACGCGACTCCAGCAGGGAGTGCGTGACCAGCGAGGATCTCGATGGGCTGGTCTTCGATCTTGATCTCGAAGAAGAGTCCTGCGAGATCACCGACAAGGTCATCAGCGCCGATCACATGAGCTACAGCATGACCTGCCAGCATGAGGACGGCATGGACATGATCATGGACGCGGAAATGCGTTTCCTGGGGGATCGTACCGAGGGAACCATGGATGCGCGGATGACCACACCCATGGGCCCGATGCAGATGCGCATCGAGCTCGAAGGTCGGCGGATCGGCGATTGCTGATCGATCGTTCCAGATGATAGCTCCGGCAGGGCCGCTCAGGCGGTCTCCGGCGGCTCGAGGATGACTGCGTCCCCGACCTCCAGGCGTCCGCCTTCCAGCACCAGCAGGCATACGCCGCTATTGCGTCCCAAGGCCTTGGCCATGTTCTCGCCGGTGACCTGGTTGATGTAGCCACAGGGCGGCCGGGGCTTCCAGTACTCGAACTGCGCGGTGCCGATCCGGAATCGACGACCCTCCAGGGCCCGGGTCCGCATTCCCGAGATCACCAGGTTGCGGCGATGCTCGCCGTGGTCCAGGGCCACCGGGAGACGCCGTTGCGCGCGTCCCAGGTCGTCTGCCGAGATCAGCGTGACCTGGCAGCTCTCGACCGGGTGCCAGTGGCCGGAGCCTGTCTGGTAGCGGTCACCGACCAGGCCCTGACCCGTTGCGGCATCCGCCGCGCGCAATGCCTGCATCGGCGCGCCGGCACGCGGACTCACGAAGATCGCGGCCAGTCTCGGCGCAGGCGCAGATCGACGCCACGGCGGCAACAGGGATCGCCAGCGCATCAGAAGCGGTAGCCGAACGTTTCCTGGAAGCGTTCGGCGAACTCGTCCGCGGTGAATGCGTGGTTCTGGGTACCCGGATGGGCGATCTTGAGCGCGCCCAGCAGCGAGGCGATGCGGCCGGTGGTCTCCCAGTCCATGCTCCGTTCGATGCCGAACAGCAGCCCCGCCCGGTAGGCATCGCCGCAGCCGGTCGGGTCCACCACGGCGGCCGGTGTTACCGCCGGGATCTCGATGCGCCGGCCGCCGGTGTGGATGTGCGAACCCTCGCCGCCGCGGGTCACGATCAGTGCCTCGACCCGCTCGGCCATCTGTTCCAGGCTCAGGCCGGTGCGCTCGGCGGTCAGCTGCGCCTCGTAATCGTTGAACGCGGCGTGGGTGGCCTGGTCCAGGAAACGGCTGAGGTCCTCGCCGCCGAACATCGGCAGGCCCTGGCCGACATCGAAGATGAAGGGAATGCCCGCCTCGGCGAACTGTTCGGCGTGCTGGATCATCCCGTCGCGCCCGTCCGGCGAGACGATGCCGACGCGGATGCCGGACGCCTCCTGAACCCGGTTGTAGTGCGAAAAGCTCATCGCCCCGGGATGGAACGCGGTGATCTGGTTGTCGTCCTGGTCCGTCGTGATGAAGGCCTGGCCGGTGAAGCTGCCGTCCACGGTGCGGATGTGCCTGCAGTCGACACCCTGCTGCTCCAGCCATTCGGCGTAGATGCCGAAATCGGAGCCCACGGTGGCCATGGGTACCGGTTCTCCCCCCAGCAGCTTGAGGTTGTAGGCGATGTTGCCCGCGCAGCCGCCGAACTCCCGGCGCATCTCCGGAACCAGGAAGGAGACGTTGAGGATATGCACCTTGTCCGGCAGGATGTGGTTCTTGAAGCGATCGGGAAAGACCATGATGGTGTCGAAGGCGATGGAACCACAGATCAGGGCGGACATGAAAACTCCTCGTTGGTTGCTGGACGGAATCGCACGATGGGCGGGTGCGGCGCGAAAGCGTCGCGGTATCGGTTGCGCTGCGCCCCGCGGGGCCTTGCCGAGCGCGGGGTCGACGCGGGCCGGGAAGGCCCGAACCCTCGATGTCTGCCACCCCCGACTCCGGTGGTGGGCAGCGCATAGCCTAGTGATTTGTGGGCCCGACAACAAACCGGAATCCGCTCGGATTGCGGAATTCCGAGCTGCGGCGGTTCGCCATTGGGGCGGTTGTGGCCCGGTCGGCGGCCTGCGATGATCGAGATCAGCCCGGGACTTCGATTGCCCGAGGAAGACCTGGAATTCCGCTACAAGCGCGCAGGCGGCCCTGGTGGACAGCATGTGAACAAGACCGACAGCGCGGTGGAACTGCGCTTCGATCTGAACGCCACGGAAGCCCTGAGGCCCGGTGTGCGCGAGCGTCTGCAGCGGCTTGCCCGCAGGCGCATCTCGCGCGAGGGTATCCTGATCATCCATGCGCAGCGTTTTCGCAGCCAGGAGCGCAATCGCGAAGATGCGATTGCCCGGCTCGTGGAACTGCTCCGCGAGGCCAGCGAGCCGCCGGCCAGGCGCATCGCCACGCGCCCCACCCGGGCCTCGCGCGAACGGCGGCTGACCAGTAAGAAACAGCTGGGCGAACGCAAGCGTGGCCGCGGCAGGATGCGGCAGCCGGAAGATACCTGACCCCTTCGGGAGAAGAAGACACCATGAATCTGCGTATCGTGATCCTGGTACTGGTGCTCGCCGTCGCGGCGCTGACCCTGCTGTTTCCTGGATCGGATTCCTGGCTCGGCCCCGGGCAGCCCCCGCCCCCGCCCGCGCTCGAGGAGATCGACACAAGCAACGACGACCTCGTCGTGCGCGGCGTGGAGATCCGCGATCTCGACGGCCGGGTGGCCTGGCGGGGGGACGTGGATCTGGCGCCGGAGTTGGCTCGGATCGCGGCCGGGGAGAGCGATCCGCACCGCAACGACGGCGGGATCTTCCAGAATCGCGAGGGTCTGCTGCCCGAGCGTCCACGGGGACACTACCGGGAATACGTGGTGCGCACGCCCGGCATCTCCCATGCGGGGCCGCAACGCCTGGTGATCGGGGCCGACGGCGAGGTCTACTACACGCACGACCACTACCGAAGTTTCCGGAGGATCCGCTGATGGCGTCCGCCGCAGATCCGAGCGTATTGCGCGACTGGCTGTCGGGGCCGGCACCGTTGCTGGAACTGCCTGGTGACACCAATCCCGATGGGGTGCTGGAAGCGCTGTGTGACCAGGGCTTCGACGCCCGCAGGGTGGACCTCGCAGGGGTATCGGACAAGGCCGGCCTGCTGGATGCGCTCCATCGCGCGCTGGCACTCGGCGACTGGTTCGGCTTCAACTGGGACGCACTGGAGGAGGCCCTGTACGGTCCCGAAGACCGCAGTGCCCCCGAGCGCGTCGTCGTGATGACGGGCTTCGAGGCATTTCGGACCCAGGCCCCGAAGGACGCCGGCGTCGTCCTCGACATCCTGCGCAGCGTGGCCGAAACGCCCGGCAGCGGCCTGCGCGGCTGTGTGCTGATCGGCTGAGGCGCTTTGGGAGGAGGCTTGTCGGGTGAACGTGAAAGCCACGGCCACGCCCTCCCCTACGCTCCCGCTTATGGAGTGCGGGAGCTTGTTCCCGCTATTCGGTGCCTGGAATGACCCAGCTCCTCAAAGCGGCGGCAAGCCGCCGCACTCCATAGGGGCTTGCGCTTTCATCCTTCGGGGTGGCGCGCTCCGAGGCCATGAAAGTTAGCGCGGCGTAACCCGACTCCTGCTCAGGTCAGGAGTGCGGCATCCACGTCCGCGGCACCCACGGGCTGAACGAGCACCGCATGCACGGGGTAACGCTCGGCCAGGCGGTTCACGTATTTCCGATCCTGCTTGTCCACCAACACGATCACGCGCGCCTCGGGCGCATATTTCTGCAGGCTGGCCAGGAATACGTCCAGGTTGCCCAGGTTGGCTCCGGCGTAGTTGTTCCCGTAGCCGTAGAAGAACTCTGCCACGACATAGTCGGGCCGCTGCCGTTGCAGTGCCTGGATCGCCTTGCGCATCGACGACAGGCGAACTTCCTGGATGTTGCGGCGCTGGTAGAGCTCGCTGAGATTGGGGTGGCCCGGCGATTCGATGATGGAAAAAAGCAGCGTTTCAGACACGGCGCGATCGACCTGGAGCTGGCGTAGAAACCTCCAACGTAGTCTCGGGAGGGCTGGAGTTCAACAGGCCACGGAATCGATCGGATGCAACAAAACCATGAATGGATTGCTGGATCGCGGCCGACACTGCTGCCGCCGTCCGGGTCCAGTCCCCGATACGGTCCCGGTCGTTCATGCGTTCCTCCGCCTGTTGAAGGTGGCCAGGACGATGCCGACCGCGATCATGACTGCGCCGGCCAGGTGGAAGCCCTGCAGCCGCTCGCCGAGCAGCAGGATCGCCAGGGCCGCACCAAAAGCCGGCATCAGGTGCAGGTACTGGCCGGTGCGGTTCGGTCCCATCTCGGCGACGGCGCGGTTCCAGAAGACATAGGCGAGGACCGAGGGGAACAGCGCGACGTAGCCGATCGCAGCGAGATTGGTGGCGTCGAGCGCAAAGCGATGCCCGGCGGCGAGATCCCAGGCATAGAGCACGGCCAGCGGCAGGAGGCCGATGGCGATGATCGCGGTCAGGAAGGTCTTCGCCTCCAGACCCGCCGGGCGCCAGCGCAGGAAGACCGAGTACAGCGCCCAGTCCAGGCTCGCGGCCAGGATCCACAGGTCGCCGCGATTGATTTCCAGCTCGGCCAGCATCTGCGGCCGGCCCTCGGTGGCGATCAGGACGACGCCGGCCAGCGAGAGCAGGATGCCGAAGAGCTGCGTGCCACGCAGCGGGACCCGGAACAGCAGAAACGACAGCGCGACGATGACCACCGGTGTCACCGAGGAGAGCAGCACGCCATTGGTCGCCGTCGTGTGCTGCAGGCCCAGGTACGCGAAGGTGTTGTAGTTGGTGACCCCCAGCACGGCGAACAGGGTCAACACCGGCCAGTGGCGCAGCAGCAACCGGCGCTGTTGCCAAAGCCCGGAATAGACGAACGGCAGCAGGATCAGCAACGCAATGGCCCAGCGCCAGAACGACAGTGCGATCGGCGTGATCTCCATGTGCAGCGCCCGCGCCAGCACGAAGTTCCCGGCCCAGAACAGTGGCGGCAATGCCGCAAGCAGCCAGATGGGGACCAGCCGGATACCCGGGTTCATGGGGCAGGGGTGGGTCCGGGATGGAGACTTTCGAGCGCCATGATCGGATTGTGGGCCTCCAGGCCACGCGGTGCACCCCGCGTGTTCCGGATCTGCCGGCTTTCGGCGCTTGCCGTAGAATCGGGACATGACGGCTGACCCAGCAAAACGGCCGGAGGGTTCCCGAAACCGGGACGTGGTCTTCGAGACCCGTGGTCTGACCAAGACCTACCTGATGGGGGATGTCGAGATCCACGCCCTGCAGGGCGTGGACCTGAAGCTCTACGCCGGCGAACTGGTGGTGATGCTGGGCGCCTCCGGTTCCGGGAAGTCCACGCTGCTGAACATCATGGGCGGCCTGGATACCGCCAGCAGCGGTACCGTCCGCTACCGTGATCAGGAACTGACCAATGCCTCGGACAAGGCACTGACGCTGTTCCGTCGTGACCATGTCGGCTTCGTGTTCCAGTTCTACAACCTGATCGCCAGCCTGACCGCGCGCGAGAACGTCGCGATCGTCACCGAGATCAGCCGCGATCCGATGCTCCCGGAAGAGGCGCTTGCGCTGGTCGGCCTGAAGGAGCGGCTGGATCATTTCCCGGCGCAGTTGTCCGGCGGCGAGCAGCAGCGGGTCGCGATCGCCCGCGCGATCGCCAAGCAGCCTGCGGTGCTGCTCTGTGACGAGCCCACCGGCGCGCTGGATTCGAAGACCGGAATCCAGGTGCTCGAGGCGCTGGAACACATCAACGAGGCGATGGACACCACCGTCGCGATCATCACCCACAACGAGGTGATCGGAGAGATGGCGGATCGGGTGATCCGTCTGCGCGATGGGCGGGTCGAGAACATCCACGTGAACGACAAGCGCCGGCCGCCCGGCGAACTGCGCTGGTAACGGGGCTCCGGGGGTGCGTACCCTGAACCGGAAGCTGCTGCGCGACCTGGCGACGCTGAAGGGGCAGGCCGCGGCCATCGCGCTGGTGATTGCCAGCGGCGTGATGACCCTGATCATTGCGGTAACCACGCTCGATGCCCTGAGTCTGACCCAGCAGCGTTTCTACGAGGATTTTCATTTCGCCGAAGTCTTTGCCGATCTGAAGCGCGCGCCCGAGAGCGTCGCCGGGCGGCTGCGCGACATCCCCGGGGTGAACCAGGTCGAGACCCGCGTGAAGGCCTCGGTGCGCCTCGAGGTGCCGGGATTCGACGATCCCGTGCGCGGACTGCTGCTGTCGATCCCCGAGGGCCGTGAGCCGCTGCTGAATCAGCTGTACCTGCGCGAGGGGCGGCTGCCCGAGCCGGGACGAGCCGAAGAGGTCGTGATCAGTGACGCCTTCGCCGAGGCACACGGACTTCGCGCCGGCGACCATATCGAGGCCATCATCCGGGGGCGCCTGAGCACGCTGCGGGTCAGCGGTACCGTGCTCTCTCCTGAGTATGTGTACCAGATCGCGCCGACGGACCTGCTGCCCGACTACAAGCGGTACGGCATTCTCTGGATGAACCGGCGCGCACTGGCCAGCGCGTACGGAATGGAGGGGGCCTTCAACAATGTCGCTGTCAGCCTGCAGTCCGGTGCCTCCGAGGCAGAGGTCATCGATCACCTGGACCGCATCCTCGCGCGCTACGGCGGGATCGGCGCCCACGGGCGGGACGACCAGCACTCGCACCGGTTCCTGCACGAGGAGCTGAAGCAGCTGCGCGCGCAGGCCGTGATCCTGCCGACCATCTTCCTGCTGGTGTCGGCGTTTCTGCTGAACGTGGTGATGAGCCGGATCATCCGCACGCAGCGCGAGCAGGTGGCGGTGTTGAAGGCCTTCGGCTACGGCAACCTCGACATCGCGCTGCACTACGGGATGCTCACTGGGCTGATCGTGCTCCTCGGCAGTGCGCTGGGTATCGGGTTCGGGGCATGGGCCGCCAGCGGACTCGCGGCGATCTACACCGAGTACTTCCGCTTTCCGGAGATGAGCTTCCGCCTGCAGGGCTGGGTCGTGCTCCTCGCCGTCGCGGTGGCGGCGGGCGCGGCGATGCTGGGCACGCTGCGCGCGGTCTGGGGCGCGGTACGCCTGCCGCCGGCGGAGGGGATGCGGCCGGAGCCGCCGGCGCGCTTTCGCAGGGGCTGGCTGGAACGGTCCGCCCTGCGCCACTGGCTGGATCAGCCGGCGCGCATCATCCTGCGCAATCTGGCCCGGCACCCGCTCAAGTCCTCGCTGTCGGTCCTGGGCATCGCGATGTCACTGGGCCTGCTGGTCATGGGCGCCTATCAGCTGAATGCGGTCGACCACATGATCGACACCCAGTACCGGAAGGTGATGCGCATGGATCTGCACCTGACCTTCAGCGATCCGACCCCGGTGCGCGTGCATTCCGAACTGCGGCACCAGCCCGGCGTACTGGCGGTGGAGACCTACCGCAGCGTCCCGGTGCGCCTGCTGGCCGGGCATCGCGAGTACCGCACGTCGATCCTCGGCATGGACGAGCAGCCCTACCTGCGCCAGTTGCTGGACGGTCGCCAGCGGCCCCAGCGCCTGCCTCCCGAGGGCCTGCTGCTGACCGACTACCTGGCACAGGATCTCGGGCTGCGGGTCGGTGACGCGGTCCGGGTCGAGATCCAGGAGGGTCACCGCCAAACCGTCACGGTCCCGCTGGTGGGGCTGGTCGATGAACCCCTGGGCGTCGGCGCCTACATGCAGCGCCCCGCGCTGAACCGCCTGATGCGCGAGGGACCCGCGGTCACCGGGGCCTGGCTGATGATCGATTCGGGACAGGAGCGCGCGCTGTTCGACCGCCTGTGGGACCTGCCCGGGGTGGCCAGCATCGGCATGATCTCCGAGGCCGAGCGCAACATCCGCGAATACATGGACGACACCATCCTGATGTTCGCGCTGGTGTTCGTGTTGCTGGCGACATCCATCGCCTTCGCCGTCGTCTACAACAATGCCCGCATCGCCTTCGCCGAGCGTTCCAGGGAGCTGGCGACCCTGCAGGTGCTGGGGTACTCGCGGGGCGAGGTCAGCTGGATCCTGGTCGGCGAGATCCTGTTGCTGACGCTGGTCGCGCTGCCGTTCGGCTGGCTGATCGGCACCGGTTTCGCCTGGGCGCTGAACCAGGCCTTCAGCATGGACATGTTCCGGGTGCCGCTGGTGATCACGCCCGGTGCCTACGGCTTTGCCACCGCAGTGGTCCTGACGGCATCGGTAGCCGCCGCGGTGCTGGTGGTCCGGCGGCTGCACCGCCTGGACAAGGTCGCGGTCCTGAAGGCGGTGGAGTGATGCGCTGGCCTGATGTCCGCGAGGACGATAGCCACTCCCGATGCTGCGGTGGGTCCGCGCATCGGGCGGCGCCGCCGCTGCGCCGGGATTGCCCGAGCACCGGAAAGCGGGAGCAGGCTCCCGCACTCCAAATGGCCCCGGCGCGCAGCGCCTCTGGAGTGCGGCGGCTCGCCGCCGCTTTGGGTGGTCTGGGCGGGCAGCACTGTCATGAAAGCGGGAGCGAGCTTCCGTACTCCGGCGATGCCCGGTCGCGGGGTAGTAAACTTACGCAGGCCATGAGGAGAACGTCCCTATGAAACTGCGCAAGAAGCTGCTCTGGGGGCTGGTTGCGCTGGGCGCGGCGGGACTGCTGGCCTGGACGCTGATGCCGGCGCCGGTACCGGTCAGCGCCGTCGCGGTGAAGTCCGGCACCTTTGTCGAGTCGGTCGACGAAGAGGGACGCACCCGGCTACGGGATTCCTTTACGGTATCCGCGCCGATTTCCGGCTATCTGCAGCGGGTCGCCCTCGAGGTCGGCGACGAGGTGCAGCAGGGCGATGTGGTCTTCCGGATGGAGCCGCATCCGGCGCCGGCGCTGGATGCGCGCAGCATGGAACAGGCGCGCGAGAACCTCTCCGCCGCCCGCTCCCGTCTGGAGGGCGCGCGTGCCGACCTCGAGACCCAGCAGGCCGAGGCGGCCTTCGCGGACGCCGAGTTTGCGCGCTACCGGCAGCTCCGGGAGCGCGAACTGATCTCAGCCACGGAGATGGATCGGGTGCGCAGCGTGCGCGACCGTCAGCGTGCGGTGGTGCGTGCCGCCGAGAACGCCGTCGATGTGGCGCGATTCGAGGTCGAGAGCGCGCGGGCGTTTCTCGACATCGCCAGCGGCCAGCGCCCTGAAGAAGATCAGCCGGTACTCGAGGTCCGGACACCCTCGGGAGGGCTGGTTCTGACGCGGCACCGCTGCTGCGAGGGGGCGATCGGGGCCGGCGAACCGGTCATCGAAGTCGGCCATCTGGGCGATCTGGAGGTGCAGGTGGATCTGCTGTCGATGGACGCGGTCAGGGTTCGGCGGGACATGCGCGTGCACATCACCGGCTGGGGTGGCGACGAGACGCTGGCGGGCCGGGTCCGCCGGGTCGAGCCGGCGGGCTTCACCAAGGTGTCGGCGCTGGGTGTGGACGAGCAGCGGGTCCCCGTCATCATCGATTTCGACGACGTGGAGGCCGCCGCCGAGTGGCTGGGGGTCGGCTTCCGTGTCGAGGCCGAGTTCCTGCTTTGGGAGGGCGATGACGTGATTCAGATCCCGACCAGCGCGCTGTTCCGCAGCGGGGGTCGCTGGGCGGTGTTCGTGGTGGCTGACGGCCGCGCGCAGGAGCGCGAGGTGCAGACTGGCCGCCGCAGCGGAATGGTCACCCAGATCCTCGATGGGCTGAAACCGGGGGAAGTCGTCGTCACGCACCCCGGCGACCGCGTGCGGGACGGTGTCCGCGTGAGACCTGAACTGCGCGATGCTTGAGGTCCGGGTATGGAGTGCGGCGGCTTGCCGCCGGTTTCCCTGCAGGGGCTCGCCCCCTGCCGCGGAGGCGAGCTTCCGCGCGTGAAAGCGGGAGCAAGCTCCCGCACTCCAAAGTGGTCTTGGCACGGGGTGTGGTCAGCGCATGTTGCTGAGCCAGTAGAACCGGTACGGCGGCACCACCAGGCGGTCGTTGAACAGGCGCGGGATCTCGCCGGTGTGCAGATCGTGCAGGGTGCCGCGCAGGTACAGGCTGCGGTAGCGCAGGTTGCTCAGTTCCAGGTACTGCGGGTTGGCGTCGAAATTCGCGACGACGAGTACCGAGGACGACTGCTGGTGCTCCGGGTGGGTGCGCAGGCAGGCGAACAGGTGCGGGTTCTCGAGGTCGATGAGTTCCCGGTTGTTGAAGTCGGCGAAGGCGGGAATGCCCTTGCGCGCCGCGATCATGCGCTTCAGGCCGTCGAAGATCCGCTGTTCGACGCTGCCGTGCTGATGCCGCAGTTCGGCCTTCTCCCAGTCGATGCGCGGCCGGTTCATCCAGCGGCTGTCGCCGGCCTTGTTCGGGTCCTCGAGATAGCTGCAGTCGCTCAGCGTGCCGATCTCGTCGCCGTAATACAGGAGCGGAATACCGCCGAAGGACAGG
Organism: Thioalkalivibrio sp.; assembly: GCF_007692535.1. Lineage (GTDB taxonomy): Bacteria > Pseudomonadota > Gammaproteobacteria > Ectothiorhodospirales > Ectothiorhodospiraceae > Thioalkalivibrio. Next base: position 8,483 of record NZ_REBW01000076.1, on the reverse strand, counting down.
ATCATTCCGTGCAGCAGCAGGATGCGCTGCACCGCGCGGTCGATGGTCTTGGGATCCCCCGACTCGAGCGCGCTCTCCAGGCCTGCCAGCGAGGCCAGGGAGCCGGAGATCCGGGCGTCGCCCGTCTTCTCGTTGCGGCCGAAGGGCTGTCCCCGGGCATCGGAGCCCTTGTACTCGCCGATGAAATAGTCCACCAGGAACCGGCGGTGCGCGTGCGGCTCGTAACCGGCAGCCATGATGTCGCGGTCATCGAAGCCCAGGCCGATGTCGTCGTGGCAGCGCACGTAGTTCAGCCAGGTGGCGCGGTCCAGCTTGTTCGGCAGGCTCTGGATGCCGAGATTCAGCAGTCGCGCGTTGCGCGTGGCCATCGCGTCCCAGAGCAGCGCCATGAAAGTGGCGTTGTAGGCGATCTCGCACTCCTTCGCGATGACCGCGTCCTCGCCGAAGTACTTGATGATCTCCAGCGGAGCGACGATGGCTTCCGCGATGAACAGCACGCCGGGCGCGGTAACCTGGCAGCAGTCCTTCATCAACTGCAGGATCAGGTGCGCCTCGCGTTCGTTCTGGCAGGTGGTGCCGATCTTCTTCCACAGGAAGGCGACCGCGTCCAGGCGCACGATGTCCGCACCCTGGTTGGACCAGAACAGGATCACGTCCAGCATCTCGATGAACACGTCGGGGTTGCTGTAGTTCAAATCCCACTGGAAGGAGTTGAAGACCGTCATCACCCACTGCTGCATCTCCTCGTCCCAGGTGAAGTTTCCGGGCGAGGTCTCCGGGAAGATCTCGGGCATGGTCTCCTCGAACATGTCCGGGATGTCGCGGTTGGAAAAGATGTAGTAGTAGTCCTGGTATTTCCGGTCGCCGGCCCGCGCCTTGCGTGCCCACCCGTGTTCATCGGAGGTGTGGTTGACGACCACGTCCAGGGTCAGCAGCATGCCTCGCTTGCGCATGGACCCGGCGAGCTTTTGCAGTTCTTCCAGGGTGCCGACCCGCGGGTCGATGCGGCGGAAGTCGCTGATCGCGTAACCGCCGTCGCTGGCCTTTTCCGGGCAAACCAGCATCGGCATGATGTGCACCATGTTCACGCCCAGTTCCTGCAGGTAGGGCACCCGGGAACATACGCCGTCGAGGTTTCCGGCGAAGCCGTCGGCGTACAGGGCCATCGCCACCCACTCCTGGCTGAGGAACCAGTTGTGGTTCAACTCGCGATCCTTGTCCTGTGCCTCCAGTTCGGCGGAGCGCTCGATATAGCGCGCGGCCATGACCTCGACCAGCTTGATGCTCTTTTCCTTGAAGTCCTCGCGCGCCCCGTACAGCGAGTGGAAGAGCGAGTGGATCGCGTAGAAGTTTGCGCCCAGACGGGTATAGAAATGGCGCAGATCCTGACGTCGGATCTCCGGCTTCAGCTCATCGAGGATTTCGTTCAGCAGCGAGTGAGAGACCTGTTCGTACATGCGGCCCTTTACGGATGCGGTTGCCTTCGCGACGGGATCGCCGAGCGCGGGGCGGGTGGATGGTGCACCATGATCGGCAACCCGGGGCCACAGCGCAAACGGCCGCTGCCCAGGGCGAGTGGGCCATGCGGATCCAGTGGTGCCCGTAGCGACGGGTCAGGGGCCGGTATGGGGGCCCGCCTGACGCGTGACCCGCACCAGCTCGGTTCCCGACAGCCAGTCGTGCAGCATCGCGCGGCGGGGGTGTGCCTGGCTGAGGCCGAGTCCGGCCAGCAGCAGGGCGGTGGCGCCAGCCGTCACCAAGGCCCCGTGCTCGCGTGCCAGGTAGATCCCCAGCAGGATTACCAGCCACTGCGCCAGCGCGACCAGGTAGCGCAGGGTCGCCTGCTTCGGGTTGACCGGGCCGCCGGTTTCGTCACGCAACTGGATGTTCCAGGCCTGCATGCCCAGCGTCTGACCGGTGCGGATCCAGAACCAGGCCAGGAAGAACCAGGCAGCCAGCAGGTTGACCACGAACTGCAGCGGAGTCAGCGCGTAGCCGGTAAGCTCCCCGACCAGCACGAAGACGAGGCCCAGCACCATCCAGATCGCGAGCAGCAGCAGCCCGTCGTAGATCATTGCGGCCAGGCGCCTCAGGAGCCCGACCGGGTCAGGAGTGGAGACGGTCCCCGGCACGTTCAGAAGACCGACTGAAAGGGAATGACCTCGACCTCATCGCCCGCGCTGGCCCCCGTGCTCTCGCGCGGGAGAACGATGTAGGCGTTGGCGACGCTCATCGAGCGCAACTGGTGCGAGCCCTGGCCGCCGGTGGAACGCACCGTCCATTCCCCGTCCCGTTTTTCCAGGATGCCGCGCTGGAAATCCGCCCGTCCGGGGTTCTTGCGCAGATCCTCGAGCAGGTGCGCGCGCAGGGTCCAGGGACGCTCCGGGTCGGTCCCGCAGAGGCGCAGCAGCGCGGGGCGGACAAACAGCGAGAAGGTGGCCATCACCGATACGGGGTTGCCCGGCAGGCCCAGGAACACGGCCTGGCCAAATCGGCCAAAGGCCAATGGCCGTCCGGGTTTCATCGCGACCTTCCAGAAATCCGTTTCGCCCTCGCTCTGGAGCAGGCGCGAGACGAAGTCGGCATCGCCGACGGAAACGCCGCCGGTGGTCAGCATCAGGTCGGCGGTCTCCCCCGCGTGCGTCAGGGCCGAGCGCACGGCATCTTCGGTGTCGGCGATCACACCGAGATCGATGAACTCCACCGGGTAACGGCTGAGCAGGGCGCGCAATGTATAGCGGTTGCTGTCATGGATCTGGCCGGGACCCAGCGGCTGGCCGATCGGCACCAGTTCGTCCCCGGTGGTGAAAAAGGCCACTTTCGGACGGCGCACCACGGTGACTTCGCCGATGCCCTGCGATGCCAGCAGTCCGATGTCGGCCGCGGTGAGGCGGCGGCCTCCGTTCAGGATCACGGCACCGGCCCGGGTATCCTCGCCCGGATTCCGGATGTGGGCGCCGGGCCTGGGCTCCGTTGCCAGCGTGACGAAACCCGCCTCGCTACGGACCTGCTCCTGCATGATGACGGTGTCGGCGCTCTCGGGTACCACCGCGCCGGTGAGGATCCGGATGCACTCGCCGGGACCGATCTGCCCGTCCCAGGGGTGCCCGGCAGCGGACAGGCCGGCGACGCGTAGCCGGGCTCCGACACGGGCGTCGCCGGCGGCCAGCGCATAGCCGTCCATGGCCGAGTTGCGTGACGAGGGGACGTCGATCCGCGCGGTCACCGGCGCGGCCAATACCCGGTCCAGGGCATTGGTGATCGCCAGGGTCTCGCTTCCCGCGACCGGGACACAGGCCGCAAGCACGCGGTCCAGCGCCTGCTCGACGGTGAGCATGTTGGGATCGGTCTCGTCCATCCCGGCGTCGTCGCGTCTCAAGGCCAGGCGTCCGCGGACAGGCCAGGCAGGTCGAAGTACTCGCCGATGAATGCGGCGATCACGCGGACCTCGTCCAGCGGCAATGCTCTTGTGCCCTCTGGCACGGATTCCGGACGGTCGGTGGCCACGGCGATGATGTGCGGATCGTCGACACAGAGCAGCGGCTTGCCCAGCCCCGGCCGGTGGATCTCGATCTTCGGGATCGGTTCACGCTTGAATCCTTCCACCAGGATCAGGTCCGTGCGGCGCGGGTCGAGCTTTCGGACCAGATCGGCAAGCACGGGCTTGACCTCCTGGCCCTCGGGATTTTCGACCATCAGCGCAAGGCGTCGGCTGGACGCCACCAGGACCTGTCCTGCGCCGGCCTTGCGCAGTTCGTAGCTGTCCTTGCCCGGCTGGTCGACATCGAAGTCGTGGTGTGCGTGCTTGATCAATGCGAGCTGCAGCCCGCTGGCACGCAGCACGGGCAGCAGGCGGGTCAGCAGCGTGGTCTTGCCGGCGCCGCTCCAGGCGGCGAAGCCGAGCAGGGGGATCATTTGGGAGGTCATGCTGGCACTCTTGTCGATGTCGGCGTTCCGCGCCCGGGACGTCCCGGGTGGCCATGGTCCGAGGATACCGGAGCCACAGCGGGATGGCACCTGCGCGCGATGGCGAAACCACCATCGCTGCCCGTTGTCCACTGGAGTACCGCAGGCCTGACGGCGATGGGTTCCTTTTTGTGGGAGCATGAGGGACCGACAGAGAGCCGGCACCTGCCGCAACCGGCGGCTCGCCCCTTGCCGCAACGCCGATGGGCAGTGACTTCATCGGCGGCGTCATCACTGCAAGACCTGAAACGGTTAGGATAGGACCATGCGCCTGCATACGATGAAATCCCGGTTCCGCTTGATCCTCTGGGCCTCCCTGCTGCTGGTCGCGGCTGGCTGGCTGCTCGCCGCGTCCGGCGACGAAGACCGTAAGCAGGCCCTGTTGCTGACCGTGTCCGATGCGATTGGCCCGGCCACGGGCGACTACATCATCCGCGGCATCGAACGGGCCGGACGCGATGAGGCGGAGCTCGTGGTGCTGAAGCTCGATACCCCGGGAGGCCTCGACTCGTCGATGCGGGACATCGTGAAGGCGATGCTGGCCTCGGACGTTCCAGTGGTGACCTATGTCCACCCGGCAGGCGGGCGCGCCGCGAGCGCCGGCACCTACATGCTGTATGGCTCGCACGTCGCTGCGATGACGCCCTCGACCAACATCGGCTCGGCAACACCGGTGCAGATGGGCGGCGGATTCCCCGGTCTGGACGACGGTGACAGCCGTCCTTCCCGTGGCGACGACCAGAACGGCCGCGATGCTGAGAACGATGCCGAGAAAGACGAGTCGGCCGAGGACGCGAACGCTGACGACGACGCGGCGGCTGAAGCTCCCGATGCCGAAGAGAACAGGGACGAGGCTCGTCGCGGCGAGACCGCGATGGAGCGCAAGGTCCTGGAGGATGCGGTGTCGTACATCCGGGGACTTGCCGAGCGCTTCGGCCGCAATGCCGACTGGGCCGAGGAGGCGGTGCGCGAAGGCTCCAACATCGGTGCCCGCGAGGCGCTGGAAATCAATGCCATCGAGTTCGTGGCCGACAACCTCGAGGATCTGCTCGAACAGCTCGACGGCCACAGCGTACGCATGGCCTGGGGCGATAAGGTCCTGGACACCGTCAACATCGAGGTGATCCGGGTCGATCCCGATTGGCGTACCAACCTGCTGGCAGTGATCACCAGCCCGAACATCGCGTATATTCTGATGCTGATCGGGATCTACGGCATCATTTTCGAACTCTCCAACCCCGGGGCGATCTATCCTGGAGTCATCGGGGCGATCTCGCTGGTGCTCGCCTTCTATGCGCTGCAGGTGATGCCGGTGAACTATGCCGGTCTGGCGCTGATCCTTCTGGGGCTGATCTTCATGGTTGCCGAGGCCTTCCTCCCGAGTTTCGGGATACTGGGAATCGGTGGCATGATCTCCTTCATCACCGGCTCCATCATTCTCTGGGACGATCCGGAATTGAATATCTCGCTTCCACTGGTTTTTGGTACCGCCCTCGTCGTGGGGGTCTTCTCGATCTGGGTGCTCGGGCGTTTGATCCGGCTGCGCAAGGTCAAGCCGACCATAGGACGAGATGAAATGATCGGCATGATCGGCGAGGCGCGCGAGGACTTCGAGCGTAGCGGGCGCGTGTACGTGCACAGCGAACTGTGGACGGCCGAGACCACCGAACCGGTGGAGGAAGGGCAGAAGGTCCGCGTCGTTGGCCTCAAGGGGCTGCGCCTCAGGGTCGAACCGGTGTCGGAAGACGCTGACGCGGTCGCAACTCGTTCCTGAATGCTCATCCCAACCGTTCGCGGCAGCGAACGGTTTCAGACAACCCAAGTGAAGGAGAAGTCGTAATGACCGGAGCCTATCTTTTCCCGTTGGTGGTGGTCGTCGCGCTGATCGCGATGTCCATCAAGGTGCTGCGCGAATACGAGCGCGGCGTGGTCTTCTTCCTGGGGCGTTTCCAGGCCGTGAAGGGCCCTGGTCTGATCATCATCATCCCGGGCATTCAGCAGATGGTGAAGGTGGACCTGCGCATCATCACGCTCGACGTGCCCAGTCAGGATGTGATCTCGCAGGACAACGTGACCGTGCGCGTGAACGCGGTGCTGTATTTCCGCGTGGTCGATTCGGCGAAGTCCGTGATCCAGGTCGAGGACTACTTCTCCGCGACGAGTCAGTTGGCACAGACCACGCTCCGTTCGGTACTCGGCAAGCACGATCTGGATGAAATGCTCTCCGAGCGCGACAAGCTGAATGCCGACATCCAGGAGATCCTCGACTCCCAGACCGATTCCTGGGGCATCAAGGTCACCAACGTCGAGATCAAGCACGTGGACCTGAACGAGTCGATGATCCGCGCCATCGCCCGTCAGGCCGAGGCCGAGCGCGAGCGGCGCGCGAAGGTCATTCACGCCGAGGGTGAACTGCAGGCAGCGGAGAAGCTGTCGCAGGCGGCGGAGATCATCAGCAAGAATCCGGCGGCCCTGCAGTTGCGTTACCTGCAGACCATGGCCGACATGTCCAATAGCAGCCAGGCCAATACCATCTTCTTCCCGCTGCCGTTGGAACTGACCAAGGTCTTCGACGCCATTGCCGCCAAATTCGGTGCCCACGGCACCGCGGCCGGTGAGAAGAGCGACTGAGGTCGCCGCGGTGGAGCAGGGGTCCGGGGCATCGCACCCGGATCCCCTGCTCGACCGGTTTCTGGACGAACTCTGGGCGGTCGACGGACTGGCCAGGCTTACCCTGGACGCCTACCGGCGTGACCTGACGGCTCTGTCGAGCTGGCTCACGGATCGCGGGTCGGCGCTGGCCGAAGCAGACCGTGCCGACCTGCTGGCGTTCCTCGGGGCGCGGATGCAGTCTGGATCCCGTCCCAAGTCGGTTGCCCGCTGGCTCTCCAGCCAGCGGCGCTTCTATCGCTTCCTGGTCGCCGCCGGGCTGCGTCGGGACGATCCGACCGCCCGTATCGATGCACCGAGCATTGGCAGACCCCTGCCGGACAGCCTCTCTGAGTCGCAGGTCGAGGCGCTGCTGGCGGCTCCCGAGACCGGGACGTCCATCGGTCTGCGCGACAGAGCCATGCTCGAACTGCTGTATGCAACCGGGTTGCGGGTCTCCGAGCTGGTCGCCCTGGAGCAATCGCAGGTAAATCCCCGGCAGGGTGTACTGCGGGTGACCGGGAAGGGCTCGCGCGAACGGCTGGTTCCGTTGGGAGAGGAAGCCGGGGACTGGCTGCGACAATACCTGGACGAGTCGCGGCCGGCGCTGATGCAGGGACATCCGCCGGCCGAGGCCGTGTTCGTGACCCGCCGCGGGGCGGGAATGACCCGCCAGGCCTTCTGGTACCGTATCAAGCAGTACGCCGCCGCGGCCGGCATCGCCGTGGCCCTGTCGCCGCATACCCTGCGCCATGCCTTTGCCACCCACCTGCTCGATCACGGGGCCGACCTGCGCGTGGTCCAGATGCTGTTGGGGCACAGCAGCCTGTCCACCACGCAGATCTATACGCACGTGGCCCGCGCGCGCCTGCAGGCCCTCCACGCGCGGCATCACCCACGCGGTTGACGCAACTCTCTGGTTCGCCGGCAGTCCCAGACTCCAGCCCGGTGTTACACTCCCCCGGTTTTTTCACTTGACGAGACGGTTGCATGCTGATGATGCGAAACACCCTGATTTCCCTGCTGGCCGTGATGGCCATGTCCCCGGCGCTCGCCACCGAGGTGATCGAGAAGCGAATGGCCGAGGTCGTGCCGACCGTCAGCCCGGATTCGATCCAGCCGACGGAAATGGCCGGTATCTTCGAGGTCCGCTATGGAACGGACATCTTCTACGTCTCCGAGGACGGACGTTTCCTGCTTCAGGGCAACCTGATCGATCTGGAATCGCGGCAGAATCTGACCGAGAAGGCGAAGCGCGCCGTGCGCGCGGAAATCTTCGCGGAAATTCCCGACGCCGAACTGACCGTGTACACGCCCGAGGGCAGGGTCCGGCATACGCTGAACGTCTTCACCGACCCCAACTGCCCCTTCTGCCGCCAGATGCATGACGACATGGACAAATACCTCGAGGCCGGCATCAAGGTGCGCTATTTCATGTACCCGGTCCTTGGGCGGCAGTCGCCGGAGATCATGCGCGATGTCTGGTGTGCCGACAGCCGCACCGATGCGATGGACCGTGCCAAGGCGGGTCTGGCGGTCGCTTCCAGGGACTGCCCCACCCCGGCGGAAGAACATCTGGCGCTGGGCCGGGAAATGGGCATCAGCGGCACGCCGGCGAGCATTGCCAGCAGTGGCCTGCTCATCTCCGGCTTCCGTCCCGTGGTCGAGATGCTGCTGATGCTGGAGTCGGAATAGATCGGGAGGAGCTAGCACAGTTCTGTAGGGCGGGTTAGCGTAGCGTAACCCGACGTTCCGGGGAGGACGCTGCTTTGCGTCCATGGGTGGGTGCGAGACCCGTCGGGTTACGCCCCACGGGCTAACCCGACCTACCGTTTGCGGCTCCCGCTATCCGGCACCGGCGCCAACCC
>NZ_REBW01000235.1 GCF_007692535.1 Thioalkalivibrio sp. | reverse complement strand
TTTTCCCTGATCTCTCGTTGCTTAGAACCACTATGCGCCTCGATATCATGAAAAACTGCCCTCGCTCTCCCACCCGGCTCGCTACGGGCATCCAAGTCCGACAGGCTGCTAGAATCGAACTTCCTCAATGAATATCCCGAATTCCGAAGACCCGGGGCATACGAGAAAATCCATGGGAAACCGCAAACTGGTCGTCATCGGCGGCGATGCCGCTGGAATGAGCGCGGCATCCAAGGTCCGGCGCGAACATCCGGACCGCGAGATCGTGGTATTTGAACGCGGACGGCATACCTCCTATGCGGCCTGCGGCATGCCCTATTTCATCGCCGGCGAGGTGGAATCCTCCGACCGACTGATCGCCCGCCGTCCCGAAGTGTTCCGCGAAAAACAGAACATCGATGTGCGTACCCTGCACGAGGTCGTGGCGATCGACACGGAGCAGAGGCGCGTCAAGGTCAGGGATCTGCGGCAGGACACGACCTTCTGGGAGGGCTGGGACGACTTGCTGATCGCCACCGGCGCCTCCCCCATCGTTCCCGACCTGCCCAGCATCGACGCCGATGGCATCTTCAGCCTCTCCACCCTGCAAAGCGGGATCGATGTATTCGAGTACGTGGAGACCCACCAACCTGCGAAGGCCGTGGTCGTCGGCGGCGGTTACATCGGCATCGAAATGGCGGAGGCGCTGTTCGAAAGGGGCATGGAGGTCACATTGATCGACATGGCGCCGGAGGTGATGGTCAGCATGGATGCCGATGTCGCGGAATCGATCAGCCAGGCCATGAGAGATGCGGGGGTCAGCGTCTTTCTGGGCGAGAAACTCGAGCGTTTCGAGACAGACGCGGACGGACGACTGCGCGCCGTGGTCACGGACCGGCAGACACTGGAGGCCGACCTGGTCATTCTCGGCATCGGGATACGGCCCAATGCCGAACTGGCGAAGGCCGCCGGGATCGAACTGGGCGCCGGCGGTGCGATCAAGGTGAACAAGCGCCTGGAAACCTCGGTGCCCGATGTCTGGGCGGCAGGCGATTGCGCCGAATCGTTTCACCTCGTGAAAGAGAGACCGGTGTTCATTGCACTCGGGACCGTGGCCAACAAGCACGGACTGGTGGCGGGCATCAACATCAGCGGCGGAAGGATGGAGTTTCCCGGCGTGCTCGGCACCGCCATCACCCGGTTCCGCGACCTCGAGATTTCCCGCACGGGCCTGTCCGAGAAGGAAGCGGAAGAGGCCGGGATTCCATTCAGGGTGAAGACCATCGATGCCCTGACCCGCTCCCACTACTTCCCCGGCACCGCCAAGCTGAAGGTGAAGCTCCTGGTGGAGGAAGGGACCGGGCGCCTGCTCGGGGGCCAGATCGTGGGTGGAAGCGGCGCTGCCAAGCGGATCGACACCATCGCCGTGGCGATCACGGCCAGGCTCACGGCGGAGCAACTGGTCTATACGGACCTCTCCTATGCGCCGCCGTTCTCGCCGGTCTGGGACCCGGTACAGACAGCCGCCAGAACGCTGGCGTAAGCGCCTGCCGGACTGCCCGAAAAGGCGCGGATCACCCGACGCGACCGAAGCTTCGCAGGACGACCAGAAGGACCCGGTGCGTCAGCCACCAAGCGGACACACAAACCAGAACGACGATCCCGAACCAGGCGTACGGCGAGGTCCAGTCCTGCGCCTGGCCCCCCGGACCCCACACCCAGTTGATGTTCCGCTCCGGGGTGGAAATCACGAACGTCACCACGAGGATCGCACAACCCGTCGGCACCCAGACGCGCCACGCCATCCTGTCGTAACCGAGTCGCCACACCATCCAGAAGAGGACAAAGGGCAACAGCAGGTGGTAGAGCGACAGCAGGCGCACATGTAACGCGATATCCGGATCGTACATGTAGTCGACGATGCCCAGCGGCGTCGGTCCCGCCAGCGCCAGGCTCAACAGAAAATCGAAAACCCAGGCCATTTCCAGGAGCGCAACCGCAACCGCCATCATGCTCGCGAGGCGCCGGCTCTCCAGCCACGCGGCCAGCAGCCCCCCGATCAGCGCGACGTTGGAGAACCAGAGAAAATTCACCAGGCCGTGCTCCAGCGTGTACGCTGGGATCAGCGCGGCCACGAACAACAGATAGGACAGCTTGAACCAGAGTGGGATCAACCGATTCACTCCCCGTTCCCTTTGGCGAAACGCTCACGTTCCCACACCATCCCCAAATCGACGTCAGCCTGCAAGGATCTCGTCGAGCGCGTGCGAGCCCTCGGGCAGATACCGCGACCTGGCCACCCGTTCCGCCAGCAGCCGCCAGTTCCTGGAAGAGTCGAACAGTTCTCGAAACAGGGGCTCCGCCTCCTTCTCAAACCCGGCAACCGCCATGGCCACGGCCTGCCAGAAGACCAGTTCCTCGTGGGCAGGCGCCATCGAAACCGCCATGGAGAACTCCCGTAACGCGGCATCGACATCGCCATTGCGCAGATGATGGTCGCCGCGGCTGTTGTGGTGAAAGGCCCTCTTGAGGGTCACCAGACGCTTCAGCTCCTGCAGCGGTTGATCGTGGTCTTCGACCCGGAGATTGAACAAGACGTCCACTGCCGGATCTCCAGAGGACTCGGCGTTGACGACGATGACTGCGGCAGACCGCCGGCCGCGCAGGTCGCCACCGGCCGCCTGTGCGGCCTCCAGGGACACGATCAACCGGTCGACGAGTTCGCCCTGCTCACTCTCGAAGGCTGCTCCCATCCTCTTCCAGATTCCCGGTTCGAGCAGCATATTACCCAGGCAGGCATACCCATCCCCGGCGTGATGACCCGCCTCCGGGATGCATCGCTCGCCCGTGTAGACCGCAACGCGGCCCTGGGTATCGACCATCGCCGACTGGCGATATTCCGCATGCTGGTCTCTACCCCGCACCGTCGCCAGCGCCTCATGCGCCGACGCACCCTCCCGGATCAGACGCAGGCCTTCCGTCCCATAGCTGGGCTTGGCGAAGGACTGGATGGTCACGGCAGCCACCCCGGCATCCGCATGAGGGCTCACACTGCCGACCGAGAAGTAATGCGATTGTACGGCCACGCCGAGATGACCCGTTTCCGCAGCACGTGCAACGATCGAATACGTGGCGACCGGTAACCCTCCTGGTCCGGAGCCAGGCTTGCTCGACGCCGGTCCAGGGCCGCTTCGACGGCGTTCTAGCATGCCCTGCTCCCTGCCCCGGGGCTGTGCCCGGCAACGATGCCTCCGTCGTCGATGATCTCGAGTTGTCTCAAGGTCGCAGCTCTTCGTACAACCGCTCGACATCCTCCGCACGACACATCTCAGTGCCCTCGCTCAGCAATGCGGCGGCCCCGGCAGCCACGGCGTAGCGAGCCGCATCTTCCAACGGCTTCCCGTCGGCCAGACGAAGCACCAGGGCCGCCACGAAGCTGTCACCTGCGCCCACTGCGCTGCGCGCCTCCACCTCTGGCGCCGCAATGTGGAAGGCGTCGTCGACCGATGCGAACAACGCCCCGTCACCGCCGAGGCTCAGCGCCACGACCTCGGAACCGCCGTCGTCAACGATTTTCTGCAGCGTCGCTTCCTGCTCCTCCCTCGTGTCGAGGTCGGAGCCGGTCAGATCGCTCAATTCGCGGCGGTTGGGCTTGATCAGGAAGACGCCCTCCTCCAGGGCCGCCTCGAGGGCCGCTCCGGACGCATCGACCACGCATCGAGCCTCGGCCTGCTTCGCCAGACGCGCCACCCGTGCCGGGAAATCGTCCGGCACACCCTGGGGCAGGCTGCCGCTGACCACCACATAGGCACCGTCCGAGAGCCTTTCCTCGATCAGGTCCAACGCGCCTCGCCACTCTTTCTCCCGCCACTGTGGACCCTCCAGCACGAAACGGTACTCCTCGCCGGTCGAGGTCTCGGACACGTTCAGACTCTGGCGGGTGTTGCCTTCGATCGCAATGCGGGTCGCGCCGTCCAGTTCGGCCTCGAGCAGGCCTTGATACACCTCGCCGAGCGGGCCTCCCACGGCGTACAGTGCCGTGGCTTTGCCTCCCAGGCGCTCGATCACGCGAGCGACGTTCACGCCGCCTCCACCGGGGTCGAAGCGAACCCCGGAGCAACGGAGCTTGTGTTTGCTGACCACCTTGTCCACTGACGTACTCACATCGAGTGCCGGGTTCATCGTGAGCGTGAGAATCGATGCCATCGCATACCCTCCTGTATCCGTCGGGCGGGCCAAAGCCGCTCGCTTGCATTCGAGTCGTCACGCTAACTTAACGCATCCAGGGTCTCGGGTGCCCATGGGGATTTTCCGGACTGTAAAGACCCCGAAGCCGTGTGCTACGGTGACACTTGGAGGAAGACTGGCCGAGCCGGCAATCCGCGTGGCTTCGGGGGCTGCAGCCCCAATGGCTGGAGTGCATGGCTGAAGACCGCGCGGGAACCGCAGTGCACGGGCGCGCTCCTGACCGTCGCCGGGCGCGCCTGTTTCTCAAGCACGCAACTCTGCGTAGCGTGCTGAACATTCACAAAAGGAGATGCTCATGAGTTCGCTACTGAAGCTATGGATTCCTATCGGTCTCGTTTCTCTGATCCTGCTGGTTGGTTGCGCGGATCCCGGTCCGGCGGAGGAGGTCGGCGAAGAGATCGATGAGACCGTGGAGGATGCAGGCGAAGCGATCGACGACGCCACCAACAACGACGACTGAGCGCTACCCCGCCCTCGGCTCGGTCACAGCGCTGGGGGCGGG
>NZ_REBW01000072.1 GCF_007692535.1 Thioalkalivibrio sp. | reverse complement strand
GTTTCTACTACTGGGTGCTGTCGCCGGCGGCACTGCTGATGCTCACCGGCCTCGGGTTCGCGATGCTGGGCTTCGCGCTCGACCGGGTCTTCAACCCCCGCCTGAGGACGATGTAGACGATGGCCGGCGAACCCCTGCTCCGCGTCGAAGACCTGAAACTGCATTACCGCAGCGGACGCGGCGTGGTCCGTGCGCTGGACGGGGTGAGCTTCGATGTCCGCCGCAACGAAGCGCTGGTGGTGCTCGGCGAGTCGGGCTGTGGCAAGAGCACGCTGGCGAAGGCATTGATGCGCCTGCTGCCGCGGAACATCGCGCACTTCTCCGGCCGTATGCTGGTGGACGGCGTGGAAACCATGGGCCACTCGGAGGAGCGGTTCCGGCGCGAGGTGCGCTGGGTCCGCATCTCGCTGGTGATGCAGGCGGCGATGAATGCGCTGAACCCCGTGGTACGGGTCGGCCAGCAGGTGGCGGAGCCGCTGCGTGTGCACCGCGGCTGGTCCAATCGACGGGCGCTGGACCGGGCGGCCGAGGTCTTCGCGCTGGTCGGCGTCTCCGCGGACTTCCTGCAGCGGTATCCCTTCGAGCTTTCCGGAGGAATGCGCCAGCGGGTGGTGCTGGCGATGGCCCTGGTCACCGAGCCGGACCTGGTGATCATGGACGAACCCACCTCCGCGCTCGACGTGCTCACCCAGGCCAGCATCATGAACGCCCTGAAACGCATCAAGCAGGAACTCGGAACCAGCTTCATCCTGATCACCCACGACGTCTCGACCTCCAGTGAGCTCGCGGAGAGGGTCGCGCTGATGTACGCCGGCCAGCTCGTGGAACTCGCCGATGCGAAGGACTTCTTCCGGGAACCTGCCCACCCCTACTCGAAGCTGCTGATGGCCAGCGTGCCCCGCCTGCACCAGGAAGAGAAGCCGGTCCACATACCGGGCCAGCCACCCAATCTCCTCGATCCACCCGAGGGCTGCCGGTTCGCCGAGCGCTGTCCGTCGCGGTTTGGTCGCTGCGACCGTGATCCGGAGACGTTCCGCATCGGCGAGCGGCGAACGGTGCGTTGCTGGCTCCACGCGGAGGGGACCAGGACATGAACGCATCCATCAGGGAAGTCCGCACGTCGGCGACCGGCCCGGTGCTCTCCGTCCGCGATCTGCACACCTGGTTCGAACTGCGCCAGTGGGGTTTCCTGCGCGTCGGCTCGGTGCGCGCGGTGGACGGCGTGAACTTCGACCTGAAGGCTGGCGAGGCGGTGGCCTTCGTCGGCGAGAGCGGCTGTGGCAAAAGCTCGCTCGCGCGCACGCTACTCGGCCTGCACCAGCCCACACGGGGCGAGGTGATCTTCGAAGGCCGCTCCCTCGGAACACTCAATGCCGCGGAGCGCAAGGCCTACCTCGCGCGGGTCGGCTACGTGCAGCAGGACCCATACGGCGCGCTGCCGCCGTTCATGGACGTACGGCGCATCCTGCACGAACCGCTGATCGTGCACGGCGTGCGCAGCCGCGCGGAGCGTGACAAACGCGCCCGAGCGGCGCTGGAAGAAGTCCGTCTGTCGCCGCCGGAGGATTTCCTGTCCAAGTTCCCCCACATGCTGAGCGGCGGGCAGCAGCAGCGGGTCGTGATCGCACGCGCCCTGATCCTGCGCCCGGCGATGATCATCGCGGACGAACCCGTCTCGATGCTCGACGCCTCGGTGCGCGTGGAGATCCTGCAGTTGTTGCGAAGCATCCAGACCGACCATGGCCTGACGCTGGCCTTCATCACCCACGACCTCTCCACCGTGCGGCACTTCGCGGAGCGCATCTTCGTGATGTACGCGGGCCGGATCGTCGAGCAGGCGGAGGTGAACGAACTGCTGAATCACCCCCAGCACCCCTACACCCAGGCGCTGCTCGCGGCGATCTCCGACCCGGACGCCGACAATGCGCACCAGCAGCGCGAGGTGCCCCCAGGCGAACCACCCAGCCTGCTGAAACCCCCGGCCGGCTGCCGCTTTCACCCGCGCTGCAACCGGATGATCGCCGGGACCTGCGACCGGGAGTATCCACCCGATCTCGAACCGCGTTCGGGACACGGCACAGCCTGCTGGCTGTATCGCTGAGGGTGCCACCGGGATGCGCCTTCTGCTCGGTGGTCTGGTCAGCATGCTCGCGGGCCTTGCATTGCTGCTGGCCCAGGTCAGCCGGGCGATCGAGCCAGGCCTGGCGTTATCCCTGATCGCCTACGCCGCCGCCTTCGGCGGCACCGTGGTCGCGATCGCCGGCCTGATCCAGCTCCTGTCTGTCAGGCGGATGGATTAGCACGAAAGCGTCCTGACGCCCATCCCGTAGGAGGGGAGCCTCTCGCCGATGGTTTCCAGCCCCAAACCTGATCGGCCAGAGGCTGGCCTCCTACAGCATGGAGAGCATGGACAAATGCAGCGACCCGGGAGGAGACGATGAGCTTGAGCGTTGCGGTGGTCGGAAGCGGAATGGCGGGTCTTGCCGCGGCGCATTTCTGCCGCGAGGGTGGCTGCGAGGTAACGGTGTTCGAGGAACACCCCGACTGGGGCATGGATGCGCACGCAGTGCCGGTGTACGGCGCACACGTGGACGTGCCCCTGCGGGTGATGAACGCGTCGGCCTGGAACAACGTTCTCTCGCTGGCCGCTGACGTCGGCGTCGGCACCTATGACATTCGCACCTTCATCTCCTGCAGCCGGTACGATCGCAGCACCTGGTTTCGAAGCGGCCGCTTCCCGCTGACCGATTGGCACTTCGTGGGATCGCTGCGCTACCTCGACCGGCGCGCCCTGCGCGTTGCGCGGACGCTGTACCGTCTGTCCCGCGGAGCGCAGAAACTCTCCAGGAATGACGGGGACATCTCCCTGCAGCGTTACCTGGCCGGCGAGGACTTCGACCCGGAGGTGTGGCGGGGACTGGTGCTGCCGATGCTCACGACAATCTGCACCTGCGACGAGAAGCACCTGCTCGACTGGCCGGCCGGTCAACTGCTCTCCCTGTTGCAGGATATTCTGAACGGGCCGGGGCTGGTCCGGCTTCAGGGCGGCACATCGGCCCTGGTCAACGCGCTGTCCCGCGATCTGCTGCACTTCAGCGGGAGTCCCGTGGTCGAGGTTGCGCAACGGGGCGAGGCGGTTTTGGCGAAAAATTCCCGTGGCGAGGGCGGCCTGTTCGACCGAGTGATCCTGGCAACCCAGGCCAACCAGCTCGACTTCCTCGACGACGAGCAATTCGGCAACGAGCGTGAGGTACTCTCCGGCATCCGCTTTGCGGACGGCGAACTGATCACGCACACCGACGAGCGCTTCATGCCGCGGGATCCGCGCGACTGGACCGCGTTGAACTTCCGGACCGACGCAGACATGGACAAGGTGATGTTCACCGTCTGGATCAATGCAGTCGAGGCCGGCATGACCACCGACGCCCCGGTCTTCCAGACGTGGAACCCGATCTTTCCGCCGGCGGAAGAAAAGGTCATCGATCGAACGCCTCTGCAGCGGGCCGTGGTTCATGCCGGAACCGAGGCGGTACTGCGGCAAATGGACCGCTGGCATCGCGCGCCCGGACGTCGCGTGTTCTATTGCGGCTCCTGGGCCTACGAGGGAGTGCCGCTGCTGGAGACCGCAGTTCAGGCCGCGAGGCGGGTCGCCACGCTGGCCATGGGACGCGACGGAGCGACATCCCCGCGTTCCCCTACTCCATCCTCTGGGGCGAACGGAGCCTGCGCTCGGTCGCGAACCTGACGCGCGCGGACGGGGACGCCTTCATGGCACTGGCGCCGAAAGTTCCGGTACGGACCACGACCACCGTCTACGCGCTGCAGGATGCCAATGCCGCGCTCGAAGATCTGCGTGCGGGGCGCCTGCAGGGCGCGGCGGTGCCCGTTCCCTGAACCGGTAGCGCGCGGTGGCGCCTCACGAGTCATCCTCGTCCAGGGCGCTCCTTACGGCGGTGTTCCGCAGCTATCGGGCTCGGTTTCAGAAGATCTTTCGCCTACCACTGGCGCGTTGTTGTCGATCCGGAGCCGAAGTGTTATCAATAACCCATGGATGAGCCCGGAGCGTTGTGATCAAAGTGCCTGATGATAGAGACACGCGGAATGAGCGGCGTTCGCCCGCGAACCCCAGGGGTGAGGCACGAACGCCTCACACAGACGCGTCCGACAGCCGCCGACCCAACAAGATCAAGCCACTGATACCGATTCTGATCTTCGGGGGCTTTGCGACCTTGATAGCAAGCCAGGAGGTCCCTGCTTTCGCCGACTGGCTGGAGCGGGTGTTCCAGCCGGCACAGTGGCAAACCAAGGCCAGTTGCCGCGATGCCGTGCTGGAAGACATACCAGCCGGCAGCTACGCGCGCCTGCAGGACGGTGGGTCGCTAAACCAGACGCCCGACGGTCCAAGTGTGATGGGCATTCGCTTCGCCATGCTGGGGCAGGATGGCGAAGAGCAGATCGTCACCTATGACTGCTACCTGGCCGCCGATGGACAACTCCACAGACTTACACTCCGAACGCGGTAGACGTCGCCCGCTCTTCCGCCCTACGCAGCTTTGATGATCGGGCTGGCCGCTCGTGCCATGACGTGAGGCCCTGAACGCATGTAGCAGCGTCTTCCGCCTTACGGTCTCGCTTTCATCGTCAGGGGTGACGCAGGGCCATGAAAGTTCCTGATTATCACGGAAGCTCCGCAGAGGGCCCCTTCGCCTGCAAGGCGCGCTCCCACGGGTCCTTGCCCCTGTAGGAGCCTGCCTTGCAGGCGAAGGTTTTGGCGGTTTCGCTGCGGTCAATGCGATG
>NZ_REBW01000275.1 GCF_007692535.1 Thioalkalivibrio sp. | reverse complement strand
CGGAGCGTCAGCCAGGCGATCCAGACCAGCAGCGCCAACGCGAGCACGGACAGTACGGATGCGGCCGGCGAGGGACTCAGGGGTTCCGGGGGCTGTGGCAACCGCGGTGCCAGCGCGCGCGCCTGCGGCAGGACCGGATAGATGTCCTCGGTCCTTCCGGTGGCGGCGTTGATGCGTTCAACCGCCTGATCGGTCAACGGAAGGGCGCGAGGGATGAAACTCGCCCCCGGGCCCTGGGTGGCGAGCCTGAGATCGTCCGGCGGGGCGGGTCCCGCCAGCACCAGTTGCGTGGCCAGGGTCTCCACCGGCTCGCTGAACCCGGGCATCCGTGCGCCGCTGCCCTGGACTGCCGGAAGAAACCGCTCGAAGTCGGACGGGGCCAGCCGCGCCGGCTGCAGATAGGGAAAGACGATGCGGTTGTTGCCCTGAACCCAGTTGTCCACCTGGACCAGCGGCAGACCGCGCTGAAGCAGTTCCAGGGCCGTCGAGTTGCCGACGGGCTGCATCAGGATCGCGACGTCCGCCCCGCTCGCAACCAGGGCATCGGCCAGCATCCCGGGCGTATCGCCCTCAACCGGCCGAAGCGTGGCAGCCAGTTGCAGGCCATCGATGACCGACTGTGCCGCACGATAGCTACTCGAGCCCCTGGGGCCGGTCGCGATCAGGGCCGCATCCTCGAGGCGGCTGACACCGGGTTCCAGTGCAAAGGCCTGCAGAAAGCTGGTCCCGACCAGGCCAACGGCCTCGATGCCGGGGCGCAATGGTGGCTGGCCGGTGGCCGGATCAACCGAGCCGGGGGCGAAGAACGCCGGTGCGCTGACCAACGCGATCCGCGCACTCGCATCCTCGATCGCACCCAGCGGATCGCTCGAACGGACCAGGTTCACCGTACTGGTCGGAAACGAACGACGCAGCTGGCGCAGGATCGTTCCCGCCTCCCCTTCCGCGTTCGCCGAAAGGGAGACCGCCAGATTCAGGGCCTGCCGATCCCGCTCCCCAATCTCGCCGTCGATCAGACCGAGACGAATCAGTTCGGCGCGCACAACCTCCCTGGGGTCCTCGCCCCGTACCGTGACCCGTCTGCTCAGGGCCTGCATCTGTTGGTCCCCGATCGCACCGGTCAGTTGCGCGAGAACGCCTTCGAGCGCCGGAAAGCGTTGCAGGACCGCCTCCCGGTAGACCAGGGCGCCATCGTGACGCGCAAAGAAATCGAGGTCGTCCTCGAGCACGCGGAGATCGAAGAGTGGGATCTGGGGGTCGGCCGATCGGACCACTGCGACATCGATCTCACCCTCCACCAGGCGATCGTAGAGCTTGGTTCTGTCACGCGGCTCGATCTCGAGGATACGGTGAAACTCCATGCCGTAGCGCCGACCGAGCGGCGCAAGACCGTCGACGGGGCGCCCCCGGAACTCGCTGTCGACCCCGAGCGCGAGCCGGTCCGCGTGGCGCGCGAGGTCCGAGTAGCTGCGGATGCCGAGCGAAAGCGCGCGGTCGCGAAGCATCGCGAGGCCGGGCCTGTTCTCGAAGCCCAGCAGTTCGCTCCACCCGAGCCCGAGCGATGCGTAGCGCTCGCGCAGCAGTGCGATGGACACCTCCGGATCGACATCAGGCGGCTGTCCCAATCCCAGCAAGGCCAGACCCGTACCCGTGGTCTCGGGATAGATGTCGATCTCGCCACGTTTCAGGGCCTCGAGCGTGAGCCGGCTGCCTCCGAGGCCGATGCGCCGCTTCACCGGAATACCGGCGGCGTCGGCCAGTTCGGCCACCAGCTCAGCGACGATCTGGTTTTCCGGCGACTGCTTGCCGCCGACCTGCAATGGCTGCCGGTCGCTGCTACACCCGGCAAGGATGAGGACCAGCGCCATGGCTGAAAGGGTGCTGCGGGTACTGGTCACAAGGGGCTCCTCATTTGTTCATCGATCGCGCCGTCGCGCCCGGGGTTCGCACACGGACGCCCCCGCGTTCACTTCGAATCGTCCTCAGAAAGCCCACCACCTGCAGCAGCAGCACCACTGAAAACGGAATGGCACCGGTGACCGCCATCGCCTTGGCGACCTCCACCGACCCGCTCAACAGGGTCGCGACGGTGAGCACGGCCACCAGGGTGCCCCAAACCAGCTTGTAGGGCAGCGGCGGATTCAGCTTTCCGTCGCTGGTCATCATCGACAGCACGAAGCTCCCCGAGTCCGCCGAGGTCACCAGGAAGATGAAGATCAGGAACAGGGCGACGAAGCCCAGCAGCTGCCCGAGCGGGAAGAATTCCAGAAAGACGAAGAACGCACGACTGACGTCCTGGGATACGAGTTCGGCGATCCCGCCGCCCCCGAAGAGCTCGATGAACACACCGGCACCGCCAAGCACCGCAAACCAGAACAGCGAGAACACGGTGGGTACCAGGATGACACCGGCACAGAATTCGCGAATGGTGCGCCCGCGGCTGATACGGGCGATGAAGATGCCGACGAAGGGTCCCCAGGCAAGCCACCAGATCATGTAGGTCAGGGTCCAGCTCGCGGTCCACTCCTGCAGGCCCTCGAAGGGCAGCAGATGGAATGCGAGACCCGGCAATTGCGTGAAATAGCTGCCGAAGGAATCGACCAGCGTCTCGAAGATGAAGGCCGTCGGCCCGAAGACCGCGATGAAGACCACCATCAGCACCGCCACCACCATGTTGATGTTGGACAGGAGCTTGATGCCGCGATCGACACCAACCGCTGTCGAGGTCATGTAGGTGGCATACATCACCGCCATGATTCCCAGCGACATACCAATGTTCAATGGCGTACCGAGCAGTTCGCCAAGGCCCGCACGAATCTGCAGGGCGCCCATGGTCAGCGAGCCGGCAAGGCCGAAGACCACGGCGAAGACACCCAGGATGTTCGCCACCTGGCCCAGGCGCTGGCCGCCAACCCCCGGAAACAGTGCTTCGATCGGGGTCGAAATCAGCGGCTTTTTCTTCTTGCGGAAGGTGAAATAGGCAATCACCATCGCGCAGATGCCGTAGATCGACCAGGCGTGCAGGCCCCAGTGCAGGTTCGTCAGCGTGAATGCGACCCGGGCGGCCTCGGCGGTCTCGCCCGGCATCCCGGGCGGTTCACGGAAGTGGTAGAGCGGTTCCGCAACACCCCAGAAGATCAGGCCTGCGCCCATCCCCCCGGCGAAGAGCATCGCGATCCAGGAGACGGTCGAGAACTCGGGCTCCTCGTCGTCCTCACCCAGCTTCACCCTGCCATAGGGTCCGAAGGCCAGAAATCCCGCGAGGATCACGAAGCCGGTGGTGATCAGCAGCCAGTACCACCCGATGCTGGTGAGCACGAAGTTGGTGAAACCCAGCGAAGCGCCACTCATGGCCTGGGGATCGATCAGCCCCCAGGCGCCGAAGGCGGCGACCAGGAACAGCGATACCACGAAGACGCGGTTCAGGGCGAAGCGGCTTTGCTCGGCGGGGTGGGACATGTCCTCTCCTCATTTCGCTGGCCGATGAACGGTGCGCCCGGGGTTGTCGCCCATCCTCATGACCCAGCGTCATGACGACTGGATGAACGCGTCCCCGTGCCCGCCCCGGCGCTTCAGTGAAGTGCAACCGCCTCGAAGCGCAGCCGCAGGCCCCCGGACTCATCCAGCATCTCGAGGTGCCGGCCGATGATCCGGTACTGATCCACCTCCTCCAGAACCCGCAGGAACCGGCTCGCCTGCTCCATGCCCGCGGGGCAGGCCATCCGGGTCGTTGCGAGCCCGGAGAACCCGATCGACCCGTCTTCCAGCGCATAGGCGCCGATAATGCGATTGCAGCCGTCGGAACCGGCCAGCCGGTCCTCTTCGTGGAAGACGAGATGGGGCTCACGCTGATCCGGCGCACGCTGCACGCCCTCGGAATCGAGCAGACTCAACCGCCAGTAGGTGTTCTTGAGGTCGGCGAGCTTCATCGGCGGGGGGCAACTCTGCTCCGGCCAGACGCCGATGAATCGTTCCGGTACGAGCGTCGCCACGGGTCCGGGTCCCTCCATTGGCATGCGCTGCGCGATCCGGCCCTCGAGACTCGCTAGCAACGCCTCGCCGGGCCTTTCCCTGGCCTCGAGGTAGGCCTCCTCGAGGGCCCGGTTGTCGGCCTCCTGGGCCACCGGCATGTCGAGGCCGGTCAGACATTCCTGGAAGCGACCGGCGTCGGCGAAATACCGGTACATGCCCCCAAGCAGCAACTCCGGCTCGAAAGGCTCGAATTCCGGCTGTCGTGAAAGATTGTAATTCAACTCGGAATCGATGTGCCCGCCATCGCGGTCCAGCAGGCGCAGTGTATCCGGCGCCGAGAGGGCAAAGCGCAGGGGCGCCTCCCGGCCACCGTAGAGCGTGAGCTGGGCACCATCCGATGACAGCAGGTGACGCCCGATGTCATCAAAGGGGCCGCCGTCACGATCCTGGTAGGTCTCCCGCAGAAAGTACACGCCGTCTTCCAGGAGATTCAGGTGGTAATCGATGCCCGGGCAATCCGCACAGGGCAGCGTTCCCTTGAAGGTCGCCGGGAGCTCTCCCAGCGGGTGCGCAGGGGCACTCCCGACGCGGCGGAGCCGCAGGGTGGCCGTGGACGGGAAGCCCCGGGTGATCACCTGGTGGACCTGGTCGGTGACGAACAGCAGCTTGTCGCCATCGTAAAGGCGGGCCGCCACACTGTAGGTATGGCGCGGATCGATCTGCGCCGGGTCGTACTGGATCCGGAACGCGTAAGGCGGCTGCCCGGCGTTCTCCACGATCATTTCGCCCAGGCGCTTGGCAGCCACATCCTGCAGGCTGATGTCCTGAAGGACCACCTCCAGCCGGGCATTCGGCGGCGCCGCGATGCGTTCGAAATA
>NZ_REBW01000183.1 GCF_007692535.1 Thioalkalivibrio sp. | reverse complement strand
CCCCATCGGCGGTATGTTTTCTGTGGCACTTTCCGTCGGCTCACGCCGCCCAGGCATTACCTGGCGTCCTGCCCTGCGGAGCCCGGACTTTCCTCCACGCCTGCGCGCAGCGACGGTCCAGCCGACTCCCACCCTTTCTTGTACGCGCACGGGGGCCACTACGCAAGCCCGGCTGCGTTGCCGGGCGCAGATACGGGTCAGCCGGCCAGCGTGAGCGCACGCGCATAGACCCGGTTGCGCGCAACGCCGGTCAGCTGACTCGTCAGCCGCACCGCCTGCTTCAGCGGCAACTCCGCCAGCAGGGTCGCCAGCACCCGCTCCTCGTCCGGATTCAACCCGCCTTCCGCAGCCTCACCCGGTGATTCCCGGTAGGGTGCAATCAGGAGCACGAATTCACCACGCAACCGGTTCGGGTCAGCGGCGAGCCAGTCCGGCAGCATGCCGGCAGGACCGAAAAAATGCTCCTCGAACTGCTTGGTCATTTCCCTGGCGAGGAAGGCCTCCCGCTCCGGGGCAAGTGCCGCCAGATCGGTGGCACTGGAAGCGATGCGGTGGGACGACTCGAAGCAGACCACCGTAGCGGGCATCTTCAGCAGCTCCGCCAGACGTTGCCGCCGGGCGCCGGGCGATGCCGGCAAAAACCCCTCGAAACAGAAACGGTCCGAAGGCAAACCCGCGACCGACAATGCCGCGAGCACCGCGCTGGGGCCCGGGACGGGGAACACCAACAGCCCCGCCTCCCGGGTCGCCCGAACCAGCCGGAAGCCGGGATCGGACAGCAACGGAGTGCCCGCATCGGAGATCAGGGCCAACGCCTGCCCATCCAGCATCCGCTCCACCAGTCGGGGCACCCGCGCCTCCTCGTTGTGCTCGTGCAGGCTGATCAGCGGCTTGTGAAGCCCGAGGTGGGCCAGCAACCGGCCGCTGTGCCGGGTATCCTCGGCGGCGATCAGATCGGCCTCTGCGAGCACGCGACCGGCCCGTGCCCCCAGATCCTCGAGGTTCCCGATCGGGGTCGCCACCACCCAGAGTTTGCCCGTGCGCGTTGACAGCGTCTGATGCTCTTTCAATACTGACCCCCCTTCATCGGCCCAAGAGCCCCTCTGTGACTCTAACGCACACCCACATGCCCGCGCGCGGGGTCGCACCCCTCCGGATCCTTGCGCTCGCCTGCCTTGGCAGCCTGCTGACCGCCTGCGCCGCACCCCGCCCGGCCGCGCCACCCGTTGCGGCGCCCGCGCCCGAGGTGGTCGAGGTCACGCCACTCGAGCGTGCGCAGAACCTCCTGATCGAAGCCGAATACACGCCGGAGCCCGAACCGTCGCGACACGCCATCGATGCAGTGCTCGCGCTGCCAGAGCCCGCGCCGGGGCTGCTGCTGCGCGCGGAGCGCCTCTGGTCGCTGCTCCCGGACGAAGGCCTGGGGAACCTCGCAGACCGCTATCGGGGCGCACGCCTGGCGATGCTGGTGGACGAACCCGGGCTCGCCTACGAGCGACTGCCGCCGGTGGACGACGACTGGGACCGGAGCCTCTATTTCGACGCACTCGCGCTGCATGCGGAACTGCTCACCGGGCGGAGCGAATGGGGGGAGGCCCTGCGGGCACGCATCACGCTGGACCAGGGCCTGTTCATTGCTCCACGACAACAGAGCGATAACCAGACGGCCATCTGGAGCCTGCTGGCGGCGCAGCCCCCCGGACAATTGCAGCGGCTGGAACAGCTGTCGGACGACGAGGCTTTGCGCGGCTGGAGCGCGCTGTTTCTCGGATTGCGCGAGGCCGGGGGCGATCCCGATGGCTTCGCCCAGGCGGTGCGGAATTGGGACCAAGCCTACCCGCGACACCCCGCCCAGGCGTTGCTGCCGGAGTTGCGCAATGCCACGTTGCGGCCCACCGAGCCGCCTCGGCGAATCGCGGTATTGCTGCCGCTTTCGGGCTCGCTCGGCGATCTCGGCAACGCCATCCTCGAAGGCATCGCAGCACAGTTCTACCGCGATCACGGAGCCACGGGATCATTGCTGATCTTCGATACCGCGGGCCAGCCCGACCTCGCCGACGCCCACTACCGCAATGCCCTGCAGCAGGGCGCCGACCGGGTCATCGGCCCCCTGACCCGCGAGTCCGTCGAGCGCGTCGCAGCGATCGATTCGCGGGTTCCGACACTGGTGCTGAACCGGCCTTCGACGCCGCTGCCTCCGCCATTCGCGGCCCTGTCGCTGTCGCCGGAAGACGATGCCCAGGCTGCCGCCGGCGAGGCGCTACGCTCGGGCCGGGACCGGGCACTGGTCCTGGTCCCGGAGGGTCCGTTCGGCGAGCGTGTCGCCGGCGCCTTTCGGGATGCTTTCGAACTGCAGGACGGGCGGGTCACCGCAGAACACCGGTTTCAGGCAAGGTCGCCGGACATCAACGCGCAGATCGGTTCCGCGCTTGGCATCGACGCCAGCGAGGCCCGCATCCGCCGTGTCGCCCGCCAGTCCGGTCTGACGCTGGACGCCGACGCCCAGATCCGCGCCGACATCGACGTGATCTTCGTCGCCGGCCCGGCGCGCGATCTGCGGATGGTCGTGCCGCATCTGCATTACCACCGCGGGGGACGCCTGCCGATGCTCGCGACCTCGCACGCCTACGAGGGGCGGCCGCAGCCGATGCTCGACAGCGACCTGAGCGGGATCCGATTCCCGGACGCGCCGTGGCTCTACACCGAGCTGAACCCCGAGCCCGCATTGCGGGCCGAGCTGACAGGACCGGAGGCCGACGATACCGTGGCCCACCGGCTGCCGCGGTTTGCGGCCCTGGGGGTCGATGCGGTCCGCGTCGCGGCCGACCTGCCGCGCTACCAGCGGGCTCCGCACCTTCCGGTCCATGGTGTCGCCGGCAACTGGGCGCTGCAGCCGTTCACGCGCACCTGGATCCGCGATCCGGCCTGGGTCGAATTCCACGAGGGTCTGCCCCGTCCCGCCCGGCCGGACCGGGTGATCGGGCCGGCAGAATGATGGCCCTCCCCGCCGATCGTGGCCAGGTTGCCGAGCGGGATGCGGAACGCTTCCTCGAGCATAACGGGGTGCGCGTGATCGGGCGCAACTACCGCAGGCGCTTTGGCGAGATCGACCTGATCGGCAGGCATGGCGACGTCCTGGTCTTCGTCGAGGTGCGCAAGCGCAGTCACCGGCGGTTTGCCGACGGCGCCGAGAGCATCGATCGGCGCAAGCAGCAGCGCCTGCTGCGCACCGCGGAGGCCTACCTGCAGCAGCAGCGCTGGAACGGCCCGGTCCGCTTCGACGTGATCGTGCTCGACGCCCGTGACCGGGTCGAATGGCTGCAGAATGCAATTCAGGCGGGATGGTGATGCCGACCCCGCTGCAACGCGAACTGGAGGACATGCTCCCGGCTCAGGACCGATTGCTGGATCCAGCCGACTGCTGGGCCTACGGCGCCGACAACTCGCGCCTGCATGCCGCGCCTGAGGCGGTGGTCTTTGCCCGCGACGTGCCGGCCGTCGTCGAGCTGGTCCGGCTGTGCCGGAGATTGAAGTCGCCGCTGATCGTGCGCGGCCGCGGTACGGGGACAACCGGTGCGGTCGTGCCCGACCGCGGCGGAGTCATCCTGTCGCTGGAGCGCATGAACCGCATCCTGGAGGTCGACCCGGCCAACCGCTGGCTGGTCGCGGAACCCGGCGCAACGAATACAGAGGTGCAGCAGGCGGCGGGTCGCGCGGGGTTCTTCTGGCCACCGGACCCGACCAGCAGCGCCTTCTGTACGATCGGGGGCAACCTCGCCTGCAATGCCGCGGGCCCAAGAGCCGTGAAATACGGGACGCCGCGCGACAACACCCTGGGCCTTGCCGCCGTCGCCGGGACTGGGGAGGCGCTGCGTACCGGTGTCTACACCACCAAGGGCGTGGTCGGTTATGACCTAACGCGGCTGCTGATCGGGTCCGAGGGAACCCTGGCGGTGATCACCGAGGCCACGCTGCGGCTGACGCCTCTGCCCGAGACACGGCAGCTGCTGCAGGCAGTGTACCGGGACATGCACGCGGCCGCGGCCGCGGTCGCCCGGATCATGGCCCAGCCGGTCACCCCCTGTGCGCTGGAATTCATGGACGCGGCAGCCATCGGGATGATCCGCGGCTATGCCGACACCGCGCTGCCGGAACACGCAGGCGCCCTGCTGATGATCGAGGTCGATGGATCCCACGCCCAGATCGGCCTGGCCGCGGAGGCGGTGCGACGCGCGGCGGGAGGCGACGGCTGCCTGGGTATCGAGATCGCGGCCAGCGCGGCGGATGCGGAGCGACTCTGGCGCACCCGCAAGGCCCTGTCACCGGCCCTGCGCAACATCGCACCGAAGAAGATCAACGAAGACGTGGTCGTGCCGGTGTCACGGATACCGGAACTGATCGACGGTCTGCAGGAACTCGGCCGCCGGTACGGCATCACCATCGTCAACTTCGGTCATGCGGGGAACGGCAACATCCACGTCAACCTGCTGGTCGACCCGGACGATCCGGTGCAGATGCGGGCAGCCGAAAGCTGCCTGGACGAGGTCTTCGCGCTGGTGCTTGCGCTGCGCGGCACCCTGTCGGGCGAACACGGGATCGGACTCGTGAAACGCGAATTCGTGCGCCGCGAACTGGACCCGGTCGCGCTGCAATTGATGCGGGGCCTGCAACGGGTGTTTGATCCAGACGGGATCATGAATCCGGGAAAGAGCCTTCCGGACGCGCTGGAGACTACTTCACGACCTTGAGACTCGGCCCCTTGCGCCGGGACGGCTTCTTCTTCGTCTCAGGGGTCGGGGAGGGTTCGGCGGAGCCGGAATCACCCTCTTCGGTCAACTCGCTGCCCGGCTCGTTGCCGAACATCATGCCCTGGCCGTTCTCGCGGGCAAAGATGGCCAGCACTGCGCCCACCGGGACGTGAACCTGCATCGGCCGGCCGGCAAAACGCGCCGAAAAGGTGATGGCCTCGTTGCCCATCTCCAGCCCCTGCACCGCTGCCGGTCCGATATTCAGCGTGATCTTTCCGTCCTGGACGAACTGCGTCGGCACCACGACCTCGGGCCGTGTGGCATCCACCAGCAGATGCGCCGTCAGCCCGTTATCGCTGATCCAGTCCAGCAGCGCACGCAGCAGATAAGGACGCGAG
This sequence comes from Thioalkalivibrio sp., assembly GCF_007692535.1. Lineage (GTDB taxonomy): Bacteria > Pseudomonadota > Gammaproteobacteria > Ectothiorhodospirales > Ectothiorhodospiraceae > Thioalkalivibrio. Next base: position 15,384 of record NZ_REBW01000183.1, on the reverse strand, counting down.
GAGGTCATTCACGGAGTTCCCGTTCCGCCTCGGTCAGGCTCAACTGGAAGGATTCCCGCCTGCAGACACGGTCGGCATAGGTCTGGATCGACTTCGGCAGTCCCTCCAGGGGAATACCGGCGGAGGGCAGCCGCCACATCACCGGCGCGATGGCACTGTCGACGATGCTGAACTCGTCACTCAGGAAGAAGGGCTTCAGGTCGAAGATCTCGGTGGCATTGACCAGGCTCTCGCGCATCATCTTGCGCGCCTTGGCCAGCCCAGATCCCGTAGACTGCCCGATCAGATCCATACCCGCGTACCAGTCGCGCTCGACACGGTACAGCGCCAGCCGCGCCGCTGCGCGCGACACCGGGTCCACCGGCATCAGCGGAGGGTGCGGAAAACGCTCGTCGAGGTACTCGGTGATCACGTGCGTCCCGTACAGCGCGAGATCCCGATCCACCAGGGTCGGCACCTCGTTGTAGGGATTGAGATCGGAGAGATCTTCCGGAAGATCGTCGGGGGACAGATTGACCACGTCGACGGCGATATCCTTCTCGGCCAGGATGATGCGTATACGGTGGCAACGCACGCAGTTGTGCGCGGAAAACAGGGTCATTACGGAACGTCGGTTGGCGACAAGCGCCATGGCTTTCTCCCGATCCCGCCGGATTGGCGGGGCAATGCGGTAGTGGGCGTTGGGCGTGAGGGCGGAATCCGCAGCAGACCCCGCCCGACTGCGTGCCCTAGTGTACGTCTTTCCAGTATTCCTTTTTCAACAGGTAGGCCACCACCAGGAAGATCAGCAGGAAGAGCATCACGTAGATGCCGATCCTCTGCCGATCGACCTGCATGGGCTCGGCCACGTAGGAAAGGAAGGTCACAAGGTCCCGGATGGCACGATCATACTCCGGGCCGCTCATGCTGCCCGGCTCGACCACCTGCAGCCGGACCCCGCCATTGGCATCCGCGCGCTTCTCCTGCCAGCCTTGCAACTCCCAGAGCGGGTGCGGCATGCCGACGTTCTCGAACACGGTGTTGTTCACCCCCAGGGGCCGGGATTCGTCGAGGTAGAAACCGCGCAGGAAGGTGTAGAGCCAGTCCTCGCCCCGAACCCGGGCCACGAGCGTGAGGTCCGGGGGTTCGATGCCGAATGCCTCTTCACCATAGGCCGGCGTCATCGCATTGGTGATCAGAGAGCCAGGATTCACCAACTCGCCGTCCTCGTCGGTGGTGAAGATCATCGAGTGGATGACCTGGTTCTCGGTCAGCCCGAGGTCACGGCCCACGCGGTTGTAGCGCATGTACTGCGTGGAATGGCATCCCATGCAGTAGTTGAAGTAAAGCTGGGCGCCGCGCTGCAGCGAAGCCTGGTTGGTCAAGTCAACCTTCACGCGATCCAACGGCACGGAGGGGCCGGCGGCCTGAAGAGACACAGGGCCCAGGGCCAGCAAGGCCAGGGCAAGAATGGCAATCAGCGGCGGTTTCATCAGGCGGTCACCCTTTCCGGAACGGGACGGTCTCGACCCAGGTTGCGTGCGAAGACAGGCACGACCATGGTGACGAACAGGTAGGCCGTAGGCAGTAGCCAGGCAGACATCAGCAGCTGGGCATTGGCCGGGTCGAACCGCGTGAAGTCGTAGAAGGTGTAGATCCCGACCAGCAACGCGAACGAGACGAGACTGAACACCGCGGACCGCTCCCTGCTGTGGAACCAGAGCAGCCAGAAGAACAGGAAGTACATCACCCCGAAGCGCAGCGTCAGTTCACCGTACAGCGTGGTGACCTGCTGCAGGCCCAGGTAGCCGAGGGTTACGAAGGTCACCACCAACACGGCGAGGTTCAGCTTGTGCGCGAACGAGCGGTAGCGGATGGACTTCACCGGATTCCCGTCCAGCCACGGCACGAAGAACAGAACGACCACAGCGGCTCCCATCGCGACCACACCCAGGAACGGATCCGGCACGGCGCGCAGGATGGAGTAGAACGAGGTGAAATACCAGACGGGCGGAATCAGGTCCGGGGTGACCAGCGGATCCGCCGGAATCATGTTCGCGGGCTTCAGGAACAGCCCGCCCATCTCCGGCGCGAAGAATACGACCGCGAAGAAGGCGATCAGGAACACGCCCACACCCACCAGATCCTTCACGGTGTAGTAGGGGTGGAACCGAATGCCGTCGCGGGGAATTCCGTTCTCGTCCTTGTTCGCCTTGATCTCGACACCGTCGGGGTTATTGGAGCCCACCTCGTGCAGCGCGATGATGTGCGCGACGATCAGCAACAGCAGAACCAGCGGAAGCGCGATCACATGCAGCGCGAAGAAGCGGGTCAGGGTCGCATCCGAGAGCAGGAAGTCACCCCGGATCCAGGTGACGAGTTCGGGACCGATGTAGGGGATGGTCGCGAACAGGTTCACGATGACCTGGGCGCCCCAGTAGGACATCTGGCCCCAGGGCAGCAGGTAGCCGGCGAAGGCTTCGGCCATCAGCACAATGTAGATCAGCACGCCAAAGATCCAGATCAGCTCCCGCGGCTTCTTGTAGGAGCCGTAGAGCAGCGCCCGGAACATGTGCAGGTAGACGACCACGAAGAAGAAGGAAGCACCCGTCGAGTGCATGTAGCGGATCAGCCAGCCCCACTCGACGTCGCGCATGATGTACTCCACCGACGCGAAGGCCAGCTCGGCGTCGGGCTTGAAGAACATCGTGAGGAAGATGCCGGTAACGATCTGGATCACCAGCACCAGCAGGGCGAGCGAGCCGAAGTAGTACCAGAAATTGAAGTTCTTGGGCGCGTAGTACTGCGCGAGGTGCTCGTTCCAGAGCTGCGACAGAGGGAAGCGGGCGTCGACCCAGCCCAGTACGCCCCCCTGGATCTTGTCTGCGGTATTGCCAGCCATTATGCGGTGCCTCCCTCGGCATGCTCACCCACGACGATCACGTTATCGCTGAGGTAATGGTGCGGAGGCACCTCCAGGTTCAACGCCGCCGGCATGTTTCGATACACGCGGCCGGCCATGTCGAAGCGGGATCCGTGGCAGCCACAGAACCAGCCACCGGCCCAGTCGTCATCCAGCGCACCGACCTCGGGACGAAATGCCGGGGAACATCCAAGGTGCGTGCAGAGGCCGATCAACACAAGGATTTCCGGGTCGATCGAGCGGTGCGGGTTCTGGGCATATTCGGGCTGCTGGGTGGCCACGTCGGAGTCGGGGTCACGGAGCCGGTCACGGATGCCGGGGAGAAGATCCAGCATCTCGGGCGTGCGGCGCACCACCCAGATCGGACGGCCGCGCCAACTGACGCTGATTCGCTGGCCCGGCTCGATCTGGGCTACGTTGACCTCCACGGGGGCCCCGGCCGCCTGAGCGCGCGCGCTCGGTTGCAACGAGGCCACGAAGGGAAGGGCAAGCGCCACCACCCCCGCACCACCGACCACCGTAGTCGCTGCCACCAGAAACCGGCGGCGACCTCGATCCACGCCTTGGTTTGCCATTTTCGCTCTCTCCAGCTGCTGTATCGCTATTCGTTCACGGCGGCGGCTGCGGGGCGTGGGCCGGCAGTCCCGGCGGTGAGTCCTGCACGCCGCCGTGGCACCCTCTCGGGGGCGGTAGAATCAAATAGAATTCCCTAAAACGCTAATGGGGTCAACCGGGGAAATTGTCAGGGCTCACCGCAAAGGGATGTCAAGGATTGGCCCCCATTGCGTTCCACGCAGCAACACCGGTCGATGATCACGCGAAGCGGGCAGGACCCGCTCGTCCCCATGGGACCCTGGTTCCGGTCTCGGGTTCGACCATCTCAAGCGGGGTTGGGAATATCGATGAACCGATGCTCCAGGCCGAAGCGTTCGGCGCACCATTCGCCGAGCGCCTGCGGCCCGTAACGCTCGGTGGCGTGGTGTCCGGCCGCGAAGTAATGGACGCCCATCTCGCGTGCCTCGTGTGTGGTCTGTTCCGAGATCTCACCACTGATGAACGCATCCACTCCCCGGGCCGCCGCGGCCGCAAGCATCGATTGCGCACCGCCGGTACACCAGGCCAGCCGTCGTACCGGATGCGAGCCCCCGGACACCCAAAGAGGCTCGCGCCCCAGCGCCGCGGCGATCGCGTCGGCGAGTTCCCGGCCGCTGCGCGCCTCCGGCAGCCGCCCGACCAGGCCCACGCCATCCTCGCGCAACGTTCCATCGACGATGAGGCCGAGCCGCTGCCCCAGCTGCGCGTTGTTGCCGAGGCGGGGATGGGCGTCCAGGGGAAGATGGTAGGCAACGAGGTTGATCTGGTGTTGCAACAGGGCCTGGAGTCGCTGGCGCTTCATGCCGGTGATCGGCTGCGGCTCACCGCGCCAGAAGTACCCGTGATGAACCAGGAGCAGGTCCGCGTCCTGCTCGATCGCCGCCGTGATGAGCGCGTGGGACGCGGTCACGCCGCTGACCAGCCGGGCGATCCTGGAACACCCCTCGACCTGCAGGCCATTCGGACAGTAATCCTGGAACCGCCCCGGTTCCAGTTCCTGGTCCAGGGCCTGGAGCAGGGTCTCGCGGTCGACGCTGGCCGGCATGATGCACCTCCCGGGTCGGGGATACCCCGGTGGGCCTGCAGGACGCGGGGCATAGGCAAGAAGTTGAACGGCAATGGTATATTAGCTTCATGGTGAAGCTTTCGCGTTTCCTTCTGCAAGCGGCGCTGGCCGGTGTCGCGGTCGCCGTGATCGTCGCGCTGTTCTTTCCCGGTCTGCTCGACCAGGAGCGGACCGGTGCCGGCGCGATCCCGCACGCCACCGAGCCGACGACGGGCATTCAGGGTCCGGTATCCTACGCGTCAGGCGTGGCGCGTGCAGCGCCAGCCGTGGTCAACATCACGACCTCGCGTATCGTCGAGGTCCCGCACCCGTTGGCAGGCGAGCAGGTTCCGCCCGGCTTTTTTCACGAGCCCCCTCACTCACTGGCGGATCGTGAACAGGCGAGCCTCGGTTCCGGCGTGATCATGACCTCGGCGGGCCACGTCCTGACCAACCATCACGTGATCGAGAAGGCCGAGGCCATCGCGGTGGTGCTCGCCAACGGCGACGCGCACCCGGCGGAAATCATCGGCATCGATCCGGATACCGATCTCGCGGTGCTGCGCATCGTCGCTCCCGACGTGACCGCGGCCAGCATCGGACGCTCCCGGGACCTGAGGGTGGGCGACGTCGTGCTTGCGATCGGCAACCCGTTCGGCGTGGGGCAAACGGTCACCCAGGGCATTGTCAGCGCCACCGGGCGCACCGAACTCGGGATCAATCTCTTCGAGGACTTCATCCAGACCGACGCCGCGATCAATCCGGGTAACTCGGGTGGAGCGCTGATCAACGCGCTCGGGGAACTGGTCGGGATCAATACGGCGATCTTCACCCGGTCGGGCGGCTCGCACGGCATCGGCTTTGCGATCCCTGTCGATCTGGCACGCGACGTGATGAACGAGATCATCGAGCACGGGCGCGTGGCGCGCGGCTGGCTTGGCATCGAGGTGCAGGCGCTGGATCGGGCACTGGCGGAATCCTTCGGCATGGAACACACCCGGGGTGTCCTGATCGCCGGCATCCTGAGGGGCGGGCCGGCCGCGGTGGCGGGCCTGCAACCGGGGGACGTGGTCGTCCGACTCGATGGTCAGCAGGTCGACAGCACCCGCGGGGCCCTGAACATCATCGCGCGCAAGCGCCCAGGCGACGACATCGCGATCGAGGCCCTGCGTGACGGCGAACTGATCCACCTCGAGGCCACCGTCGACATCCGTCCGATCTGAACGGCAACGCGCGTTGCCGCGTCGCTCAGGAACGCAGTGCCGCCGTCAGGGCCGCCAGGAAGGCACTGTTCTCCTCCGGCGTTCCCACCGTCACGCGCAGGTGATCCGTCAATACTCCCCCCGCACGCCCGACATCCTTGATCAGGATGCCGGAGCCCCGCAGGAACTCGAACACCGGGTGGCCCCGGCTCCGCGCAAGCTCGAACAGGATGAAGTTGGCATTGCTGGGGATCACGCGGCGCACCCCGGCCAGAGAGGCCAGCGCCGCTGAGACCCGCGCGCGCTGCTCACGCAGGATGGACGCCTGTTCATCGAGCAACTCCGAATGGGCCAGCGCGAACGATACCGAGCGCTGAGTCAGCGCGTTGATGTTATAGGGCAGGCGCAGGCGGTCGAGCGCATCGGTCCATTCCGGAGTCGCCGCCAGGTAGCCCAGCCTGAGCCCCGCCAATCCCAGCTTCGACATCGTGCGCATCACCATCAGTCCGGACGCGCCGCCCGCCCGGGACAGGAAGCTGTGGCTGGAGAAGGGAGCGTAGGCCTCGTCGATCACGGTCAGCCCCGGATTGGCGGCGACCACCTCCGCCACCAGCCCGGGGTCGTAGAGACGACCTGTCGGGTTGTTCGGATAGGCGAGAAAGACCAGCGCGGGACGATGCTCTTCCAGGGCGCGCAGCAGGGCCGGTCCGTCGAGATCGAAATCGGCCTTCAGCGGCACCCCGACGAAGGGGACACCCGCGGCTCTGGCCAGGATCTCGTACATCACGAAGGTCGGAACCGGGGACAGCACCGGTCGGCCGCTGGCCTGCACGGCGCTGATCAGTATCTGGATCAGCTCATCCGAACCGTTTCCGAGCAGACAGCCGGCTTCCTCCGGTACCCGGTGCGCGTCCCGGATTGCTGCAGTCACCGCGCGCGCACCCGCGTCCGGGTAACGGTTCAGTTCGACGCCGCTCAGGGCCTCGAGCCAGGCCGTCCGGAGTTCGCCCGGCCAGGGATAGGGGTTTTCCATCGCGTCGAGCTTGATCATGCCCGCGGACTCGGCCACCGCGTAGGCGGGTTGCGCCAGGACCTCCCGGCGCATCAGGTCGACCGGGCGGGTCATGCCCGGACCCGCGCGACTTCACCGCCCGCTCTATTCACCGCGCATCTCGGCGGATCGGGCATGCGCCACCAGGCCCTCCCCCCGCGCCAGCACGGAAGCGGTCCGCCCCAGCGCCGCGGCACCCTCGGGCGAGCACTGGATGATGCTGGACCGCTTCTGGAAGTCATAGACGCCCAGCGGCGAGGAGAACCGGGCCGTGCGCGAGGTTGGCAGCACGTGGTTCGGCCCCGCGCAGTAATCGCCGATCGCCTCAGAAGTGTAGCGACCCATGAAGATCGCGCCGGCGTGGCGCAGTCCGGCCTCCAGCAACGCCTGCGGATCCGCCACCGAAAGCTCCAGATGCTCCGGCGCGATGTGGTTCGCCACACGCACCGCCTCGTCGAGATCCCGGACCCGCACCAGGGCGCCGCGATGGGCCAGGCTGGTGCGGATGATCTCCGCACGGGGCATCTCCTCGAGCAGCTGATGCATCGACTGCGCGACGCGGTCCAGGAACCCGGCGTCGGGCGACAGCAGGATCGACTGGGCCTGTTCGTCGTGCTCGGCCTGCGAGAACAGGTCGGCGGCGATCCAGTCGGGGTCGGTCTCCCCGTCGCAGATCACCAGAATCTCCGAAGGCCCGGCGATCATGTCGATGCCAACCGTGCCAAAGACCTCGCGTTTGGCCGCGGCCACGAAGATGTTGCCCGGACCCACGATCTTGTCCACCGCAGGGATGCTCTCGGTACCGTAGGCGAGCGCGGCAACCGCCTGTGCTCCACCAATGGTGAAGACCCGGTCGACGCCGGCGATCGCCGCAGCGGCCAGCACCAGGTCGTTCAGTTCCCCCGCCGGCGCCGGCACCACCATGACCAGCAGCGGCACGCCGGCAACCTTGGCAGGAATTGCGTTCATCAGCACCGAGGACGGGTAGGCCGCCTTGCCCCCGGGGACGTACAGCCCGACCGAGTCCAGCGGCGTGACCCGCTGGCCCAGCACGGTGCCGTCAGGCTCCTCGATCTGCCAGTCCTCCATCCGCTGGTGCTCCGCGTAGCGCCGGATGCGCCCCGCCGCCAGCTCGAGTGCCTCGCGCTGCGCCGCCGGGATGCGTTCGAGCGCTGCCCGAAGCCGGTCGGCCGGGACCTCGAGCTCTGCCGCAGTGCCCGGCCGCAGTCGGTCGAAGCGCTCGGTGTAGCGCAATACCGCCGCATCACCCTCGTCACGCACCGCGACAAGGATCTCGTCGACGATGGCGCGCACACCGTGGTCGGCCACCGACTCCCAGCGCAGGAGTTGGTCCAGATCCTTCCAGAAATCCCCGTGCCGGCTGTCCAGCCGCTGTATCTCAGGCATCTATGCACACTCCCATCGCAATCCTCCGGACGGGTCTGAACCGCCCGGACAACGTCAACTCCGCCGCCGCTGCCGCGCCGCCTCGGCCAACACGCGCAACGATGCCACAGAATCGTCCCAGCCCATGCAGGCATCGGTGATGCTCTGACCGTACACCAGCGGCCGGCCCGCGACGATATCCTGGCGGCCGGCATGCAGGTGGCTCTCCAGCATCAGCCCGATGATACGGCGGTCCCCGCCCGCGACCTGCCCCGCGACCGACTGCACGACGTCGGCCTGCCGAGCCGGGTCCTTGCGGCTGTTCGCATGGCTGCAGTCCACCATCACCACCTCCGGGATCTCCGCTGCGCGCAACTGGCTGCAGGCCTGCGCGATGCTCTCGACATCATAGTTGGGCTGGCGGCCTCCCCGCAGGATGATGTGGCAGTCCTCGTTGCCGGCAGTGGAGAAGATCGCGGAGCGCCCGGCCTTCGTCACCGACAGGAAGTGATGCGGGCGCGAGGCGGAACGGATCGCGTCGATCGCCACCTGGAGGCTGCCGTCGGTGGAGTTCTTGAACCCCACCGGACACGAGAGGCCGGATGCCAGTTCCCGGTGCACCTGGCTCTCGGTGGTGCGCGCCCCGATGGCGCCCCAGGACACGAGGTCCGCGATGTATTGCGGGCTGATCAAGTCGAGATACTCGGTGGCCGCGGGCATGCCCCGCACGGCCAGGTCGCGCAGAAGGCCGCGCGCCACGCGCAACCCCTTGTTGATATGGAAGCTGCCATCCAGATCCGGGTCGTTGATCAGGCCCTTCCATCCAACCGTGGTCCGCGGCTTCTCGAAGTAGACCCGCATCACCACTTCCAGCGCATCGCCGAGTTCCCCACGCAGCGCGCTCAGGCGCTTCGCGTATTCCAGCGCCGCGTCGACGTCGTGGATGGAACAGGGCCCGACAACCACCAGCAGCCGGTCATCCTCCCCGTGCAGGATCCGGTGGATGTTCTGACGCGCGTTGTACACCGTCTCGGCGGCCGTGTCGGTCAGCGGAATCTCGTCGCGCACGACCTCGGGGGCGGAGACCTCCTGTATGCCCTTGATTCTCAGATCATCGGTTTGATGGGTCATCGTGGTTCCAGTGGCGCTATGGCGCCGGCGTGAGGGCCGGTCGCAGCCCCTCGATCAATTGTTGAATGCGCGCGTGCTGCATCTTCATCGCCGCCTTGTTCACGACCAGCCGCGAGCTGATGTGCGCGATCAGTTCCAGCGGCGCAAGGCCGTTGGCCTTCAGTGTGTTGCCGGTGTCCACCAGGTCGACGATGTAGTCCGCCAGCCCCACCAGCGGCGCCAGCTCCATGGATCCATAGAGCTTGATGATCTCGACCTGACGGCCCTGCGCCGCAAAATGGCGCTGGGTGATGTTCACGAACTTGGTCGCGATGCGCAGCCGCTCGGCCCCGATCACGTGCTCCGGGCGGCCGGCAAGCATCAGCCGGCAGCGGGCGATGCCGAGGTCCAGCGGCTCGTAGAGACCCGTGCCGCCATGCTCCATCAGCACGTCCTTGCCGGCCACGCCGACCGCCGCGGCGCCGTACTGAACGTAGGTGGGTACGTCGGTAGCGCGCACGACGACAATGTTCACGTCGGGACGGCTGGTCCCGATGATCAGCTTGCGCGTCTTCGCCGGATCCTCCACCGGCACGATACCCGCTCGCTCCAGCAGGGGCAGCGTTTCGTCCAGGATCCTGCCCTTCGACAGGGCGATCGTCATCGCTTGCACCGCGTTCACGTCAGGCGGCCTCCCTGCGGATGGTTGCGCCGAGCTGGCTCAGCTTTTCCTCGATGCACTCGTAACCCCGGTCGATGTGGTAGATCCGGTCGACTGCGGTCTCGCCCTCCGCCACCAGCCCGGCCAGGATCAGGCTCGCCGACGCGCGCAGGTCGGTGGCCATCACCGGTGCACCGCGCAGACCATGGACTCCGGTGACGATCGCGGTGTTCCCCTCGATGCGGATGTCCGCGCCCATGCGCTGGAGTTCCTGGGCATGCATGAAACGATTCTCGAATACGGTCTCGATCACCGAGCCCGTGCCCTTGCCTACCGTGTTCAGGGTCATCATCTGGGCCTGCATGTCCGTGGGGAAGGCCGGAAACGGCGCGGTGCGCAGGTTCACGCATTGCGGCCTGCGCCCGCGCATGTCCAGTTCGATCCAGTCCTCGCCCGTCTCGATCCGCGCGCCGGCCTCGACCAGCTTCAGCAGCACCGCATCCAGCAGTTCCGGCCGGGTGTTCTTGGTACGCACGCGGCCGCTGGTGATCGCGCCGGCGACCAGGAACGTCCCGGTCTCGATCCGGTCGGGCATCACGTCGTACTCGCAGCCGTGCAGACTCTCCACGCCCGTCACCCGGATAGTGTCGGTCCCGGCGCCGTGAATCTTCGCCCCCATGCGCGTCAGGAAGCGGGCGAGATCGACCACCTCGGGTTCGCGCGCCGCGTTCTCGATCAGGGTTTCACCGTCGGCCAGGGTCGCGGCCATCAGCAGGTTCTCGGTACCCGTGACCGTGACCTGGTCGAAGACGATGCGGGCGCCCTTCAGACGGCCGGCATGGGCCCGAATATAGCCGGCCTCGACGTCGATGTGCGCGCCCATGGCCGCGAGTCCCTGCAGATGCAGATTCACCGGGCGGCTGCCGATGGCGCAGCCGCCGGGCAGGGACACCTCGGCCTCGCCGAAACGCGCCAGTAGTGGACCGAGCACCAGGATCGACGCACGCATGGTCTTCACGAGTTCATATGGGGCCACACACTGCGTGAGGGTGGTCGGGTCGACCTCGATCCGCATGCGTTCGTTCACGGTCAGCGTCACGCCCATGCGCCCGAGCAGTTCCATGGTCGTGGTCACGTCCTGGAGATGCGGCACATTGCCGATCACCATCGGGCTGTCGGCGAGCAGGGTACCGGCGAGAATGGGCAATACCGCGTTTTTCGCCCCGGAGATCCAGACCTGCCCTTCCAGCGGCCGGCCGCCGGTAACAATCAATTTATCCATGAATGACTCGGAAAGGCGTCCCGCCGAAGCAACACGCTCGAAAATCGGCAATGATACCCAAAATGCGGAGGCGCCGCCGTCTGACCCCCTGACCGGGGAACACGCTCAGCCCGAAGAGCCCGTGCCGAACACAGCCTCGAGGTCGTACAGCTGCAGCAGCGGTTGCAACTCCGCGGGGATCGACACGAATTCCAGACGCGCACCCGCGACCTCGCGCAGCCGCCAGAATTCCACCAGCATGGCGACTCCGGCGCTGTCCACCCGCGTGACCTGCGAGAGGTCCAGCGTTGCCTCGAGGGGAAGACCGGCCAGTAGCGAGCGCCCCTGCACCGTGAGCGGACCCGCGGTATTCAGCGTGATCGGTCCGGAAAGCTTCAGCGTCGAGCCGTCCAGAACCAGCGCGGCGTCAGCCACTCGCCGCGTTCCCGTCAGAGACCGCATCGTCGATGGTCTCCTCGATCAGTGAGCGGTCGCCGGCCTCGAGACGCGCGATCAGGGCATCGAGTCCGTGACGACCGATCTCGGTGTTGAAGCTCGTGCGGAAGTTGCCCACGAAGCTGAGACCCTCCGCCTCGACGTCGAAGACCCGCCATTCCCCGTCCACCGGGCGCAGCCGATAGTTGACGACGATGTTGGGCTGTCCGCGGCCCACCTCGATCTCGGTCGAGACCACCGCCATGCGGTCGTCCTGGCGGGACCGGCGCGGAACGACGACGACACGGCGGTCCAGGTAGTCTGCTAGGCGCACCCCGTAGGACTGCAGGAGCGTGTCGCGGAAGGCCTCCGTGAACCGCTCGCGCTGCTCCGGGGTGGCGTCACGCCAGTGGCGGGCGAGAATCAGGCGCGCCATGCCGTCGAAATCGACCAGCGGCATGATTTCGCTCTCGATCACCTCGAGCACGAACTCGGGCTCTGCCTCCGCCCGCGCCTCCTCGGCCCGCAGGGTCTCCATCACGCGGTTGATGGCCCCCTCGACGAGTTCCACCGGCTCCGCAGCCTGCAGTGGCGCGGCGGTAAACAGAAGCAGGAACGCCAGTGCGACGCCCGGAAGGGCGAGAGGGCGATATTTTCTCATAACGGCATGACCTCGAAGTCTTGTTCTGAAGAAACCGCGGGCGGGCAAAGGTTCAATCCCCGGGGAGGTTCGTCAGCACACGGCCGATCATGTTCTCGAGCACCAGGGCCGACTGTGTGAACAGCACCTCGTCGCCATCCGCCAGCATCTCGTAGTCGCCGCCCGGCTCCAGTGCAATGTACTGCTCGCCCAGCAGACCGGCGGTGAAGATGCTGGCCTGGGTATCCGCGGGCAGATAGTCCTGGCCGGCCTGGATCGCCAGCGTCACCCGGGCCTGGAAGCGTTCAGGGTCATAGACGATATGCGCCACCCGGCCGATGCGTACCCCGGAGACCGTCACCGGAGCCCGCACCTTCAGGCCGCCGATGTGATCGAAGTACGCGACCACATGGTACGTGTCGCGGTCCCGGTACTCGGCGATATTGCTGACCTGGATGGCCAGGTAGAACAGCGCCGCGATCCCCAGCAACACGAAGACACCCACGGATACTTCCAGAAAACGCAGCTTCATCACCAGCCCTCTTGCCTCACATGTCGCCGAACATCAGCCCGGTCAGGATGAAATCCAGACCCAGCACGGCCAGCGCGGACACCACGACCGTCTGGGTCGTTGCCCGCGAGATCCCCTCGGAGGTCGGCTCCGCGTCGAACCCCTGGAAGACCGCGATCCAGGTGACCACGAAACCAAACACGATGCTCTTGATCACGCCCGACATCACGTCTTCGTGCCAGTCCGTGACCGCCTGCATCTGCGAGAAGTAGGATCCGCTGTCCACGCCCAGCAGCCCGACGCCGACGATATACCCGCCCATCACGCCAACGGCACTGAACAGCGCAGCCAGCAGCGGCATGGACAGGAAGCCGGCGAAGAAGCGCGGCGCGAACACCCGACGATACGGGTCCACTGCCATCATCTCCATCGCCGACAGTTGTTCGGTGGTCTTCATCAGACCGATCTCGGCAGTCAGCGCCGATCCCGCACGGCCCGCGAACAGCAGGGCTGTCACCACCGGACCCAGCTCGCGCACCAGCGACAGCGCCACAACCCCGCCCAGGGCCTCGGCCGCACCGAAATTCACCAGGGTGATGTAACCCTGGTAGCCCAGCACCATGCCGACGAACAGGCCCGACACCATGATGATCAGCATCGAGCGCACGCCGACCGAGTAGATTTCGGCCAGCGTCAACCGGAAACGCCGGACCACCGCATCCTGGGCCAGCAGCACCCGGAACAGGAATGCCGAGGCCCGACCCAGCACGGCGAGCCAATGGAGACCGGACCGCCCCAAACCGGAGAGGAACTCAATCACGGTCGCGCCCCGCGCCGTTCAGCAGGTCATCGCGATAGCTCGACCCGGGATAGTGAAAGGGCACCGGCCCGTCCGGGTACCCGCCAAGAAACTGCTTGCTCCACTCCGAGGCCCCGGCGCGCACCTCCTCCGCGGTTCCTGAATCCATCACCCGTCCCTCGGCGATCAGCACGACCTGATCCGATATCGCCATCGCCTCGACCACGTCATGGGTCACCAGCACACTGGTCAGACCGAGGGTCTTGTTGGTGCGCTGGATCAAGGTCACGATCTGGCCCATCGTGATCGGGTCGAGTCCGGCGAACGGCTCGTCGTACAGGATCATGTCCGGGTCCAGGGCGATGGCGCGGGCAAGGGCCACGCGCCGGGCCATGCCCCCCGACAACTGTGCCGGGCTGAGGTCAGAGGCGCCACGCAGACCGACCGCCTCGAGCTTCATCAACACCAGGTTACGGATCAGTTCCTCGGGCAGCCTGGTGTGCTCGCGCAGGGGAAAGGCGACGTTCTCGAACACGTTCATATCGGTCAGCAGCGCGCCCGTCTGGAACAGCATGCCCATGCGCTTGCGCAGGGCATACAGCCGCCGGTTGGAGAGACGTGCGACCTCCTCGCCATCGACCCAGATCCGACCACTGTCGGGACGCAGCTGCCCCCCGATCAACCGCAGCAGCGTTGTTTTGCCGGTACCGCTCGGACCCATCACCGTGGTGACCCGTCCGCGCGGCACGGTCAGCGACAGGCCGTCGAAGATCAGCTTGCGGCCGCGCCGGAAGACGAGATCCTCGACCACCACATGCGGTGTCTCTGACACCGGGTCCTTACTCACGTTCCATCCACTCCTGCTCGACCGGATGGAGCAGTCTGAAAGCAGCCCAGGCCGCAGTCAACTTGCCGCCGCCTCAGCAGCGGCAGAGCACCTGGTCGTTCAACGCCCTCGCCACGCCAGACCACTCAGGCGCAGGATCGTCTCCGCCAGCTCCAGCTCCCGCGGACCGGCGCGGAGGAAGGCGATCGCCTCGCGCGCAGCGGGCAGGCAGGCATGCGCCGCCTCCAGCAGGGAACGCCACCCGGGCGGCCCGAGGCCGGGTTCCGGCGTAAGCACCAGAACGACCGACGTCTCGTTCACAAAGGCCGCGGAGGCCGCGATTCCGTCGCTGGCCGGCAGCCCCGGTGCCCGTCCCAGGAACTGCCCCGGGGGCAGGACGCCAGCGGGCAGCACCGACGGGTCCACCATCAGGAGCCCACCGAGCCGTGGGCCCAGAGCCGCCGCCAGGCGGGCACAGGGATCGCCCGGCTCGGCCAGATCATCGGGGACCTCGAAGTAAAGGCGCAGCGCGTCGGGCAGGTCCCTGATCCAGTTGGAATCCAGGGTGAACTGCTCCCACTCGCCCGCGGGAATCAGCAGATCCTTCCAGTAATTCCCGTAATACGCGAGGCGCCAATCCTCGGGCAGGTCCTCCGGGTAGAAGGCCTTCCAGGCCGGATCGGCATCATCGTGCACCGCGCCCACGCGCAGGCTGTGGCCGGAGGCTGCTGAACCCATGGCTTGATCTCCAGAAAGAGTGGCACGGATGGTAGCCGGGCCGCGTAAAGCCCGAAACCCCGCCAGGCTCGGGGACATTCGACTAACTGTCATGGTCCCGGAGCCCGCCACCCCGAAAGATGAAAGCGGAGCGCCTATGGAGTGCGGCGGCTTGCCGCCGCTTTGGGGAGCTGGGTCATCCCCGGCACCGAATAGCGGGAGCAAGCTCCCGCACTCCATAAGC
>NZ_REBW01000094.1 GCF_007692535.1 Thioalkalivibrio sp. | reverse complement strand
GCCGGCAGATGGTCCAGCGCGACGGGCCAACTCGCACCTTGGGTAATCATGCGTTGAATATCCATCACCGTGTTCCCTCCCCTCGCACGTTCAATCGGTGGCGGCAGCCCGGACACCCTCTCGTGCATGGGGACTCCGGTGCCGTGGGCGCCGGGGATTCCCGGTTCGTGGTGTCGGCCCGTGGAGCCGACGGACTGCGGTGGACAATGGCGTGTTGATGGCAGGGCATCTCGCTCTCCCTTGATGGCTGAACTGAAAACCGTTCCTGCTGGCTGGGACACCACGAACCATCGGTTCGCCTGGCTGGCGGACGGAATGACCGGTCGAAACGAAAACCCGGGGCGATCTCGCAGAACTCTTGATCCCGACGGCGCATTGCTTCGGGCCGGTAACGCTACTAAACAGTAATGAGAATGATTACTGTTTCTTTTTATGGAGTCAAGAGGGTGAACCGCACGATGGCGGGCCAGGGTTCTGAGACTCGAAATGGACCGCCTCGGCGGGTGATCTCAGCAGGAACGCGCGACGTCCAGAGAGGGCGGTCCTTCGCCCCCAATCCCGCTCAGAAGTCGACGTTCAGCGACACAAACAGCCGTCGCGGTTCCATGATGTTGTTGTAGACGTTGCTGAGCGCCTCCTCTTCATTGTCGAAACGGGTATACGAGCGGTAATCCTTGAAATCCTTGTCGAGCAGATTCTGGATCACGCCCGTCACACGCACGTTGGGACTGAACCGGTAGGTCGCGCCGAGATCGAACACGGTGTAACCCCTGAAGTCGCCGAGTACGGCGTTGCTGTCCCGGACCCCCGGTCCGGCCAGGGCCTGAGCATTCCCACCGTTTTGCGGCTCATGAAAGTTCCTCGGCCGGAAGGCGCTGCTGCGGTACTCGGCAGCGACAAAGGCTGTGGTTCTCGGAGTCGCCTCCCAATCCAGGCGGGCGTTCAACATGTGATCTGGAACGCTGACCAGGGGATCGCCCTTGCGGCTCGCGATGCTCTGGGCTGGGTCCCCGGTGTCGAGTTGGGTCCGGGTGACCTCACTGTCCGTGTAGGTGTAATTGGCGGACATGGTCCAGTCGGGAGCGAATCGGTAGCGGGTAGCCAGTTCCAGCCCCTGAATCACCGAACGGCCGATGTTCAGATCGATTCCCTGGTTCGCGCCCGTTCCGCGCTCGATCTTGTCCTTGAGCTCACTGCGGAACACCGTCGCCTGTGCCGCGAGATTGCTCCGGTTGTCGTAGACCACCGTAAACTCCACGTTGGTGCTCTCTTCCGGCTCCAGGTCGGGGTTTCCGAACAGCGGCGTCGACCCGCCGTCCCCGAAGCCGATCACGCCATCGGTGATCTGCTGGAGGAACGGAACCCGGAACCCGGTGCCGACACCACCCTTCAGCGTGACGGTGTCGGTGGCGCTCCACACCCCGTAGAGGCGAGGTGTGACTTGGCCGGAAAAGTCCTTGCTGTCGTCATAGCGCAGGCCGCCAGTGAGCGCAAAATCGTCCGTAATGAACCATTCGTCTTCCACAAAGACGCTGTACTGGCGGCCTTTCAGTGTCTCCGGCAGGATACCGTCGGTCAGCTCGGGCCGGAGCATCTGGGCACCGACCGTAATCAAGTGATCACCGATCCCCGTGATCACGCGGGTGTCGAGGATGGTGGTGTCCAGCTCCAGGCGACGGGGCGTACCAAAGCGATCGGCATCAGGAACAGCCCCGGCGTTCACCGTCCTGCCCTTGGTCTCCACCCGGTCCTGCGTCAGCGTGGTCTCCCAGGTGCCGAAATCGTAACGGCCAACGTGGCCAACCCGGAGCTGATCGCGCTCGAACTCGAGTTCCCTGGCATACCCTCGCAAGAAATCGTTCGGCTGATTGCCGGTGCCAGACAGGCGCCCGAGCTGCCCCATCGAGTTGTCATACGATTGCCGGGTACTGTCGAAACGCAGTTCGAAGTCGTTGCGCGCGTCGGCCGCGAACAGCAGGCGGCCACCCGCCGTCCAGTGGTCGGCCTTCACCGGGTTCTGGCCCATGGTGCGGTTGTCGGTGAGACTCGGATCGGTGCCGGGGATGTCGATGTTCGAGGCCTGACGCTGGAACAGTCGTCCATAGGCCTGCACCGAAAATCGATCATCGCGGAGTGGCCCGCCGACATACCCTTCAGCCGTCGTGTGGCCTCCGAAATCCGAGTCCGTCTGGAAAGTCGAGTTCACCGACGCCGACCCCGCCCAGGTCTCACCCGGGCGCCGCGTGATCACGTTGACCACGCCGCCGATCGCGTCCGATCCGTAAAGCGTCGACATCGGCCCGCGGATGATCTCGATCCGCTCGATCGCGGCGACAGGAGGGAAGAACACCGACGACGCGTCGGTGAACGCGTTTGGCGCCACGGTCGCGAGCACGTTCTGCCGTACTCCGTCGATCAGCACCAGCGTGTACTCCTCCGGCAGGCCGCGCAGACTGATGGTCTGGTTGCCGGTCTTTCCGCTGCGTGCGTCCAGCGAACGCACGTTGACGCCTTCGATACCGCGCACGGCGTCGGCAAGGCTGGTGACCTCCCTGCGTTCAAGTTCCTCGCGGGTAATGACCGTGATGCTTGCCGGCGCCAGTTCGATATCCTGCTCGAAGCCGGCAGCGGTAACCACGACCGTGCCCAGGCGTTGAACCTCATCGGCTACGGATGCAACGGGGACGAAGCCGGCGGCCCCCAGCACGGCGGCGACAGCCCGGGGCAGAACCCGCAGGGAGAGAGACCGGCCGGATACCGGCCGGGTACAGCGATCGCTCGTTTGTTGCACGAAATGCCTCCTTCATTCATCGGGTTTCTTCAACGGTTTGGCTGGCTGAAGACCCCTGAAGGGGCTTGCTGGCTGGCTGAATGGGTTAACGCGAAAGATTAGCCACGGATGGACACGGACAACCACGGAAAAGGGTCAAGCGACCCATGAATCACCCTATTCCGGTTCATTCCGTGGGTTTCCGTGTACTTCCGTGGCTCGCTTTCCTCCTTCTGGGTCGCTTGCCCGCGGGCATGACCGGCTACTTGGTCAGGATCAATTTGTTCCGGTTGGTCTGGCGCAGCACGTACCACTCTCCCTCGTGCTCGATACGCAGCTGCCGGGCCGGACCGAGCAGCACGTCGCTGCGCGTGGTCGGGACCGGCCGGCCCGAGCTTCTGACCTGCAGTGGGTCGTCGTTGCCGGCTCGGGGTATCCGGCCAGTGTCCTCAGAGTCGGTTGCCATCAGTTCGTCTCCGGTTGCGAAACGAAGCCGAGCCGTGCAACGCCGGCCCGGCGGGAATCGGCCATCACCCGCGCCAGGACCTCGTAGCGGGTGTCGCGGTCGGCGCGCAGGTAGACCGCCAGTTCCGGGTTGGCCGCCACCGCATCGCGCAGGCGTGCGAACAAAGCCGCCTCGTCGATCGGGGCGTTGTCCCAGTACAGCTGCCCGGCGGCGTCCAGCGCGAGCGTGACGCTGTCGACCGTCTGCTCACTGGGCGCGCTGCTGGCGCGCGGCAGTTCGAGTTGCACCGAATGCGTGATCACCGGCGCGGTGACGATGAAGATCACCAGCAGCACCAGCATCACGTCGACCAGCGGAATCACGTTCATTTCCGACATCGGCTCATTGCTGTCGCCCAGGCGCCCGAACGACATGGTCAGGCCCCCTCCGCAGCGGGCCGGGTATCGCTTGCCGGCAACGGGTTCGCATCGGTCTGTCGGCCCGCCGCACCCGGTGCGTGGTCGGAATGCATCAGGAAGGCGTGCAGGTCGTGCGCGAAGGCCTCGAAATCCTGCTGCATCAGCCGGTTGAAGCGGTTGAAAACGTTGTAGAAAGCGACCGCGGGAATCGCTGCGGCGAGACCCGCGGCGGTGGCGACGAGCGCTTCGCCCAACGGACCGGCCACCAGATCCATCGAAACGCTCTCCAGAATCGACAGCTCGATCAGTGCGTTGTGGATCCCCCAGACGGTGCCGAACAGGCCGATGAATGGAGCGAGGCTGCCCACCGACGCGAGCAGCGTCTGGCCCGCCTGCATGCGCAGCTGCTGGCGGTCCATTGACTGGCGGATCATCCGGATCATGTGGTCGTCCAGGCGCTGTTCGCCCTTGGGGCTCAGGTCGTGCCGACCGGGGTAGGTCTCGGCCGCGTGCCAGCCATCCCGGGCCATTTCAGCGACCGGACCGCGTCCGCTGGAGACGACCTCCCTCAGCGCCCGTGGGCTGCCGGCGTTCCAGAAGCCCTGCAGAAACCGCCGGTTCGCCCGCCGGGTCTCGACCAGACTGATACCCTTGGTCGCGGCGATCGCCCAGGTCGCAATCGACAGCACCAGCAGGGTGAGGAAGACCCCGATCAGCACCGGATCGCCGTGGTAGAAGACGTACAGGATGTTCAGGTCGTTCATGTCATGCCCCCTCGGGCGATTGCTCGTTTCGCATCATCAATGCAGCCGGAACTCCATCGGCACCAGCACCGAGGCCGCAACCGGCCGGTTGCCCCGTCGGGCCGGCTCGAAGCGCCATCCCTCGACGGCTTCGAGTGCTGCGCTGTCCAGCCGCTCGTGACCGCTGCTGCGTTCCACCCGCCAGTTCACCGGGCGCCCGTCGGCGGCCACTGACACCCAGAGCAGCACGGTGCCCTGCTCCCTGCGCCGCTGCGAGATCCGCGGGTACTCGGGCGGCGGATTGTTCAGGTAGGCCGCGCCAAAACCCGGCTCCTGGAACGGTTCACCCTCGGTCTCCTCCAGATGTCCCGGCACCGGCACGTCGGCCACCCTCGGCCCGGCCAGCGCGGTCTCCTCGGGCTCGGCCGGGCTCGTGGCCTGGGCCGGCGGTTCCGGACGGGGTTCCGGCTCGGGTTCCGGCTCGGGTTCCGGCTCGGGTTCCGGCTCGGGTTCC
>NZ_REBW01000273.1 GCF_007692535.1 Thioalkalivibrio sp. | reverse complement strand
GCGGACCGAGGAGGAATTCGAGCGTCTCGAGACACTGCTTCCGAAGGAAGCCTTCGAGGCGCTGTATTTGATCGCGGCGGGCAGCGATCCGCAGGAGATCATCCAGGAATACGCCGCAAAGGCGGAAGCGGTGGATACGGAAGACTTCGCGACCGCACTCACGCGCGAGCAGAGCCAGCGCAGCTTCCATGTGGTCGAGAACGACCAGGAACTCGAAGCGATGCTCGTGGCTCCGCTGGAGAAGTGGCGGGTCTTTCTGCACCCGTCCCAGCGTCGGCTTGTGCATTGGCGTGTCAACGGCCCGATCCGGGTACTCGGCGGCGCCGGCACGGGCAAGACGGTGGTGGCGATGCACCGCGCGCGCTGGCTTGTGCGCCACGCGCTGAGCGCCCCGGATCGGAAGATCCTGTTCACCACCTTTACCGCGAACCTGGCCACCGACATTGCCGAGAACCTGCGCAAGATCTGCTCGCTGGAAGAGCTGGAGCGGATCGAGGTGGTCCACATCGACGCGTGGGTAAGCCGTTTTCTAAAGCGCCAGAACTACCCGCATCAGATTGTCTACGACGGCAATCCGCAGTACGAAACCTGTTGGCGGGCCGCGCTGGATGCACGCCCTGCTGATCCACCGCTCCCCGAAAGCTTCTACCGCGAGGAGTGGGATCGCGTGATTCTGCCTCAGCGGATCACGGATCGTGCCCAGTATTTCCGGGCGAAACGGGTCGGACGAGGTGTTCCGCTGACCCGTGCGCAACGGGCGGCGCTCTGGGGCGTGTTCGAGGAACTGCGGATTCAACTGCACCAGCGTGGCCTGAAATGCAGTGAGGACGCCACCCAGGATGCGGCAGACCTGCTGGAGAGCGGCAAGGCCTACCTGCCATATGACGCGGTGGTCGTCGACGAGGCCCAGGACATGGGCCCGCAGGTGATGCGCCTGATCCGGCTGCTGGTCGCGCCGGGGGCGAACGATATCGTCCTTGTGGGTGACGGACATCAGCGGATCTACCGGCGCCGCTACACCCTCAGTGCCTGCGGGATCGAGGTTAGAGGTCGAAGTCGAAAGCTGAAGATCAATTACCGCACGACCGAGGAGACCCGGCGTTTCGCGGTCGCGGTACTGGAAGGGGAGTCCATCGATGATCTCGACGGGGGCGAGGATTCCACTGGCGATTACCGATCATTGGTGCATGGTGTGCCGCAAAATCGTTGACACGTTCCGGTCCGCGGCTTCGCCCGCGTTCGCCTGAGCGGTAAGCTGGCAGACAACCGTTCCCAGGAGGGAGTGCGGCTCGCAACCATGCATCGGATCAAGGGGCTGGAGTTCCGCCATGTGATGCTGCGAATCCACTGTGCGGGCGGGTGCTTGCGCGGCCCACCGGCATTGGCGGCGGCCAAGGTGTCGTCTAGGCCATTGAAATGCTGTGATGGCAGTGGCGGCCAGAGAACGGCCGTGTCCCGCGTGTGCGTTGATGGCCAGGAGGAGTTGCCGTGTTCGAGTTGGATGAACGTCTTGAGGCGGACAGCGTTGCATTGGGAACGCGGGACGGCTGCCTGGTGCGATTGTTTCGGGACGCGCGCTATCCCTGGCTGCTGGTGATCCCGGCGACGGGCCGTTTCCGCGAATGGTGGGAGCTCGCACCCGGGCAGCGCATGGCGGTGGATGGGGTGCTCGCCGAGTGCGCCCGGGTGCTGGCGGGCCTGCCTGGCGTTGAAAAGACCAACCTGGCGACACTGGGCAACCTGGTGCCGCAGTTGCACTGGCACGTGGTGGGGCGCTATCCGGGTGATCCCGCCTGGCCGGGTCCGGTCTGGGGCTGCGGCGATCCAGAGCCCTACGATCCCGGGGAGCAGGCCGCCTTGGTGGCACATCTGCGCAACGCCCTGGCTCTCGATGCCGGTGACGCTGACTGTCACGGGTTACCGCAACCATCCCGACCATGAAGGGAGCACAGGGCAGAAGCGGGAGGCTTCGAAGGCATAACGACCCGAAGCAGGCACCCGGTCTGGATGGGTGAGCGGTCGCCGCCGGACCAACAGCAGACAGGGCTTCCGCACCCCTGGTGGTCTGATACGGGCAGCCTTCACGGCTCTCGCTGGGGCTTGGTGCACGGAAGAGTGGCAGAACTCCCCAGGGAATGGCTCGCAGAAAAGGGTGCCTCGGGCGCTTCGGGTTCAAAGGGGCCATGATTTCGGGGTGGTGGCCAACGATATTGGTTGCTCTTGGCGCCTCGAGATCGGTCGGGATTCGTTGACCCGACCAAAAAAGGGGGGACATCCTCCCTATGATTTGTGTCACTTACTGAGTGGTATCGAGGGATCCGCTTCTGAGCATGGGCTCCAAGGACCACTTCCCCGGCCACGCCGGCGATTACACCCGGGCTATCTCGGCAGCTGGTCGGCAGTACAGCGGTATCGCAAGGAGTGTGGCGCGGATCCGTTGGCGTTGATCGCCGATGAATTGGCGGCGGCGTTGGGCGAGGCGGAACCGCGGCGGCCCGTGCGATGGCCGCTGTTCGTGCGGGTGGGATGCTTCGGCGGTTCGGGGTCCGACTAGCATTCCGTCCCGGGCGCGGCCATGGTCATGGGTAGCACCGCGGTCTGTTAACCAACACCGCGGGCGGCTGGGCCATGATCAAAGCGCAGCCAGGAGCGCCCACGCGAATGGGGCGGCAGGCCCCTCGACCCACCATGGAGGCGGATATGAAGATGCACAAGACCGATCCCCAGGGCGAGCACGAGCGCGGACCGACTCATGGCGAGGAGGTCGTGGAGATGCTGCTGCAACCGCACGAAAAGGATCTCGGCGAGTTCTCGGTGCGCAGGCTGCTGCCCAGCGCGAAACGCACGATGGTTGGCCCCTGGATCTTCTTCGATCACATGGGGCCCGCGGATTTTCCACCAGGAAAGGGCGTCAAGGTACGTCCGCACCCGCACATCAACCTAGCCACCGTGACCTACCTGTTTGAGGGCGAGATTCTGCATCGCGATTCGCTGGGTAGTCTGCAGCCGATTGTACCCGGCGACATCAACCTTATGGTGGCCGGGCGCGGCATCGTGCATTCCGAGCGCGAACGACCGGAGATCACCGCCACAGCACACCGACTGCAGGGTCTGCAGCTTTGGCTGGCGCTGCCCGAGGCGGATGAGGAGATCGAACCGGCCTTCCATCACTACCCCGGCGCCGACATCCCTGCGCGCACGATCGATGGCGTTCCCGTCCGGGTGCTGATGGGCGCCGCCTATGGGGCAACTTCGCCGGTGAAGACGTTCGCCGAAACCCTCTACGTGGAAGCTCACCTGAAAACGGGCCAGCGGCTGGCTCTGCCCGAGGCACCAGAACGTGCGCTATATGTCGCCAGCGGTGGGCTTAGACTGGGCCGGATGACCCTGCCCGAGCACTCGATGGCGATCCTGTCCCCGGCCTTGGGCGTTGCGGTGGAAGCCGCTACCGACTCGCGGATTGCCCTGATCGGCGGCGAAGCCCTGGGTGAACGCTTCATCGACTGGAACTTCGTCTCGAGTCGGAAGGAACGCATCGAGCAGGCGAAAGCCGATTGGTGCACGGGACGCTTTCCCCTGGTGCCGGGCGACGAGGAGGAATTCATCCCGCTGCCGGACTGACTGAAGCCGACCCTGGGCTGACGGTCGACGGGAACGCAAAGGGCACAGCAGTGGGGCGTGGAACTGACACGCGAAACGGGCCATCGGTGCCTGGACCGAAACCTTCTCGGCCTAAAGCGTACCTGGCTGCCGGAAACAAGCGGTTTGTGTCCAGCGTTGCATATCGAGGAGGCTGTACGGTCTAATCCTGAAGCGTCTTCCACAAAACCCCAAGGACACTGCAAAATGAAATATGTCAGCATGGCCGTTCTTTCCGCGTTGATGATGTTGGCCTCAACCACGGCCTTGACCTCGGATTCCATGGTTGTCCAGATCAATCGCCTGAGCATGGACGTGGCTGCCACGATCGCCACCGCGACGGTCGCCGACTGTCGCGAAAGGGGTATACCCATCGGTGTGACGGTGGTCGACCGTAGCGGAATCACCCAGGTCCAGATGCGCGACACCACTGCGCCGCCGATCACCTTGAACATCAGTCAGAAAAAGGCCTTCACCGCCATCATGTTCAATGCCAAGGGCTCGGAGCTCGCGGAGCGGGCCAGCAGCCCTCTGGCGACCCTGGGTGAGGGGCTGGCCTTCATGCCCGGTTCGGTGACGATCGAAGCCGGCGGCAAGATCTACGGTGCGATTGGGGTCAGCGGCGCTCCCGATGGCATGGTCGACGAGGAATGTGCCCAGGCCGGCCTTGACGCGGTGCTGATGGACCTTGAGATGCTTTGATACGTCTTGATGCGCGGCAGCGCAACGCAATTGATAACGTAGCGTGGACGGGGACAGGCCTTTGCCTTGTGTTCAACGTATAGGGTGCAAACGCAAAGTCTGACCACCCGGAAGGCCGGGTGCATTTGTTCGTCGATCCTGTCGACGCCAGTGCTGCCGCTCGGGCTCTGGTTGCGGTAATGCCGGGCGAGTCGATCGCCCCGAAAGGTATCCACCTGCGTCATCTCGGATGGGAAACCGACCCGGGAGTCTCGTGGGCGAGTGCCCGGCGCAGATTGCCGAAGGCGTATCCGGTACGGTCCAATCTCTCGTAGCGCCGCGGCGGAGCCTTGAGGCGGTGCGCGCCCCGCAGTACTCGATGATCTAGAAAAGGGGCAGATTTATTTTTGCAGTGCGGAAATAAATCAGTCCCCTTTTCGTGCCATCCAGTCGTCGGGACGGCATCCCCGCGCGCGTAGCGGGGTTGATACGATACCGGGCCAGCGGGGAATGCGGCGGCCGGAGGAAGGGTGCATGATCTGGGACCAGCGCTATGCGACCGAGGACTACGTCTACGGGACCGAGCCG
>NZ_REBW01000272.1 GCF_007692535.1 Thioalkalivibrio sp. | reverse complement strand
TTCTTGAAGTTCTGGTCGTGCGTCATGCACCGGGGCCCTCCTTCCGTGGCGGGATTACCAAATCCTACCCGCTTGGCCGACCTTCCTCCAAATCGCGGCGGCCCGGGGCACTCTCAGGGCAAGTACTCGATCTCCGGCAAAACCAGTTCCCAGCGTTGACTACGTAGCCCCTCGCCATCGGCCTGCCGAGCCTCCCGCACGAGTACGGCTGATACTCGGACACCGATGATTCGACCCTCAGGTGGCGCGAACTTCTGGGCAAGCCGAGTCACGGCGGCGCCCTGGGGGTCCGCGATCTCCCATCCGACCTTGCCATCGGATCGGGCGCGCAACAGGAGGGGGCTTCCGACATCCAGCCGCGCCAGCGCATGGTGAATCGGTGCGCTCGGAGCAAAATAACCCGGCCATGACAGCACGATATGGCTGGGGTTCGCGACCCAGGTTCGATGGCTCAACCGGGGTTCCGCGGTAAATCCGGATGGCTTCGAGCGCAAAACAAGGGCCTCCATGTCGTGCATAAACGGGTGCGCGCCACCTGAGCGTTCGCAGATCGTGAGCGCCTTTCGGGCACGCGTCATTGCGACGTAGAAAAGTCGCCGCTCCTCATCACCGGCCTGCGACCAGCCACCGCCGTCGAGGATCAGCACGTGATCGAATTCCAACCCCTTGGCACGGTGAGCGGTCATCAACACCATCGGGCCATTGGGTAGGTCGTTGCCTGTGGCTGCGTCGCCGGACCCGTACTCGTAGAGGGACTCGATCAAATCCGAGACCACCCGCTCAGTGTCTGGCGCCACGGATTCGGTTTCCAAAATGAACCGCGCCAATGAGGCCCGAGAAGGGTGTGCAACCAGACCATCGATCGGAAGCCCAAATCGCATCTGGAACCAGCGCGACAACGTTTTCGCTTTGAGTAAGACTCGGCTGTTCCCCAGGCGTCTGCATTCCCCCCGGAGGAGCGACAACAACCACGCCCCTTCTCGGGTGGCGTGCAAATCAGGCAAGTGCTCATCGCGCAACAGCCGGACGGGTGTATTTTGAAGCCGACAAAGGGCCGCCATCGGTTCCAGATCGTCCCAACGACGGGCGATGACCGCGAACCGGCCCCACTGACCGAGCTGACCACCGGCGCGCAGCCCATTCAGGCGAGTGAGCTCCGCCAACGCCATCTGCACCTCCAAACCTAGATCACGCGGCACCTCAAGCACGTGGACCCGCCCTCTTGCTACAGGGTCAAGCTCCGCGAACTCGCCGCCGGGTGCCAGGTCCCTTCGCGCATGGTCGATGCGGATCTCCTGATCGCGCTTCATGCGCTCACGAGCGCGTGCGATCACTCGGTTGGAGCAGTCGATGATGTGACCCGTTGACCGGTAGTTCTCTACCAGATGGAAACGGTGCGCCCGGTAGTCGGTCTCGAACTGGCGAATGAAGCGTACGCTGGCCCCGCTGAAGGCATAGATGTTTTGATCGTCGTCACCGACCACCAGCAGGGAAAGCTGATCCTCCTCGCTCTTCAGAGTGCGCCCGGCCACTGCACTGATCAAATCGTAGTGATCGCCGTTGATATCCTGGTACTCGTCCACGAGAAGAAAACGCAGCCCCGCCAGGATACGATCACGCTCCACCGACGGGCCCAGATCATCGCCCTGCTCCGACTCTTTCAGGCGCCGGGTGGCCTCCCGGATCACCGCGTCGAAGTGGATCGTCTCTCCACGTTCTACCGCCACGGCATAACTCGTCCCGGTCAGCCGCATCGCCAACCCGTGCAGGGTCTGGACCGTAACACCCCCAGCATCTGCACCCACTAACGCCCACAGGCGCCGCCTAACCTCCACCGCGGCCGAGCGGTTGTAGGCAAGCACCATGATCTCTTCCGGAAGCACCATGCTTTCGCGCAGCAGCCACGCGACCCGGTGCACGATGACTCGGGTCTTTCCCGATCCCGGCCCAGCCAGCACCAGATGACTGCCCTCGAGGGGTGCCGCAACCACGGCCTGCTGCTCCGGGTTGCGAAGCTCAGTCAGGATGCGGCGATGCGCCGCCTCGGTGGTCGCCATCTCCAGGACTTCCTTGCGCCCCGCGAAATAACGCCTTATGAACTCACCGCGGTCCAGCGCGAAATAGTCGAGGATGAAGCCCATCGCCGCCTGGATCTTGGCCAGCCCCAGCCGTGCGTACTCGGCCATCACGTGGACCTGGACGATCTTGTCCTTGTAATGCAACGCGAGCTCGGTGTAATCGGACTTGCTGAACTTTCGGCGCCGCGCTTCGGGATTCAGTTCGATGCTCATCGCCGCACGGAAAACGGCCTTGCCCCGCGCCAGATGCAGAACCTCGTTCGTGTCGAGATAGATCAGGCTGGCCGGAAGCGCGACATCCCAGTTCTGGATAGCCAAGTCCTGCAGGGTGGTGTCCGTACTCAAAGCCGCTTCCAGATCACCTTGCTTACACGTCACCAGCAGGTTGTTGCCCTGTTTCTGCTCAAGAAAAAACCCGACCAATGCCTCGCACAACCGCATGCGTCGCCCACGAATCGTTTCGATCTCCTGCCAACTGCGCAACAGCTTGATAGAGCGGTGATCCTGCCCGCGAGGACGCAACGCGAACAGTCCTCGCTGCCCGGCCCCTTCACCGAATGGCTCGGCAAAAGACTTCAGGAGGCGTGTCAGTTTCTCGGGCGGAAAGTCCACACCGCTGTCCCGGCGCACGATGTCGCACAGGCGCCGTACATTGAGAATCTGCCAACCCTCTTGATCGGCATCCGGGGCTTCCTCGCGCAGGTTCCGAATCAGAAGATCTTCCAGTCGCCGAAGATCCTCCAGCCGCTCACGGGTATCCGGGTCACGGTAAAGCGTCACACCAATCTCGGTGTCGTTCGAAAGCAGCTTGAACTTGTCGAGTTCGCGCAGCATTGCACGCAGCCGCCGAGGGTCTTGCCCGGAGGCCAGCATCAACTCGTCAGTGGAGATCGCTTCATCATCCCGCGCCTGGATCAGCAGGGACAAAATGCGTAAATACGGTTCGATATCGGTTGCTGGCCCGAGCTTCTTGCGCAGCAGGGTCTCCGCTTCATTGAGATTTGCGACCAGCAGGCTGCCCGGGAACACCCGGGTATGATTCTCTTGGCGTTCCAGGAGTCTGGCTTCCTCCAGCCATGCCACCGCAATCCGAACCTTGGTGTCCGCATCCGACGCATCCGGATCCATCCGATGCTTCTCCGGGACTTCCAGCAGGATCTCGCCACTCGTCACTACGACGGAACCTTCGCTCCGATCTTTGCGCTCAATTGCTCGCAACGCCTTTAGGATGGCGTGGATGTCGTGCTGACTCAGCCGCGAGTTGCGCAGCAAACGAAACTGCACGTCGAGATCAACATCGTCATAGAGAAGGATGCACCGGGCCGGGTCCTGATCCCTGCCCGCGCGTCCGGCTTCCTGCAGGTAGTTCTCGAGTGAACCCGGCGTATCCAGATGGATCACCAAGCGCACGTCCGGCTTGTCGACTCCCATGCCAAATGCATTGGTTGCGGCGATCACCCTCAGGGTGCCGGAAAGGAACGACTCCTGAACCACGCGCTTTTCGGTCGGCAACATGCCGCCGTGAAAATAACCGCAGTCGAGCCCCGCTTCCTGCAGGAATGCGGCGACCTCCTCCACGGTTTTCTGACGCGCGCAAAAGACGATGGCACCCCCTTCCTCCTGAAGCGCATCCTGCAACAGCCGCAGCACTTCTGGGTACTTCGCCTGTGCCGGTACCTTTCTGACTTCATATTCCAGGTTTTCGCGGCTCACCCCGCCAGCCGCCACCTCGAGCGTGACACCGAGCACCTTTTCGAAGTGATTCCGAATATCCGCGACGACATCGGGTTTTGCCGTAGCGGTGAAGCCGAACACGGGCGACGGCTTATCTTTCTGTTTCGCTTTGATAAAACGCGAGACATGGAGATAGTCGGGCCGGAAGTCATGCCCCCATTTCGACAGGCAATGCGCCTCATCGAAAACCCACGTGCCCACCTCGCGGTGCATCAGCGCATTGGCGAAGGCAGTACTGCGAAACTGCTCCGGCGCAACAAAGATCAGGCCCAGGTCGCCCAACCTGAGTTTGTCCAGCATGACCCGGCGCTCCAATGGGTTCAATAAACTGTTGAGATACCCTGCGCAGGAAACCCCTCTTGCCTCGAGATTGTCGACCTGATCCTTCATCAGGGATTGAAGCGGGGAGATCACAACCGTGAGGCTGCCGTTGCGGTAATAGCGGGCCAGTGCAGGCAGCTGAAAGCACAGAGACTTCCCACCACCGGTCGGAAGGATCGCAAGGGTCGGACGACCCGTGAAACCGTTCTCCACGATGACCTGCTGCAAGGATCGCCCATCTTCGGTCGCAGGGCTCGACCGAAACCGCTCGATCCCCGGAAAGTAACGCGGCAACAGCGTCAGCAGATCGTGTTCTTCTCGGCACCAGGCACAATCCGGGTCCCCACAGGGTACGTCGCGCAGCGCTTGGATCACCTTCCGGCTGCCTGGGTAGCTCAATCCCACCCAGGGAGGCAGCACCGAGTTACCGCCGGAGACTCTGAGCCACGCCAACGCATAGGCCAGCGGCTTACGCCATCCGGAATCCGGCAGAAGCCTTTCGACAACGTGTTTCTGGGCTGTACTGCACACCTTTCCCGCCGTCGCCCGTTGCCAGGCGGCCCGTACTTCCTGGAGGGACGGCCTAAGGCCACGCCGCAGCGTCGCGAACAGGTTGGCCACTCCCTTACCATCTTCCGGGGCCAGCAGGTAATGCAGGCAGAGCATCTCGTCTGGATATTCATCGACCCGAGTACGGAAAGCCTCGCGTTGATCCAGAAACAACTCGTAGGCGAGCTCCGCATCTCGCACGGGGTCATTGCGGGTTGTGGTGCAGAGCTTGTAGT
>NZ_REBW01000181.1 GCF_007692535.1 Thioalkalivibrio sp. | reverse complement strand
TGCCGGGGTGCCGGGGAAGACGCTATGTTGCGCCCATGGGTGGGTGCGAGACGCGTCGGGTTACGCCCTTCGGGCTAACCCGACCTACAGTTTGCGGCTTTTCATCGCCAGGGGTGGCGCAGGGTCATGAAAGTTAGCGCGGAAACCCTGTCAGCGCCGTTTCGCAAGGGGCAGGCCGTCCAGCAGGTGCGGCGGGCAAAGAGCCAGGTCCTCGGGGCGATCCAGGTCGGAACAGGCTGCGAGTTCAACCAGCGACAGGCCCAGTCGGGCACAACGCTGGCGGGTCTCTGCGAGCACCTCCGGCCCGCCCCAGGGCATGTTCTGGAACAGCCCGGGCGCCGGAGCCGACAGCCCGATCATCACGTAACCGCCGTCCAGAGCAGGCACCAACACGCAGTCATTCCCCGACACCAGCGCCCGCCCCGCGTTGCGCAGCGCGTCGACGCCCAGACGAGGTGCGTCCGAGCCCAGCAGCAGGGCCGGCAGGCCGGCACACAGGGCCGAGTACATGCGTTCGCCCAGATCGCCAGCCGACTGCGCGTGCAGGGAGCAGCCAAACTCCCGCGCACACTCGGCGAAGAAGGGATGTCGGCAGTCCGGGGCGCACCAAAGTTCGACCTCCCCGGGACTGGCCTCCGAGGCTACGGCGAGGGCCTGCCGTACCAGGCGCCGGTGCAGGCGCGCAGCGCCGTGCGCCCCCAGCGCAGGGATCAGGCGGGTCTTGGCCTGCCCCGCCACCGGCGCCCTGGCGAAGACCAGTGTCCTCATCGATAGCGCCGCGCCAGCTCGGCTGGATCGGCCCCCAGCCAGTACGCAAGCCGCAGCCGCCACATCAGCAGCACCGTGCGCCACACGCCCCGCTGCTCCCAGCGCCGGCTGGAGGTGACCAGCCGCGGCCGGATACAGGCCGGGCGGCCGACGCTGCGCTTGAGCGCCCGCGAGATCGCGACGTCCTCCATCAACACGATCCCGGGGAAGCCACCGACCGCGTCGAAGGCGGAACGGGTGAGAAAGATCCCCTGGTCACCGGTGGCGATTCCGGTCAGACAGGAACGCAGGTTCATCATTCCAGCGATGGCCCACAGCACCGTGCCGTCTCCCGACAGGCGTACCCCGCAACGGCCCCAGGCATGCCCCGCCTGCAGGGCCGCGAGAACTTCTGCGGCCACGCGGCGCGGCACTCGGTTATCGGCATGCAGGAACCAGAGCGCGTCGCCCCCGGCGGTTGCGGCGCCCGCATTCATCTGCAGCGCCCGTCCCGGGGCACTCAGCAGCAGGCGGTCGGCACCGGGCGCAGCCTGTTCCAGGGTGCCGTCGCGACTGCCGCCGTCGACCACGATGATCTCGTGCCCCGCGCTCCGTAGCGGGGCCAGGTCGTTCAGCAGCATCGGCAGCCGGGCGACCTCGTTCAGGCAGGGGATGATGATCGACAGACGCGGCGGTGGCGTCTCCGCATCGAGGACCCGCGTCCGGGAACGTGAAGACGGCGCCACCGCCCGCTTCAGCCCGCGGGCGGGATCACCTGGGAGCGGCATTGTTCCGGCGGAACCCCCAGCTTCCGCAGCGCCTCGAGGGCCAGGTCGGCAAAGTGCCCCGGCCCGGCGATGTAGTAGTCACGGGCCTCGGGTCGGTCCAGCCGGGCCAGGCTACCGGTCAGCACCGCAGACCAGTTCTGCGGATCGCTGGCGGCGTTCACCCGCAGCGGCCGGTAGTGGAAATGATCCAGCGCATCCTCCCAGGAGCGGCAGAGGTTGCCCTGGTACTGGCCGACGGTTCCGGTGGCCAACCAGATCAGGTGCATCCCCTGAATCCGGTCGAGCGCAATCATGTGTTCGATCAGGCTCTTGATCGGCGCGAACCCGGTGTCGCAGGCGAGAAACACCAGCGGCCGTTCCGCTTCGTCGCCGATCACGAAGTCGCCGAAGGGTGCCTCGATAGCGACCGGGTCACCCTTGCGCATGCGCTCGAAGCAATATTGGGCGAAGGGATCGTCACGGTCCTCGGCGACATGAAAGACCAGGTTGCGGTCGTCGCAGGGGCAGTTGGCCAGCGGCAGCATGGCCTCGACGGCCCCGTCCTCGGCGATCACGCGCGCATACTGGCCGCCGAGGAACCGCAGCCTGCGGGTCCGGGGCGTCTGCACCCTGAGCAGCATCACGTGCGGACCCGGCCGCTGGATCTCCCGCACCAGGGCATCGATGGACTGGACCGCGATCTGGTCCGGACTGCGCGCAACGCCAACTTCGATGACCAGGTCGGTTACCGGGGCGACCGAGCAGAGCAGTGCGAATCCCTGGTCCCGCTCCAACTCGTTGATCACGAAGTCATGCGGACGCACCTCCCGCACTTCGCCGGAAACGATCCGGGCCTTGCACTCGCCGCAGTTGCCGTTGCTGCAGCCGTACGCGATGGAGAGCCCTGCGCGCAACGCGGCCTCGAGCACGGTATCCGCGCCCTCGACCAGGAACTCATGGTCGTCAGGCACCAGCCGCACCTGCGGCGCCATCACGCTCATCCACACACCCCCGTCCGCGTTGGCCCCGGAGGCATAGCCCTCCACCCGCTCGTGGTGCAGCGCGCTCTGCAGTGCGAGCTTGATGTCCTGCACCACCGCTCGAGTGTCTTCATTGGGACTCTTCTCCAGTTCCCGCAGACGGGACTCCAGCGACTCCAGCACGCCGGCGTAATGCTCGGCCTGCTGCCGGGCGCGCGTCAATTGCTGGCCAAGAATGGACAGGCGTCGCGCCAGCACCCGTGGCTCGGGGAGGTTGCGGCCGGCAATGTCCTTGCCCAACGCATCCGCCTTGATCTGCTCCACCCGCTCCAGCGCGCGATCGTCCGTCAGGCGGGTCGCCGGGTACAGCACCATCAGGTCCTCGACCCCAATCATGCCGTCAAAGCTGGGCAGATCCCCGCGCTTGATCCGCGACTGCAGCTCGGCGCGTGTAACCCCCGCCAGCTTCGCCGCACGTATCACCGACAGCCTTCTTGCCATTCCGTTGGAGTCCTTCGCCTGAGGCATCGCCAACCCGGGGCGGGTTCCCGATGCGGGACCCCGGTGCCACCGGGGCATGCTTCCGAAGGGTAGCAGCCGGCTGGCGGGCGCGCAGCCCGACCAGGCAAAAAAAACCGCCCCGGAGGGCGGTCAAGGCGCGATGGAGGAGATTCGCGCATGCGCAAGTGGTGCAAAACCGTTACGGCGGATCGCGGTGCCGTTGCGCCCGGCAGGCCCCAACCATGCCAATCAGATGGAATAGGCGAGCAGCATCGCTCCGATGATCGTCAGTGAGGCCATACCCGATGCAACCAGAATCTTCATGCTTCTCTCCGATGTTGAAGGTTCGCCCGAGGGCGAAAATTGTCTCGCCGAAGACAAAGCATTTTCCGTGCCGGTTTCCGGTGGAACTCCAAAGAAATCGGTAGTTGATTGTTTATATTGAAGTATAAGAATATTCACCCTGAGGCATGTAGGTGTATCTTTTACGCACAACGCACAACATTGGCGCCACATCTGTCAGTTTGCTGACGTTCTCTGGCAGTGAGTGCCCATCCCTGGCGCATTCGCCGTCGGGCCGGGGCCATCCGGGTTTCAGTGGTCGGGACGATCCCGTTCGATGCGCTGCAGCTTGCGGTAGAGCGTGCGCTCGGAGATACCCAGTTTGCGCGCGAGTTCTTCGCGATCACCCGGGAAATCGGCCGCCACCCGCGCCAGGTAGCGTTGCTCCAGTTCCGCCAGCGGGACCACGTCGTCACCTGGCAGACAGCCATCACGGGCCGGCTGGAATGCAAGCTCCAGCGCCAGATCCGGGGCATCGATCGCATCCCCGTCGGCGATCAGGCTCGCGCGCTCGAGCACATTGCGCAGTTCCCGGATGTTCCCGGGGAAGTCCATCTGTTGCAGGGCGGTGAAGGCAGCGCGCGTGAGCCGCTTGCCCCTCGCTGAACGCAGCCGCCTCAGCAGGGCCTGGACCAGCAGTGGCAGGTCATCCCTGCGCTGGCGCAGGGGCGGCAACGGGATCGGAAAGACGCTGATGCGGAAATAGAGGTCAAGCCGGAATTCGCCGGCCGCGACCTGCGCCTTGAGGTCCCGATGGGTCGCACAGATCAGCCGGAAGTCCGCCTCCAGCGAGGCCGTGCTGCCGACGCGCCGGAACCGCCCCGTCTCCAGCAGGCGCAGCAACTTGACCTGCATGGACATCGGGATGTCGCCGACCTCGTCCAGGAACAGGGTCCCGCCGCGCGCGGACTCGACGAGCCCGGTCTTCAGCGAGTTGGCACCCGTGAAGGCCCCTTTCTCATGTCCGAAGAGTTCGCTCTCGAACAGCGATTCCGTGAGTCCCGCACACTCCACCGGCACGAACGGCCCGTCGGCACGCGGGCTGGATTCGTGGATCGCCTGGGCGACCATCTCCTTGCCGGTACCCGTCTCCCCCAGGAGGAGCACGGCCGCATCACTGGGCGCGGCCCGATGCATCAGTTCCAGCATGCGCAGGAACGGCGGTGACCGCCCGACCAAGCGATCGGCACTGGGCTCGGCGCTGGCCAGCCGGGTCGGCCGCATGATCTCCAGGATGTAGCGCATCTGGCCGTTCGCCCCGGCGACGGGACGAGTCTCGACATCCACGTGCTCCTCGCCGTGCGGCGTGTGATGCACGTGCA
Organism: Thioalkalivibrio sp.; assembly: GCF_007692535.1. Taxonomy (GTDB): domain Bacteria; phylum Pseudomonadota; class Gammaproteobacteria; order Ectothiorhodospirales; family Ectothiorhodospiraceae; genus Thioalkalivibrio. Next base: position 16,090 of record NZ_REBW01000181.1, on the reverse strand, counting down.
TCACCCGGGTAATCTGTCCGGACGCCACGGTCGCGCGCAACGGACACTCCTCCCCCGCCTGGTCACAGGGGACGTCATACCCATGCGAGACCTCGAAACAGCGCCGTCGCCCGGTCACCGGCGTGTCCCCGAAGATCTTCGTATAGGCGGTGTTGGCCGCCAGGATGCGGTAGTCGAGGCCCAGCAGCACCGCCGGTTCCTGGTACACCTCCAGCAGGGCAACCGCCTCGGGCGGAATTCCGCCCGCAGCAGCATCCGTTTTGCTCATGTCAGTTCACCTGCCATTTTTGACAGTCGAAGCTTACCATCCTGCGTGGGGCCCGGCAGCATGCCGCGACGCCCGTGGGGACGGTACGGCGCCCCAGGCCCGGGTTCCAGGCCCGCACAGCTTTCCAGCGGGGGTGCCAACCCCACCGGGCAGGCACTACACTGGGGCATGGACCACCAGCATGTGATCGAAGCGCTGAACCAGGGACGCGCGGAGCAGCACCACTTCGAGGACCTCGAATACGCCCGCCTGACGGAAACGTTCGGCGGTCATCCCAGAGGCAGCGTACTCCTGCCCGACGGACTCGTGATCCCGGGCTACCCGTCGATCGCGCGCATTCATTCGCTTTCCGCCGGGCTGCGCGAGCAGTTCCGTGGCCACTTCTGGGCGGAGGAAAAGATCGACGGCTACAACGTCCGCATCCTGTGCCACCAGGGCCGCATATACGCCTTCAGCCGCGGCGGGTTCGTCTGCGCGTTCAGCACCGACCGTCTGCCCGATCTCCTGCCGCTGTCGATCTTCGATGCCGAGCCGGATCTGGTGCTATGCGCCGAGATCGCCGGACCGGACAACCCCTACCTCGAGGGCTCTCCCCCACACATCGAACACGACGTCCAGCTCTTCGTGTTCGACCTGATGCGCGCGGGCCGGCCCGGATTCCTCGCACAGAACGAGAAAATGCGCCTGTTCGAACGGCACGGGCTGCCAGGCACCCGCATCTTCGGACGCTTCCGCCCTGCGGACACGGAGGCCCTGCGCGCCCTGATCCTGCAACTCGACGGCGAGGGCGCGGAGGGACTCGTGCTGAAGGCAGAGTTCGACGACACCCGAGCCAAGTACGTGACCGGGCGCTCCAACGTCACCGACATCCACGTCTGCAGCGGACAACTGCTGGACCTGCCTCCCGAGTACTTCACCAACCGCCTGATGCGCCTGGCCCTGTTCGTCACCGAGCACGGGCAGCAGGGCGACCCGGAGCTGGAGCGCAGCCTGGGGCACGCGTTCCTCTCGGGGCTGGACCGGGCCGTCGAACGCAGCCGCGACAGCGGGCGGGTGGGCCACCGCTACCGCTGCCGCTTCCGGGAACACCGCAACGCGATGCACTTCATCGCGCACATGGCGGCCACCGGGGGTCAGCGCGTCCGGATGGCCCCGGGGACGCCGCACGAGGAGGACGGCTATTGGGTCGTCGCGTTCGAGCGCGTCTTCGATCGCATGACCGGCACATTGTCCACCGCCCTGTCGGGCGCGATCCAGTTCGACTGAACGGGCCTCCGCTCCCGGTCAGTTGCCCGCACCCCGGGAAGACTCGGCCTCGGCCAGGTTCTCCATGACCCGGCGCAGGTAGTCGGCCGTGACCAGCTTGATCCCCATCCGATTGCCGAGCTTGCGCATGCCCTGGTCGGCGCTGGCGAGTTCGGCGTCCAGCTCCAGCGCCAGCAGCACGGCGTCGACGTCCTCGCGGGAATCGACGAGACCCTTGCGCATCGCCTCGCGGAAACGCTCGCGCAACTGGGTGATGATCTCGGGGGGCATGTCCGCGGCCGCCCCCGCGCGCTTGGTGTGCTCTTCGGCAATACGCAGGCCACGGTCGATGCGGTGACGGACCTCGTCGATGAACTCGTAGAGGATGTCGCTGGGAATCGTCAGCGTGAAGCGGCGTGGTGAACGGATCCAGACCACGGTCTCGAAATCCGCGGCGAGTTCCTCGAGGTCCCGCATGGTGCGGAACTCCTCGTATACCGACAACGGCATGTAGAACTCCGCCGGGCAGCGCTGGGCCAGGCGCAGGAAGGTCTGCAGCCCCTCCTGGGGATCCTCGCCGAATTGACCGAACACGTGGGGATTGGTGAAGACGCTGGTATCCAGAACGAAGCGGCGCATGGATGCATCCTGCCGGTGGGCTGCCTGATCGCCATCATGGTCGGACGGGTCCGGACCCGTCAACTTCCGGGTGGATCAGTAAACCCAGCCGGCGTACCCTATGGGCCATGCGCGGGATCGAACACATTCCATGGCTGTACGACGCGCTGATGAGCGTGATGGACGTCACGGGTTTCGCGCGCTGGCGGCGGAAACTGGTCGGCACCGTCGAGAACCGCATCCTGGAGGTCGGCTGCGGCACCGGGCGCAACCTGCCGCTATACCCGGCGGGCAGCGCGGTGATCGCGCTGGACCCCGATCTGGGTGCCCTGCGCCGGGCCCGCCGCCGTTCGCCCCACACGCCGCTGGTGGTCGCTCGGTCCGAGGCGCTGCCGTTTCCACCGGACCACTTCCAGACGGTGGTCAGCGGCCTGGTCTTCTGCAGCGTGCGCGACCCGGACGCCGGACTCGCGGAGATCCGGCGGGTGCTCCATCCAGGGGGCCAACTCCGCATGATCGAGCACGTCCGCCACAACCACCCCGCCCTCGCCCGGATCCAGGACGGCGTCCAGCCGGCATGGACCTGGGTCACCGGCGGCTGTCACCCGAACCGCGACACCGAGGCCACCGTGGAACGCGCCGGCTTCACGATCGATCCCGCGGACCGCGTGGCACGCGGGGTGATGCGCCGGTTCTCGGCCCGCATCACCCCGGACCCGGACCCTCAGTCCTGATCCGGGGTCAGGGTGTGCCGCCCATCAGCAGCGCGCCCAGATCGTTGCCGTTCACCACCAGCCTGCCCTGGCTGTCGCCCTCGACGCGGAAGAAATGCAGGACCTCGCCATCGTCGGTGGAGCGCTTCTCGCTCGCCAGCTTGAGGATCGTCGCAATACCGACGATCTGCTGGCGCGCCGCCTCGCTGCCGCTGAAGGCGAGCGCATACTCCACCACGGTGTCGAGTCCCCGGATTTCCATCTCCGCCGCTCCGCTCAGCATACCCGGCTCCGGGTCTTCGCCCTGCTCCGCATGGGCATGACCCGTGAACCGCAGACCGGCGATCGGCAGGTCGATCACGATCTCGTTGATGTCCAGGCGGGTGGCGTTCTCCAGCATCGCCAGGAAGATCGCTTCCGGTCCGGCGCCCATCTCACCACTGGCCAGGGCCTCGTCCGCCAGCGTACCCGTCGGCAGGCTTGATGCGGTCAGATCGACCGAGACCTCGCGCGGAAAGAGTTCTTCGGGAATCGGATTCATGCCCGTGGCATCGCCCGAGAGACCCTGGTGGCGATAGGACAGGGACAGGCCGGGCGTGCGGGAATCGAGATCGCTCAGGCCGACGCCGAACTCGAGGCGTTCGAGCCCGAACGGCGCTGCCTCGACGCCAGGCACAGCGCCCATCACACCGGCGACGCCGCTAACGGACAGCCCCAGGCCAACGCCGCCGAGGATTTCGCGTGAGAACCCGAGCAGTTCCGCCTCGGCGACATCGTCCGACAACATCGAGAGCATGCCCAGCCGCAACAGGGTGACCGGAGCGACACGGTCCAGGCGCATATCAACGCCGAAGGAATCGACCTCGATGGCGCTGTCCTCGTCGTGGAAGCGCCAGCCGCGGGCCTGGAAACTGCCCCGGAGATCGCTCAACGGCAGGTCCGCTTCGGAGGGCATGAGCCCCGTGTCGACCGCAGCGGAGCGCAGTCGCAACTGACCCGTACCGTTCGGACCTTCCACGACCAGGTCGCTGAGCTCCACACGGGTCTGCACTCCGCCGATTGCGGCCAACAGGTCCGTCAGTACTATCTCCGGATCCTGGTGCATCAAGGACTCCGGGTCTGCCGCCAGTTCCGAGAGTGCGGTCAGCCGGGGCAGATCCAGCCCCATGTAGTCAGCCCCCATGTGCAGCGCGGCGAGGCGGGCCATCGGTGTACCCTCCAGGCTCTCGACGACGACGTCATCCAGCGCCAGCCGCAGCGGTCCACTGACCACCCCGGGCTCCGGCTCCTCCAGATCCAGCGTGACGGTCAGCCGTTCCGCTGACAGACCTCCCGGCAGTTCCGAGTCCGGAGGCAGATCGCCGCCGGCCCCGTTCCAGTCTCCTTCCCGGTACCCCTGCACCGCCTCCGGATCGAGCCGCAGATCCAGGCCCTGCAGACGCAGATCCGCCTTGAGCATGGTCCCGAGATCCGCCGCCCACAGCCCCCTCAGGGAACGTTCATCGGTGGTCATGACACCCACCACGTCGCCGTCCTGGTCGCGCAGCCGAGCGCTCTCGGGCAGTTCCCAGACGACCGCCCAGCGCTCCTCCGCGACCGGTTCCAGGACTGCCGCGAGGCTGCCGAGATCGAGGACGAAGGGACTCGGCGCTGCCTCCGACGCGTCCGGGGCGCGGATGGAAACGCCAGGCATGACAAGACGGATGGTTCCGCTCGCGGATTCGATGACCTCCAGATCTCCGTCCAGATGCAGCGAAGAATCCGGCGCCGAAAACGCCTCCAGCCAGGCGTCGCGAACCGTCGCAGCCCGTTCCGAGAGGCCTGACAGCCGGACCGGAACGGCCTTGGCGCCAGTCTGGTCCAGCAACGCCACGAGGGCGTCCGACGCGATCCACTGTGCCTCGGCCTGTCCCTGTCCCGCAGCCGCCGACGGCACGGGTTCCCCGGCGCCGGCACTCGCCGAAAACGCCAGCACACAGGACGCCAGCAAGGCGCGCCGAACCCCCATCCGATTCTTCATGTATCCACTCTCCTGTTCCGTGCAAAGGGTCCCGCGGCAGCGGGCATTCCTGCCGACGAGCCTGGACTCCAGCCGAGGCGACTATCGCCGCATCATGCCGCTTGCTTCAAGTTCACCATCTGCGGCGCTTTCCGGATCGCGATCCCGTCCCGCGCTCCAACACGTTGCCGCGGCCCCGGCTTTGCCCTACATTGGCGCGCCGAACAGTATCCGCTGATATACCGAAAATCCCATGAGCGAGCTCACAACGATCCTGCGCATGCGCCTCACCCATGTGGTCGAGGCCCACCTCACCCAGCGCCTGATCATAGCCCTGATCCTGCTGAATGCGCTCACGCTGGGACTCGAGACGTCGAGCACGGTGATGGCCTTTGCGGGCCCGGTGATCAACGTCGCCGACAGGCTGATCCTCAGCGTCTTCACCATCGAGGTGCTGGCCAAGATGTTCGTCTACGGCCTGCGCTTCTGGCGCAACCCCTGGCACGTGTTCGATTTCTTCGTCGTCGGCATCGCGCTGATTCCCGGCACCGGGCCGTTCTCGGTGCTGCGGGTGCTGCGTCTGCTGCGCCTGGTCTCGTTGGTCCCGAAGCTCCGCTTCATCGTCGAGGCGCTGCTCCGGGCGATACCGGGGATCGCGTCGATTCTGGGCCTGCTGGTCCTGGTGTTCTACGTCTTCGCGATCATCGCGACCGGCCTGTTCCGGGACAGTCACCCGGAATGGTTCGGCACCCTGGGCGCGTCGATGTACACGCTGTTCCAGGTGATGACGCTGGAGAGCTGGTCGATGGGCATCTCGCGCCCGGTGATGGAGGAACACCCCTGGGCCTGGGCCTTCTTCGTACCCTTCATCCTGGTGGCGACCTTCACCGTGCTGAATCTCTTCATCGCCATCATCGTGGACGCCATGCAGCGCATGCACGAACACCAGGTCGCGGTCGAGGAACAGACGATCACCCACGTGGTGCACGAGGAGAACGCCAGCCTCCACGTGGAGCTCTCGGAATTGCGCGAACAGACCCGGATGCTCCAGGAACGCCTGATCCGCATGCAGGCCCTGCTCGAGAAGCGGTCGAACGAGTGACCGCCGGGCCGTCCCGCCCGGCCCCGCCGCACTGGCCCCGAATCGCAGCATCCTAGAGCAGATTCCGGAAGCCCATCACTCCGCCCAGCAGCTATTTGGAGTGCGGGAGCTTGCTCCCGCTATTCGACGCCGGGGAGAACCCAGCTCCGCAGAGCGGCGGCAAGCCGCCGCACTCCATAGGCGGCTTCCGCTTTCATCATTCGGGGTGGCGCACTCCGAGGCCATCAGAGTCAGGGCGGAAGAGGCCGCAGGCCCACCCCGCCGAGCGGACTGGTGACCGTCTTCAGGACTCGGCGAGTACCTTGATGTGGGCGACGACGCTGCGGCCCAGGGCGGACAGCGCATAACCGCCCTCCAGCACGGACACGAGGCGGCCGTCGCAATGACGCTTGGCGATGTCATAGAGTTCGCCGGTCAACCATTCGTAGTCGGCCTCGACCAGCCGGAAGTTGGCCATGTCGTCTTCCAGGTGACCGTCGAAACCGGCAGAAACCATGATCAGTTCGGGCCGGAAGGCCTCCAGCGCGGGGAGGCAGCGTTCCTCCATCACGCTGCGCAGGGCCGCGCCGTCGGTATCCCGGGGCAGCGGCAGGTTGAGGATGTTGTCGCTGCGTGTATCGGCACCGGTGTTGGGATAGAAGGGGTGCTGAAAGCTGGAGCAGAACAGCACCCGCGCATCGCCCCGGAAGATATCCTCGGTGCCATTGCCGTGATGCACATCGAAATCGACGAGGGCCACCCGTGACAACCCGTGCGCCTCCAGCGCATGCGCCGCGCCCACGGCGACATTGTTGAAGAGACAGAAACCCATGCCGTAGTCGCGCCCCGCATGATGTCCAGGCGGCCGCACCGAGCAGAAGGCCGTGTGCGTGGAGTGCGCCATGACCAGATCGACTCCCAGCACGACGCCCCCGGCGGCCCGCTGCGCCGCCTTCAGACTGTGCTCGCCCACGTAGGTGTCGCCGCCGTCCAGGGTCGCCCAGTGCCCGGGCTCGGGGATCCCCGCCTCCAGGGCATCGATGTACTCGGCGTCGTGGACCCGCAGCAACTGCTCTCGGGTGACCAGCGGCGCCTCCCGGTGCCGCAGCCAGGGCTCGATCCCGGAGGCAATGAGCTGGTCGTCGATCGCGGCCAGCCGCTCCGGGCATTCCGGATGCCCGGAAGGCGCGCGGTGCAGCGCGCAATCCGGATGCGAGATGAAGAAGGTTTTCATGGCTTCAGTTCCTGGAAACGCGGACCCCCGATGTGAGCCCATCGTCGAGCCTCGACCGGACCGCTTCATTGACTATTAGAGCAGGACCCGATACACAAGTCTTATTGCACTGCCGCAAAACGCACGACGGAATGGACCAATACGCATGGGCCCGCATTACCTGAACCGCATCCTCTCCGCGCGCAGCATCGCTCTCATCGGCGCGAGCAATCAACCGGAGAGCGTTGGCTCCACGATCCTCCAGAACCTGCTGGCGATGGGCTTCGAGGGCGAGCTTTACCCGGTCAACCCCAAGTACAAGAAGGTGCATGGGCGCAAGAGCCATCCCAGCGTAGGCGCGATCGGGAGGAACATCGACCTCGCGATCATCGCCACCCCGGCCGAGACCATCCCGGACATCATCCGGGAGTGCGGCAAGGCCGACGTGCAGGGTGCCATCGTGATGTCCGCCGGCTTCGGCGAGGAGGGCCCTGACGGGACCCGACTGCAGGACCGGATGCGCGAAGCGGCCCGCGAGACGGGACTGCGGATCATCGGTCCGAACTGCCTGGGCATCATGCGTCCGTCCCGCAAGATCAACGCGACCTTCAGCCGCAACAGCGCCATTCCCGGCCAACTGGCGCTGGTGTCGCAGTCCGGCGCCATCTGCTCCGCCATCCTCGACTGGGCCGAGGATCAGCGCATCGGGTTTTCCCTCGTCGCCTCGCTGGGCGACGCCGCCGACGTGGACTTCGGCGACCTGCTGGATTTCCTGGCCCTGGACCCGGAGACGCGCAGCATCCTTCTCTACGTGGAGGGTATCCGCAACGCCCGCGGCTTCATGAGCGGCCTGCGCGCCGCGGCGCGCATGAAGCCGGTGATCGTGATCAAATCCGGCCGTCATCTCGAAGGCTCGCGCGCGGCGATGTCCCACACCGGGTCGCTGGTCGGCGCTGACGACGTCTTCGATGCGGCGCTGGAGCGGGCGGGCGCGGTGCGTGCGCAGACGGTCCAGCAGATGTTCTCGGCTGCGAGCATCCTTTCCAGTGGCGCGCGGGCGCGCGGCAACCGGCTTGCGATCGTGACCAACGCCGGCGGCCCTGGGGTGATGGCCACCGACCGGGCGGTGGAACTGGACCTGGCGGTCCCCGAACTGCACGCGGAGACCCTGAAGCGTCTGGATGCCGCGCTGCCGCCGCACTGGTCGCACGGCAACCCGGTGGACCTGCTCGGCGACGCCGATGCCGCGCGGTATGAAACCGCACTGGCAGCGTGTCTGAAAGATCCTGGAGTCGATGGCGTACTGGCGATGCTGACACCCCAGGCCATGACCGATTCCGACGCCGCCGCCGAGGTCGTGATCCGGAGCGTCCATGGCGGGCGGGACAGCAAGCCGATCCTGGCCTGCTGGATGGGCGGCAAGCAGGTCGAAAAGGCCCGGGCCCGTTTCATCGCGGCGAGGCTGCCGAGCTTCATCACCCCGGAGGCCTCGGTCGAGGCCTTCGCCTATCTGACCGCGCACCAGCGCAACCAGCGACTGCTGCTCCAGGTTCCAGGCCCGCTGAGTGACCGCAGCCCGGCCGACGTCGAGGGCGCGCGCATGATCATCGAGGGCGCCCTCGGCGAGGGGCGCCGGACGCTCGGAACCATGGAGTCCAAGGCCGTGCTCGCGGCATTCCGGATCCCGGTCACCCAGACCGTACAGGCCCACACGGCCAGTGAGGCGCTGGTCGCCGCCAGCACGCTCGGCTATCCGCTGGCGATGAAGATCGCCTCCCCCGATATCACCCACAAGTCCGACGTCGGGGGGGTGCGCCTGAACATCACCACCGCCGAGTCGGTGCGCAAGAGCTTCCAGGCCATGATGCAGGAGGCGGCCGAGGCCCGGCCGGAGGCGCGTCTGGAGGGTGTGACGCTGGAGCGGATGTACCGCAGCCACTACGGCCGTGAACTGATGGTGGGGGTACTGCGCGACCTGGTCTTCGGGCCGGTGGTGAGCTTCGGCTCGGGCGGCACCTCCGTCGAGGTACTGCAGGACCGTGCGGTGGCCCTGCCGCCGCTGAACGAGACGATCATCCGCGGCATGATCGGGCGCACCCGCGTGGCGCGACTGCTGCAGCGCTTCCGGCACATGCCGCCGGTCGACGTGGCCGCCCTGGAGCAGGTGTTGTTGCGGATTTCCGAGATGGCCTGCGAACTGCCCGAAGTGATCGAACTCGACATCAACCCGTTGATCGTCGACGAAAACGGGCTGGCCGCGGTGGACGCCCGGATCGTGGTGGATTTTCCCAAGAGCACCACGGATCGTTACGGGCACATGGCGATCCACCCCTACCCCGGGCACCTGGTCGAGCAATGGCCGATGCCCGATGGCATCACCCTGACGGTACGCCCGATCCGCCCCGAGGACGCGCAGATCGAACAGGCCTTCGTTCGCAGCCTGTCGGACGAATCGCGCTACTTCCGCTTCATGCAGGCGGTGCACGAACTGACCCAGGAAATGCTGGTCCGCTTCACCCAGATCGATTACGACCGCGAGATGGCACTGATCGCGGTGGTCGAGCCCGATCCCGGTGTGGAAACCCAGGTCGCCGTGGCCCGCTACACCGCATACCCCGACAAGCGCAGTTGCGAGTTCGCGATCGTGGTCGCCGACGACTGGCAGGGCCGCGGCATCGGCACCCACCTGATGCAGAGCCTGATGCGGGTGGCCAAGTCCCGCGGCATCAACCTGATGGAGGGCGAGATCATCGCCGGCAACGCCCACATGCGTGCTCTGATGCGCCGGCTGGGCTTCAAGGTCCGGGCGAACCCGGATGACGAAGGGGTGGTCCAGGCGATTCGCGAGTTGTGACGTTCCGATCCTTCAGGACCTGACAACCCCCGGGCCCGGTGCCGGTCCCCGCGGCAGCAGCGAGGACAGCATCCAGGCGGCGAACACGAAGGCGCTCGAGGCGATCAGGCAGCCGATCAGGCCGTGGGTCATGAAGATCCAGCCGGAGAGCACGGTGCCGACCAGCCTTCCGCCGGCGTTGGCCATGTAGTAGAAGCCCACCTTCATCGCGACCCGGTCGGCCTCGGCGTAGTCCAGGATCAGGAAGGAGTGCACCGCGGAGTTGATCGCGAAGACCACCCCGAACACGCCCAACCCGACGATCAGCACGAGCCCGGGATCGAGGCCGGTCTCCAGCGCGATCACGATGCCCACCGGGATCAGCATCAGCACCAGCGCCCAGACCCGGGCGGTCAGACCGGTCGGATCCAGGCCCTTGCGCACGATCAGGGTCGGGACGGCGGCCTGCACGATGCCGTACCCGATGATCCACAGCGCCAGGAATGCCCCGACCTGCAGGTGGTTCCACCCGAGCGTCGCGGACAGGAACACCGGTAATGCCACCACGAACCAGACATCCCGCGCCCCGAACAGGAAGAAGCGCGCCGCCGAAAGGACGTTGATCGCGGGACTGTTGGCGAACATCTGGGTGAACTTCGGCTTGCCGCCGACGCGGCCGAGCCCGCGCGGCAGTCGCAGTACGGCCAGGCTGAGGCTCAGCACCAGCAACCCCGCCAGGATCACCAGGGCGACACGGAAGCCGACCGTGTAGAGGAGCACCGCACCAACGAAGAAGCCCAGGCCTTTCAGGGCGTTCTTGGAACCCGTCAGCCAGGCCACCCAGCGGAACAGCCGGCCCTGCACGTCTCCCGCGACGAGCTTCACGCCGGACTTCGCGCTCATCTTGTTCAGGTCCTTGGCGATCCCCGACAGCGCCTGCGCGAACATCACGTAAGCCACCGACAGCCACGCCTCGGGCACCGTCAGCAGCAGCAGCGCGCCGATCTGCAGCAGCGTGCCCGACACCAGCGTCGTGTTCAGCCCCAGCCGCGCCGCCAGCCAGCCGCCGGTCAGGTTGGTCACGATGCCGAAGAACTCGTAGAACAGGAACAGCAGCGCGATCTCCAGCGCGCTGTAGCCCAGTTGGTGGAAATACAGCACCACCAGCATCCGGATCGCGCCGTCGGTGATCGTGAACGCCCAGTAGTTCGCGGTGATCCGCGCGTAGGCGGGCAGACCGAGCGTCGGAGGGTTCATCGTGGGCGCCCTTGCGGTATCGCAGACGCCATTGAATCCTGCATCTCAGTTAAGCACCCAGTCAGTTAAGCACCCAGAACGCGTGATTCAGAAACCCCGCGAAACCGACCCAGGCCAGGTAGGGGAGCAACAGCGCCCCCGCGATGCGATCCAGGCGCCAGAACAGCACGATCGTGACGAGGATGGCGATCCAAAGCACGACGATCTCGAACAGGGCCAAGCCGATCTGCTGGAAGCCGAAGAAGAGGATGGACCAGAGCAGATTCAGGGCCAACTGGACCAGGAACGCGCCGAGCGCCCAGGGCGCGCCTCCGAATCCGTACACCCGCCAGACGCGCCACGCGGCGTACGCCATCATCACGTAGAGGATCGTCCACACCGGGCCGAACACGGCGTTCGGCGGCGCGAACCCCGGCTGTACCAGTTGCGGATACCAGTCCCCGACCGAACTGCGCGTGACCATGCCCCCGATCACCGCCACGACCAGCACCAATGCCAGCCACCGGATCAAACCACCGAGGTCCTGCCAGGAAGTACGTCCATTCTCGTTCATCAGCTCCGCCTCGCGCCGGCTTCACCACCTGCGCTGAATCTTACCGTGAAAGTTCTGTAGGTCGGGTTAGCGTAGCGTAACCCGACGTGCCGGGGACGACGCTGCTTTGCCGCCATGGGTGGGTGCGAGACTTATGGAGTGCGGGAGCTTGCTCCCGCTTTGCAGTGCCAGGCGGGCCCCGGTGCCGACAGCGGGAGCAAGCTCCCGCACTCCACGGGCTTCGCCGCCCCGGCCCCATCTCGGTCCGCACTTTCACGGCGGGTTCAGGTCCATGGTGCAGGCTTGGAATGACCCCTCTGTGACAGACTGGCGCCCCGGCACGAAAACAAGGAACCCGACGACAGCGATGACCCGTGTACTGCTCGGCCTGCTGACCCTGGGCGCCCTGATCGCCGCGGGTGCCGTCTTCTGGCTGGACCGGGACGCACCGGCGACCGGAGCCACCTCGGAGGCGAACGTGCGTCCAGTCCCCGTGGAGACGGCGGAAACGGAAGCCAGGGACCTGGTCCGGCGGCTCTATGTGTCCGGTTCCCTGGAGGCGTCCAGCCGGCTCGAGATCATACCCCGGGTCGCTGGCCGGATCGCAGGAATTGCGGTGGACATCGGGGATCCCGTGGAACCCGGCGACCTGCTGCTGGAACTGGACGCCGAGGAATTCCAGCAGGAACTGCTGCAGTCGCAGGCGGAACTGGCTGTCGCCCAATCGAGTCTGGCCGAGGCCCGGGAAAGTCTGAATGCAGCCCGCAGGGCGCTCGCGCGAACGCGCGAACTGCGCAGCCAGGGCATCGCCTCGGCCGCCGAACTCGAGGCTGCCGAAAGCCAGGCGGTCCTGCAGCAGACCCGCGTCGACCTTGCCCAGTCCCAGCTGCGCCAACGCACCGCTGCGCTGCGCAGTGCCGAGATCCGCGAGTCGTACGCCCGCATCGAGGCTGACTGGCAGGGACTTGGCACCCGCCACGTGGCGGAACGGATGGCGAACCCCGGTGCCGTGATCGGCGCGAACACCGCAGTGCTCGCGTTGGTCGGACTCGATCCCCTGCGCGCGGTGGCCTTCGTCAGCGAGGCGGATTACGGCCGACTGGGTACGGGGCAGAAGGTACGCCTGCGCAGCGCCGCGTGGCCGGAGGAGTTCTTTCACGGCACCGTGGACCGGATTGCCCCGGAGTTCCGCGAGGCCTCGCGTCAGGCCCGCGTGGAAATCGAGGTGCCGAATGCCGATTCCCGGCTACGCCCCGGCATGTTCGTGGAGATCGCGATCGACCTCGACCGCCGTGACCAGGCACAGGCGGTGCCCCGCGATGCCCTGCTGCAACGCGCCGACGGCTTCGTGGTCTTCAGCATCGACACCGAGGCGGACCCGCCACTGGCCCGGCGGCACCAGGTGACGCCGGGGATCCGTGACGGCGAATGGGTGGAGATCATCGAACCCGAGCTGCCACGGACCATCGTGACGCTTGGACAGCACCTACTTTCGGACGGCAACCCGGTGCGGCTGCCCACTGCCGGTGGCGAGCGTACGAGCGGAGTGGAGCCGCGGCCGGATTCGGCGCAGGCACCACGATGAATCCCGCCCGGCTGACCGTCCACCGCCCCGTGATGACGGGCATGGTGACCCTGATCGTGATCCTGCTTGGGCTGTCGGCGCTGAACCGCCTTCCGGTCGACCTGCTGCCGGATATCACCTGGCCGGTGCTCACGGTCACGACTTCCTACACCAACGCCGGTCCCGAGGAAGTGGAACAGCTGGTGACCCGGCCCATCGAACAGGCCGCGGCCGCGATCACCGGGGCACAGCGGATCGATTCCACGTCGGCCGAGGGCAACAGCAACGTGCGGGTGCGCTTTTCCTGGGGCACCGAACTCGGCGAGGCCGTGGACGACCTGCGGGATCGACTCGCGCGCATCGCCGACCAGCTACCCGAGGACGCCGACCGCCCCCTGGTCCGGCGCTTCGACACGCAGGCTTCGCCGATCATGCTGCTTGGCGTGGGCAGCACGCTGGACCCGGTGCAGCTGCGCAGCCTGATCGACAGCCGCATCGGCCCCCGCCTGGAACGCATTCCCGGCGTCGCGGGGATCGACATCCGCGGTGGCCTGGAACGGGAAATCCGGGTCGAGGTCCTGCCGGAGCGGCTGCAGGCCCTCGGCATCGGACTCGATACCGTGCGCACCGCCCTGCGCGATGCCAGCGTGGTCACCCCCGGCGGGCCGATCGTCGAGGGCCGGCGCGAGTTCCGGCTACGCACCCCGGCCCAGTTCGAGGATCTCGACCAGATCGCCCAGACGGTGGTGCACCGCGGCGACGGTGGCGCCATCCGCCTCCACCAGATCGCCGAGATCCGTGACACCCACCAGCGCCTGACGCGCCGTTTCCGGGTCAACGACGAGGAAGGCGTGGTGCTGGCGATCCGCAAGCTGGCCGACGCCAACACCGTCGAGGTCGCCGGCGCGGTGCGCGCGGAGATCCTGCGCCTGAACCGCGACTTCCCGCAGGTGGCGATCCAGGCCGCCAGCGACGAGTCGGTGTACATCTCCCGCTCCATCGCGAACCTGGGGCGTGCGATCCTCTACGGCAGCGCACTGGCGGTGCTGGTCCTCCTGGCCTTTCTCCGCAACCTGCGCTTTACCCTGGTTGCCGCGGCGGCGATCCCGATCTCGGTGATCGCCACCTTCGGCCTGGTGTATTTTGGCGGCCTGACCCTGAACCTGATGACCCTGGGCGGTATCGCGCTGGGCGTGGGCCTGATGGTGGACAACGCGATCGTGGTGATCGAGAGCATTGCACGCAACCGCGAGGAGCGCCCGGAACTGGGGATCACCGAGGCCGCGGTCACCGGCACCGGTCAGGTCTCGTCGGCGATCGTCGCCAGCACGCTCACGACGCTGGCGATCTTCCTGCCGCTGTTCTTCGCCCAGGAACTGGCTGGCCAGCTGTTCAAGCCGCTGGCCGCGGTGGTCGCCTTTGCCCTGGCCGTGTCGCTGATCGCCGCGCTGACGCTGGTCCCGATGCTGATGGCGCGGCCCGCCCTGCACTCGGGTCGTCCGAGAGCGCCGTCCCGCCTGCGCCTGGAGCAACGCTATCTGCAGCTCCTGGAGCCGGTATCCGCGCATCCCTGGTGGGTGGTGGCCGCGAGTCTTGCCCTATTGTTGCTGGCGTTGCTGGGCTTCCGCGGCGTGGGCACCGAGTTCCTGCCCCCGACGGACGAGGGCGACGTGCGGGTCAACATTTCCATGGAACCGGGCACCCGGCTCGAGATCCTGGACGCGGTGATGCGGGAAATGGAGACACAGGCGCACGCAACCGTGCCCGAGATCACCAACATGGTGACCAGCATCGGCGCCTCGGCCTTCCGGGCCGGTTCGCCTGCAGCCGCGAACATGCGCATCAGCGTGGGTCCCCGGGAATCCCGCGACCGCTCCAGCGAGGAGATCGCCGCCGACCTGCGCCGGGCCATCGGCCAGCCGCCGGGCGTGACCGTTCGGGTACGGGCCAGCAGCGGCATCTTCTTCCGCGGCTTCGGGGGCGGAGACGACAACGAGCGCCTGTCGATCGATGTCCGCGGATTCGACCGGCTGACCATGAACGCGATCGCGGCCGAGTTCGGCCGGGTGCTCGAGGAGATCCCCGGCGTGACCGACGTCCGGCTGGGCGGCGACGGCGGCCAACCGGAGTTCTCGACCCGCATCGACCGTGCCCGCGCCGCCGATCTTGGCGTCGACGTGCGCAGCATCGCACAGACGATCGAGACGGCACTGGGCGGCTCCGGCGCCGGCCAGTTCCGTGCCGGCGGGACCGAGTCGCGCATCTGGGTGCAGATCCAGGACGCCGAGCAGCGCCGTCTGGACGAACTCCTGAACCTCACGGTGGCCGGCAGCAACGGCGACCGCATCGCTCTGCGCAGCCTGGTCGAATTCGAACCGACCATCGGGCCGGACAGCATTCAACGGCGTGAACAGGGGCGGATCACCACCCTGTTCGCGAATATCGCCGGACGCCCCCTGGGTGACGTCGCCGCCGAGGTCCGCGAGCAGCTCGGGAGCATTCCCCTGCCCGACGAGATCGACTTTCAGGTCAGCGGCGATGTCGAGGAACAGGAAGCGGCGTTCTCCGAACTGATGCTCGGCACCCTACTCGCCGTGTTGCTGGTCTACATGGTCATGGCCAGTCTCTATGAATCGCTGCGCGATCCGCTGATCGTGATGTTCTCGGTGCCGCTTGCGGCCATCGGCGTGGTACTGGCACTGCTGGTGACCGACACCACGCTGAACGTGCAATCGCTGATCGGGGTGATGCTGCTGGTGGGCATCGT
>NZ_REBW01000195.1 GCF_007692535.1 Thioalkalivibrio sp. | reverse complement strand
GCACTCCATACGTCGCCCCCGGCATCCCGGCACGTCGGGTTACGCTGCGCTAACCCGACCTACAGAACTGTCCCCAAACCAGGGGCGGTCAGTATTCGCGTTCGACGGCGAAACGAGCCAGTTCGGTCAGGGCATCGCGGTGCGCAGAAGGCGGCAGGGACGCGATTGCAGTGATCGCCATTGCGGTCTCTTGCTCGGCCTGCGCACGGGCATAGTCCAGCGCCTGGGTGCGCTGGATCACGGCGAGTACCGCGTCCACCTGGTCGCGGCCGCCCGACTCGATGGCGCCACGGATCACGGCCTGGTCATCAGGCACCCCGATGCTCAGCGCGCGGATCAGCGGCAGCGTCGGTTTGCCCTCGGCCAGGTCGTCGCCCATCCGCTTGCCGGTGACATCGCTGCCTGAGGAGTAGTCGAGTACGTCATCGATCAGCTGGAAAGCGGTGCCCAGATGCATGCCGTAACGGGCAAGGGCCCGCTCCTCCGTCTCGGATCGTCCGGCCAGCACGGCGCCAAGCTGGCAGGCGGCCTCGAAGAGCTTGGCCGTCTTGGAGCGGATGACCTCCATGTAGCGCTCCTCGTCGACATCGGCGTCGTGGCAGTTCATCAGCTGCATCACCTCGCCCTCGGCGATCACGTTGGTCGCGTGGGCGAGGATTTCCATCACCCGCATCGACCCGACATCGATCATCATCTCGAAGGCACGGGAGTACAGGAAGTCCCCGACCAGGACCGCCGCCTCGTTGCCGAACAGGTGGTTGGCGGTCTCCCGTCCGCGGCGCAACTCCGAGGCGTCCACCACGTCGTCGTGCAGCAGCGTCGCGGTGTGAATGAATTCCACCACCGCCGCCAGCGTGATGTGGCCTTCGCCGCGGTAGCCGCAGGCGCGGGCAGCAAGCACGGCCAGCAGGGGCCGCAGCCGCTTGCCGCCGCTGCGGATGATATACTCGCTCAGCTGGTTGATCAGCACGACCGGCGAGGCAAGCCGCTGCCGGATGCAGTCATCCACGGCCTGCATGTCTTCTGCAGCCAAGGTTCGGATCGCGCTAATGGACATGCTTGCAGGCCGATAGCCGTGAGGGAGGGCGCCTGCATGCTAGGAACGGCTGGCTGGGGTGTCAAGCAGGGTTGGCCTGGAGCAGGCTTCCCGGGTGCCCTGGTGCCCGCCGGCGTTGACCGCAACGGGATCCGTTGCTAGTATTCCGCCCCTTTCGCGAGAGTCACTGCGCCAACGGAGTTTGAAGGATCATGTACGCGATCATCGCAACAGGTGGAAAACAATATCGGGTGGCCGAAGGCGACCTGCTCCGCATCGAGAAGCTCGAGGCGGACGTCGGTTCGGACATCGATTTCGACCAGGTTCTTCTGGTCGGAGAGGGCGATGACGTCCGCATCGGCGCTCCGCTGGTCGAGGGTGGGAAAGTCACCGCGACCGTGGATCATCACGGGCGGGGCGACAAGGTCCGCATCATCAAATTCCGTCGCCGCAAGCACCATCGCAAGCAGATGGGTCATCGGCAGTACTACACGGCCGTGCGCATCACGGGCATCGCCGGGTAAGGAGAGAGAGCAATGGCACATAAAAAGGCAGGCGGCAGCACCCGCAACGGTCGCGATTCCGAGAGCAAACGCCTCGGCGTGAAGCGCTTCGGCGGTCAGAAGGTTCTGGCTGGCAACATCCTGGTCCGTCAGCGCGGGACCCAGTATCACCCGGGCGAGAACGTCGGCTGCGGCAAGGATCACACCCTGTTCGCGAAGGCCGATGGCGAGGTCGTGTTCAAGGTCAGCGGCCCGCGCAACCGGCGCTACGTGAGCGTGCAGCCGCAGCAGTAGGCGCAGCCGCAACCCGCTTCCGAAAAGCCCCGTTCGTCGGGGCTTTTTCGGTTCCGGCCCCGGCCCCCGTTCGGCGAGAGGTAGACACATGAAATTCATCGACGAAGCGACGATCACGGTCAAGGCCGGTGACGGCGGCAATGGCTGTGTCAGCTTTCGTCGCGAGAAGTACATTCCCTTCGGCGGCCCGGACGGCGGCGACGGCGGCGACGGCGGCAGCGTCTGGCTGCTCGGTAACGACGGCCTGAATACGCTCGCCGATTTCCGCTTCCAGCGCCGTTTCGAGGCCCAGCGGGGTGAGAACGGCCATGGCCGTAACCGCACCGGGCGCTCCGGCACCGACCTGGAGGTCCCCGTTCCTGTTGGTACGCAGGTCTTCGATGCCGACACCGGCGAGATGATCGGCGACGTGACGCGGGCCGGACAACGCCTGCTGGTCGCGCAGGGTGGCTTCCATGGTCTGGGCAACGCCCGCTACAAGAGTTCGACCAACCGTGCGCCGCGCCAGAGCAAGCCCGGGACTCCAGGCGATCAGCGTGCCTTGAAGCTGGAACTCAAGGTGCTGGCCGACGTCGGGCTGCTCGGGCTGCCCAATGCCGGCAAGTCGACTCTGCTGAAGCAGGTCTCGGCGGCCGAGCCCAAGATCGCGGATTACCCGTTCACCACGCTGCACCCGCAGCTGGGTGTCGTGCGGGTGGGGCAGAACCAGAGCTTCGTGATGGCGGACATCCCTGGGCTGATCGAGGGCGCCGCCGAGGGTGCAGGCCTGGGCATCCGTTTCCTGAAGCACCTTGCGCGCACGCGCCTGCTGCTGCACCTGATCGACGTCGCGCCGCCCGATCCGGACGTCGATCCGCTCGACGCCGTGGAGACGGTGGTCGCCGAACTGGAAAGCTACAGCACGGAATTGGCGCAGCTGCCGCGCTGGCTGGTGCTCAACAAGACCGACCTGCTCGACGAGGAGAGCCTCGCGGCGCTGCATGAGCGGGTCGCCACGAGGATCGTCCCCGGCCAGCCCGTATTCGCAATCTCCGCGGTCACCGGCGCCGGTGTCGCCGCGCTGATGCAGTCCGTGATGCGCGACATCGAGCAGCGGGATGCGGCCGGGACGGATGGCGGGGATGTTGCCGGGGATCATGCGGAAGATGCGTGACGGTTTTCCGAAGGCCCGCCGGGTCGTCATCAAGATCGGCAGCGCCCTGATCACCGCCGAGGGCACCGGCCTCGATCGGCCTGCCCTGACCGGCTGGGCCCGTGAGATCGCGGAACTGCGGAAGCAGGGGCTCGATGTCGTCCTGGTTTCCAGCGGGGCCGTTGCCGAGGGCATGCATCGGCTCGGCATGCACGAACGTCCGCACGCGCTGCAGCTGCTGCAGGCTGCAGCGGCGGTCGGGCAGATGGGGCTGATCCAGGCCTATGAGCGGGAGTTCGCCAGTCACGGCCTGCACGCCGCGCAGATCCTGCTGACCCACGACGACCTCGCCGACCGGCCGCGCTACCTGAACGCACGCAGCACCATCCAGGCCCTGCTCACCCTGGGCACCATTCCGGTGGTGAACGAAAACGATACCGTGGCCAACGACGAGATCCGGTTGGGCGACAACGACACGCTGGGCGCCCTGGTCGCGAACCTGGTCGTGGCCGATCTGCTGCTGATCCTGACGGACCAGGAAGGCCTGTTCGACCGGGATCCGCGCGCCCACGCCGACGCCTGCCTGGTCAGCGAGGGCAAGGCCTCGGATCCGGCGTTGCACGGTTATGTGTCGGCCCGGTTCGGCCGCGTTGGCCGTGGCGGCATGGCCACCAAGCTCTTCGCGGCGGAGCGGGCGGCACGTTCCGGTACCCATACGGTGATCGCGTATGGACGCCAGCCCAATGTCATCGCACGGGCGGTGCGGGGCGAGAACCTGGGCACCTGGCTGAAGCCGGATCGCGAACCCCTGGCGGCGCGCAAGCGCTGGCTCGCCGACCAGCTGCATTCGCGTGGGGAGCTGGAACTCGATGCCGGTGCCGCGCGGGTGGTGCGCGAGTCCGGACGCAGTCTGCTCGCCGTGGGCGTGGTCGATGTGCGCGGCGGATTCCGGCGCGGTGAGGTGGTGACCTGCATCGACCCCGATGGCAAGGCGATCGCTCGCGGTCTCTGCAATTACGCAAGCGACGAGGTGCGGCGCATCCGTGGGCTGAAGGCCGAGGCGATCGAGGCGGTGCTGGGCTACGTAGCCGAACCCGAACTCATCCACCGGGACAACCTCGTCCTGCTCTGAGGGGTATGGAGTGCGGGAGCTTGCTCCCGCTTTATGGTCAGGGGCTGACCCCTGCCGTGGCGGCAAGCCGCCGCGAACCAAAGCGGGAGCAAGCTCCCGCGCTCCATAAACGAAAAAGCCCGCCGGGGTTGGCCGGCGAGCTTTTTCGTTTGGGTGCACGAGCGAACCCGTGCGGGATCAGGCATCAGGCCTGGCCCATCTCCCGAATGCGGGCGTTCAGGCGGCTCTTGTGCCGCGCGGCCTTGTTCCGATGGATCAGGCCCTTGCCCACGGTCGAGTCGATCACCGGCACGGCGTTACGGTAGGCGGTGCTGGCGCCTTCCTGGTCGCCGGCACGGATCGCCTTGAGCACGCTCTTCATCGAGGTGCGGAAACGGGAACGCAGCGCCATGTTGTGGGCGCGGTTCTTGACGGCCTGTCGGGCCCGCTTGCGTGCTGATGCGATGTTCGCCAAGGCGAGTTCCTCTTGAATACCAGTGAAGCGTCGGAAAGGGTGCGAAAAATACATGGAACGGGCCGGGACGTCAAGCCAGCCCGTAGGAGGCCGGCCCCCTGGCCGATTGGATTCGGCCCGGCGGTGCCTTCGGCGAGGTGCCGGTCTCGGAAACGGGGATTGAAATCGACGCGTCCTGCGTCCTTGGGTCATAGTCACTCGGCAAGTGCCGGCTCGGGATCACGTTCATCGTGCCCGGTCCCGTGCCTTGCCCGACGAATCTGAATAACAGGAGAGGACCATGAACTCTATCGCACGCCGCACCCTTCCCGGTCTTTCGCTCGGCTCGCTGGGCATGGCCGCAGTGCTGCTCTTCGCCGGCCTGCTGCTGACCGTGCCCCATGCGGCTGGCGCAGCCGAGGCGCGCGTGGTGTATCACGCCGACTATGCCGATCCTCGGCGCTTCTCCGCGATGCTCACCAGCATCAACAACATGGTGATGCACTACGACAACAACTTCATCGATCACGACGTCCGCATCGTGTTCGTGGCGCACGGCGTGCGCTTCGTGACCGACGACGCGTTGGCCGAGACTCCGTTCGCAGAGGATGATCAACTGCGCGAGGAGCGTGATTCGCTCCGTGGTCGCCTGCTGACCCTGAACAACCTGCACAATGTCCGCCTGGAGCTCTGCGAGATCACCCGCAGCCAGATCGGCCTGGGTCAGGACAAGGTCTACGACGCGGTCGACTTTGTCCCCTCCGGCGTGGTGCGCATCGCCGAGCTGCAGAACGAGGAAGGCTTCGCCTACATCAAGATCGAGTAACCGCCCTCCGGGCTATCTGCCCCTGCCGTTCACGGCGGACCGCCCCGCAGGGACCTCCGCCGCCTCGTAGCGCGCCGCGGTCCCTCCGGGGTCGCGTTTCGCCAATTCCGCCGGGTACCCTACACTTGCGCTTTTTCAGGGACCCCGGCCGGCCGTGAATCGCATCTTCCGTTCCACCGCCATCGTCAGTGGCATGACCCTGATCTCACGGATCCTGGGCTACCTGCGCGACATGGTGCTGGCGGTCACCTTCGGCGCCGGCGCCACGACCGACGCCTTCTTTGTCGCCTTCCGCATTCCCAACTTCTTCCGCCGGCTGTTTGCGGAGGGTGCCTTTTCACAGGCTTTCGTGCCGGTCTTCGCGGAATACCGGGAGAAGCACGGGCGCGTGGCCCTGCGCGACCTGCTGGATCACACCGCAGGTGCGCTCTTCACCGCCCTGACGCTGGTGACGCTGGTCGGCGTGCTCGCGGCGCCCTGGCTGATCTGGGTCTTTGCCCCGGGCCTCGCCCAGGCCGAAGGCCGCCAGGACCTCGCGGTGCAGATGCTGCGCATCACCTTTCCGTATCTGCTGTTCATCTCCCTGACCGCGATGGCGGCCGGGATCCTGAACAGCATCGGCCGGTTTGCGGTGCCGGCCTTCACCCCGGTGTTCCTGAACCTGGCGCTGATCGCGGCGGCGCTGTGGGGTGCGCCCCTGTTCCCCGAGCCCATCGTCGCGCTTGCCTGGGGCGTATTCCTTGCGGGAATCCTGCAGCTCGCGTTCCAGGTGCCGTTCCTGATGCGGGCCGGACTGCTGCCCAGGCCCCGGTTCCGGCGCGCACACGCAGGGGTGCGGAAAATCGTGCGCCTGATGCTGCCGGCAATCCTCGGGACCTCCGTGGTCCAGATCAACCTGCTGGTGGACACCGTGATTGCATCTTTCCTCGTCGCAGGCTCGATCTCGTGGCTCTACTTTGGCGATCGCTTCGTCGAGCTGCCCCTGGCCCTGTTCGGCATCGCGATCGCCACCGTGATCCTGCCGCGCCTGTCCGGCGAGCATTCCCGCGCCGACCAGGCCGCCTTCGGGCGCACCCTGGACTGGGCGCTGCGCCTGTCGCTCCTGGTAGCGCTGCCGGCCACGGCCGGCCTGATCGTGCTGTCGGTGCCGATCCTGGCCACACTGATCCAGTACAGCGCCTTTACCGAACACGACACCCGCATGGCTGCGATGGCGTTGGCCGCCTACGGCCTCGGACTGCCCGCGTTCATCCTGATCAAGATCCTCGCTCCGGGCTTCTTCGCCCGCCAGGACACGAAGACGCCGGTGAAGATCGCGGTGATTGCGATGCTCGCAAACATGGTGTTGAACCTGCTGTTCGTGCTGCCCTGGTACCTCTCGGGCATCCCGGGTGCCCATGCCGGCCTCGCGCTCGCGACCTCGGCCTCGGCCTACCTGAACGCCGGACTCCTGTACCGTGGACTCCTGCGCGAGGGCATTTACCAGCCGGGACCGGCGCTGCCGCACTTCCGGGTCGGGCTCTGGTCGGCGCTGGCGGTGATGGTCGCGCTCTTGATCCTGCTCGCCCCGGGCTGGGACCAGTGGTCCGACTGGGCCGCCACCCAGCGCGGCATGGTGCTGTTCGGCCTGATCGCCGCGGGCAGCGGGTCCTTCCTGCTGACGCTCTGGTTGGCGGGGCTGCGCCCGCGCCAGTTCCTGCTGCACGACGCCTGAAGATCCATCACTGCGCCCGGGTTCGGGTGTGGTCGCCACGAGCGCGGGGTATACTTCCGCTTTTGCGCGGATGAGTGGCGATGCGGCTGTTGCGCGGCTTGGGCCCTCGCGGACCGGTGTACTCCGGGGCGGTGGTCACAATCGGGAATTTCGACGGCTTCCATCGGGGGCATCAGGCGGTCGTGTCGCGCCTGCTCGCGGCCGGGAAGAGCCTGCGCGCGCCCTCCGTGCTGATCACCTTCGAACCTCTGCCGCTGGAATTCTTCGCGCCCGAGCGCGCGCCGGGGCGCCTGCAGCGTTTGCGCGACCGCGTCGAGTTCCTGCGCACGACCGGCCTGGACGCCGTGTGGGTGATGCGCTTCGGCGCCACGCTGGCGAACGAGCCGGCGCAGGGTTTCGTGGAACGCGTGCTGCATCGATCCCTGGGTGCGCGGCACGTGCTGGTCGGTGACGATTTCCGCTTCGGCAAGGGGCGCGGCGGCGACTTCGCGCTGCTGGAATCCATGGGACGCGATCTGGGCTTCACCGTGGAGTCGACTCCGACCCTGGCAGACGCCGAGGGACGTATCAGCAGCACCCGGGTCAGAGCCGCCGCGCAGGCCGGCGATTTCGACGCCGCCGCCCGGTTGCTCGGGCGTCGCTACGGGATCTGCGGCCGGATCTCGCACGGGGACAAGCGTGGCCGTGTGATCGGTTTCCCCACCGCCAACGTCCGGCTGGGTGCGCAGCCGATGGCGCTGCGCGGGGTATTTGCCGGGTGGCTGTTCACGCAGCGCGGCGATACCTTTCCCGCGGTCGCCAACATCGGCTGGCGGCCGACGGTCGCCGGCACCGAACAGCGGCTGGAGGCCCACGTGCTGGACGCCAGTCCCGATCTTTACGGCGAGCTGGCGCGCTTCGAACCGTTGGCGGGCATTCGCGGCGAACAACGTTTCGAATCGCTCGACGCGCTGAAGGCCCAGATTGCGCGTGACGTCGCGGCGGCGCGTGCCGTTTTTGCAAACCCATCCTTGCAGCAGCCGGCCTGACCGGCCCACCGGAACTCCCATGGCACGAAAACCGGCTCCGCCGAATCCCTACAAGGACACGCTCAACCTTCCGGAGACAGCGTTTCCGATGCGGGCGAACCTGGCCCAGCGCGAACCGGGGTGGCTCTCCGAATGGACTGCGGCACGCCGCTATGACCGGCTGCGCGAGCACTGCGCCGGGCGGCCCCGCTTCGTGCTCGCCGACGGTCCGCCGTACGCCAACGGCTCGATTCACGTCGGGCACGCCGTGAACAAGATCCTGAAGGATTTCATCGTCAAGAGCCGGACCCTGTCCGGCTTCGACGCGCCCTTCGTTCCCGGCTGGGACTGCCACGGGTTGCCGATCGAGCTGAAGGTGGAGCAGAACCTCGGGAAGGCGGGCAAGGACGTGGACCCTGCCACCTTCCGCAGCGCCTGCCGGGCGTACGCGGCGGAGCAGGTCGAAGGCCAGAGCGCCGATTTTCAGCGCCTTGGCGTGCTTGCCGATTGGGATCACCCGTACCTGACCATGGACTACCGTGTCGAGGCCGATACCATTCGCGCCCTGGGCCAGATCATGTCCAGGGATCACGTGCAGATGGGCGAGAAGCCGGTGCACTGGTGCGTGGACTGCGGCTCGGCGCTGGCAGAGGCGGAGGTGGAATACGAGGACAAGATCTCGCTCGCGATCGACGTCCGCTTCCGGGTCTCTGACGAGATCGATCTGCTGCGGCGCATGAATCTCGAAGGCGATTCGGACGGACCGGTCAGCGTGGTGATCTGGACCACGACCGCCTGGACGCTCCCGGCCAACCAGGCAGTTGCGGTGAATCCGAACCTGGGCTACGTCCTGATTCAGTTCGAACGCGAACGCCTGCTCGTGGCCGAGGATCTGATGGAGGGCAGCTGTGGGCGCTATCAGCTCGGCGAGTGCCGGATCGTCGGACGCGCCAGCGGGTCGAGCCTGGAGGGACTGCAGTTGCGGCACCCGTTCCTGGACCGCGAGGTGCCCATGATCCTCGGCGAGCACGTGACGACCGAGGCGGGCACCGGTTGTGTCCATACCGCTCCGGGCCACGGACAGGACGATTACACGGTAGGCCTGCGCTACAACCTGCCGGTCGACAACCCGGTGGGGCCGGATGGCTGTTTCCTGCCCGGCACGCCGCATTTCGGCGGCGAGAACGTGCACCAGGCCAACGCGCACGTGGTCGACGTGCTGCGCGAGCGAGGCAACTTGATCGTGGTCGAGAAGATCCATCACAGTTACCCGCATTGCTGGCGCCACAAGACCCCGACCATCTTCCGGGCCACGCCGCAGTGGTTCATCAGCATGGAGCGGGCCGATCTGCGCCATGATGCCCTGCGTGCGATCACCAGGACCCGCTGGTTGCCCGAGTGGGGTGAGGCGCGCATTCACGGCATGGTGGAGAAGCGTCCGGACTGGTGCATCTCGCGCCAGCGCAACTGGGGTGTGCCGATCCCGCTGTTCGTGCACCACGAGTCGGGGCGGCTGCATCCGCGCACGCCAGAGCTGCTGGAGCAGGTGGCGCAGCGGGTGGAAGAGGCGGGTGTCGAGGCCTGGTTCGCGTTGGCTCCGAAGGATCTGCTGGGCGAGGATGCCGGAGACTACCTGAAGTCGAAGGACACGCTGGACGTCTGGTTCGATTCCGGCGTGACCCACTTCACCGTCAGCGGCCGTCGGCCGGAACTGGGTCTGCCCGCCGATCTCTACCTCGAGGGTTCGGACCAGCATCGCGGCTGGTTCCAGTCGAGCCTGCTGACCAGTGTCGCGATGCACGGCGAGGCGCCCTATCGGGCCGTGCTGACCCACGGATTCACCGTGGACGAGAAGGGCGAGAAGATGTCGAAGTCGCGCGGCAACGTGGTCGCTCCGCAGGAAGTGGTGTCCACGCTGGGGGCCGACATCCTGCGCCTGTGGGTCGCCGCCACCGATTTCTCCGGGGAGATGGCGATCTCCGACGGCATCCTCGAGCGCACGGCAGATGCCTATCGACGGATCCGCAATACCACTCGCTTCCTGCTGTCCAATCTGAACGGCTTCGACCCGGGTCGCGATGCGCTTCCCATGGATGCGCTCCTGCCGCTGGACCGCTGGATCATCGACCGGGCGCTGGGGGTGCAGACGCAGGTGGTCGGCGCCTATGACGCCTACCAGTTTCACCAGATCTACCAGCGTGTGCACAACTTCTGCTCGGTGGAACTGGGCAGCTTCTACCTCGATGTGATCAAGGATCGCCAGTACACCACGCCGGCGGAGAGCCGCGCCCGCCGCTCCGCCCAGACCGCGATGTACCACGTAGCGGAGGCGCTGACCCGCTGGATTGCCCCGATCCTGAGCTTCACCGCTGAGGAAGTCTGGGGCCTTCTCCCCGGAGAACGCGCCGAGAGCGTGCTGTTCAGCCAGTGGTATGACGGCCTGCAGCCGCTGGCCGCGGATGCCGTCTTCACGGCCGCGGATTGGGATCGCATCCTCGAGGTGCGCACCCACGTTGCGCGCGCGGTCGAGGTCGCGCGCAACGAACAGGGGATGGGTGGCTCGCTGAATGCCGAGATCGACCTCTACGTCGAAGGCACGACTGCCGACCTGCTACGCCGCCTCGACGATGAGTTGCGTTTCGTGCTGATCACCTCGGATGCCCGGGTGCGCACCGAAGCCGCCCCGGCGGGGGTTGCGCCCGTGCACCTCGCGGACGGGTCTCCGCTGGCCATCGTCGTGCGCAGGAGCGAGCATCCCAAGTGCGTTCGCTGCTGGCACCGGCGGCCCGATGTCGGATCCCACCACGAGCACCCGGAACTGTGCGGGCGCTGCGTCGACAACGTCGCCGGCGCCGGCGAGAACAGGCGGTACGCCTGATGTGGGGCACCAGCGGTCTGCGCCCGGGGCTGGCGCTCGCGGCCTTTGTGGCCCTGGTCGACCAGGTCACCAAGCTGTGGGCCGAGCGGGCACTGACGCTCTATGCCCCGGTCGAGGTCACCAGCTTCTTCAACCTGACCCTGGTCTACAACCCCGGTGCCGCATTCAGCTTTCTGGCTGCCGCCGGCGGCTGGCAGCGCTGGGCACTCTCGGGAATCGCCGTGGGGGTCGGGCTGCTGATCTTCGTCTGGCTGGCGCGTGTGCCGCGCCAGGCCTGGCTCTCGGTCGCCTCGCTCGGCCTGATTCTCGGCGGCGCCATCGGCAACCTGGTGGACCGGGTGCGGATCGGCCGGGTCGTCGACTTCCTCGACTTTCACTATGCGGGACTGCACTGGCCCGCCTTCAACGTGGCCGATGCCGCGATCACGGTGGGCGCGATCTGCCTGATCGTCGCGACCTTCACCGAGCAGCGGGTCACCGACAACAAGGGGAAGTCATGAGCGTCATTGCACCGGGAAGCCGGGTGGTCATGCACTACAGCCTGCACCTGGAGGGCGGGTTCGTGGCCGACACCTCGGGTAATGAACCGCTGGACTTCGTACTGGGGGACGGCACGCTCGAGCCGGGACTGGAGCGGCACCTGGTCGGACTGGAGCCCGGCGCGCAGAGGGAATTTGCGATCGCTCCGGGAACCGTGTTCCCCTTTCCGACCAAGGCTGCGGTGCAGGTCATGGAGCGTTCCGCGTTCCCGAAGGACATGCCCCTGGAGCCCGGCTTGATCTTCGAATTCAACACTCCGGCCGGTGACGTCGTGCCCGGACGGATCCGCAGCCTGGAGGAGGGTGCCGTGACCGTGGATTTCAATCACCCGCTGGCGGGCCAACCCTTCAGCTTCGTCGTCGAAATCCTCGAGGTTGGGGATGCGCCTGCGGCGGATTCCATTCCGGAGCGGGACTGAGCCCATGGAAATTCTCCTGGCCAACCCGCGAGGTTTTTGCGCCGGCGTCGAGCGTGCGATCGAAATCGTGGAACGGGCGCTGGAGATCCATGGCGCGCCGCTCTACGTGCGCCACGAGGTGGTGCACAACCGGCACGTCGTCGACCGTCTGCGCGCGGAAGGCGTGGTGTTCGTGGAGGATCTCGACCAGGTGCCCGACGGTCAGGTGGTGATCTTTTCCGCCCACGGAGTGCCGCGGCGCGTGCAGGAGGAGGCGGGCCGTCGCGGCCTGCAGGTCTTCGATGCCACCTGTCCGCTGGTGACCAAGGTCCATCTGGAGGTGAGCCGGTATGCCCGCGAGGGCCGTGAGGTGGTGCTGATCGGGCATGCGGGTCACCCTGAGGTCGAGGGCACGCTCGGACAGTTCGACGCCCGGCACGGGGGCCGGATGTACCTGGTCGAGTCCCTGGCCGATGTGGTCGCTCTGGACGTCGTCGATCCCGGTCGCCTCGCCTATGTCAGCCAGACGACGCTGTCGATGGACGATACCGCGGAGGTCATCGATGCCCTGCGCGCGCGCTTCCCAGCAATCGAAGGCCCGCGGAAGATGGATATCTGCTACGCGACCCAGAACCGCCAGGATGCGGTCAAGGTCCTCGCCAGCCAATGCGACCTGCTGCTGGTGGTGGGTTCGAAGAACAGTTCCAACTCCAACCGCCTGCGCGAGATCGGCACGCGGGCCGGGATCGACGCCTACCTGGTCGATGGGCCGGTCGACGTGGATCCGCAGTGGCTGCAGGGGAAGCGGCACATCGGGGTAACGGCGGGGGCCTCCGCGCCGGAGAACCTGGTCCAGGACCTGATCCGGTACCTGGAATCAAAGGGTGTCGAACAGGTCAGCGAAGTCGCCGGGCGCGAGGAAGCGGTGACCTTTTCCCTGCCGCAGGCACTGCGTCGCGCCTGAGTTCGGGGTGTCCGGCACTATGCGTGCCAGCGCACGGACCCCAGCCGGCCTTTTCCGTAGTCTCTATCGACCCGGGCGCAGGATACCGGGGCGCGGTGTGGCTGCATCGCGCATCGCCACAAGGAGAAGCGCATGAGTTTTGAAACGAGCAGTGTCGACATCGTGGCCCACTACAGCTATCCCGAAGGTGCGGCAGGTCCTCTCCTGAGCGCCGGGTCGCTGATCGGCAACAAGGTTTGCACCCGGAAGGGCGAAGAACTGGGTGACATCAAGGAGCTGATGCTGAATACGATCACCGGCAACGTGTGCTACGTGGTCTTGGCCGCCGGCGGCTTTCTCAGCATGGGCGAGAAGCTCTACGCGGTGCCATGGAGCGCGTTGACGCTGGACACCCCGAACAAGCGCTTCGTCCTCGACGTCGACGTCGATCGCTTCAAGCACGCGCCCGGCTTCGACAAGCATCAGTGGCCGGACATGGCAGATGAGACCTGGTCAAAAAAGATCCATTCCTACTACGACCTTCAGGGCGCCCCGGTGAGAGGGGCCACCACGGAGGCATGAACAACCGCGGTCCTGGCCAGCAGGGCCATGCCGGCGCCGCGCTGGTGATCACCTGCGAGCACGGCGGTAACCGGATTCCCCCGCCATATCGCGCCCTCTTCGCGCCGCACCGGGCGCTGTTGCGCTCCCATCGCGGCTTCGACGCAGGGGCGCTGGTCATGGCGCGAGCACTTGCGTCGGAATTCGGCGTTCCTCTGTTGACGGCGACGGTGAGCCGACTGCTGGTTGATCTGAACCGTTCGGTCGGGCATCGCCAGCTGCATTTCGATCCGGTTCTGGAACTGCCCGACACCCGGCGGCAGCACATCCTGCAGCGTTACTACCAGCCATATCGCAGCCAGGCCGAGCGTCTCGTGACCGAGGCAATCGCCGAGCGCGGGCGGGTCATCCACCTTTCCTGCCACAGCTTCACGCCGGAGTTGGACGGCAATCGACGAACCGCCGACATCGGCCTGCTGTATGACCCGGCCAGGCCGGGCGAGAAGGCGCTGTGCGCGCGCTGGAAGCGCATGTTTTCGATCCATGCGCCCGAACTCGCGGTGCGCCGCAACTATCCCTATGCCGGTCGCAACGATGGTCTGACCACGTGGTTGCGGAAGCGCCATTCCCCCGAGGCCTATGTCGGTATCGAAATCGAAATCAACCAGAAGCACGTGACGCGCACCACGCAGCAATGGACCACGCTGCGCGAGGCGGTGATCGAGTCCTTGCACGCAGCGATGACCGCCTGCGATGACCCGGCCGCCCAGGCAAAACCTGGCCGCGGGCCGAACCGGGCCATCGCCACCCAATCACCGAACGCGGTCTCCGAACCGAGGCGTCGCGCGACAGGAGTGCGAACATGAAGATCCGCATAGGCTATGAACTGATCTACGATTGCCCGCAGCCGACGCCGATGATTCTGACCCTGAACGTGCATTACACGCGGGCCTCGGACATGGTCGCTCCCGACCATCTGGTTGCCGACCCGCCCGTCCCGATGTCGGCGTATCGGGACGGGTTC
Source organism: Thioalkalivibrio sp. (assembly GCF_007692535.1). Classification (GTDB taxonomy): domain Bacteria; phylum Pseudomonadota; class Gammaproteobacteria; order Ectothiorhodospirales; family Ectothiorhodospiraceae; genus Thioalkalivibrio. Next base: position 6,355 of record NZ_REBW01000195.1, on the reverse strand, counting down.
GGTAACTGGTGCACGCGCATCGTCGCGCCCAGGGGTCTTTTGCGCCTGTCCGCCGATGCGGTGGTGCGCGACACCGGGCTACCCGATGTGGTCGTGCCGCAGGCGCGCCAGATCCCGGTGCAGGAATTGCCCGACGACACGCTGCAGTTTCTGCTCGGAAGTCGGTATTGCGAGACCGATCGCCTGTCGGACATTGCCTGGTCCCTGTTCGGCAATACGCCGGCGGGGTGGGCGCGGGTACAGGCGATCTGCGACCACGTTCATCGCCATATCGAGTTCGGCTATCAGTACGCACGACCGACCAAGTCGGCATTTGAGGTTTTTCATGAGCGGGCGGGGGTCTGTCGCGACTACGCGCATCTGGCGATCGCCTTTTGTCGCTGCATGAACATTCCGGCACGCTATTGCACCGGCTACCTCGGGGACATCGGCATGCCGCCGCCCTATGCGGAGATGGATTTCGCCGGCTGGTTCGAGGCCTGGCTGGATGGTCAGTGGTACACCTTCGATCCGCGCAACAACATGCCGCGTATCGGGCGGGTTCTGATCGCGCGTGGTCGCGACGCCGCCGATGTGCCGATCAGCACTACCTTCGGCCCCAACACGCTGCAGTGCTTCAAGGTGCGCACCGACGAGGTTGTCGAGCCTCCGACCACCTGACCAGGGACGTGTCGACCCTGATTGGGTCGAACGGAAGCCCGCTTTCCACGGTTTCCTTATTCGGTTCGCGTTTCATGACGTTGGCGGGTGGTCCCGCTGGTCGAGCCGCTGAAAAAGGGCGGGAAGACCCCTTTGCAACGGGCCGGGGCTGGGGTTACGCCCCGAGCGGAGTCATCGGGATCGTGCTGATCGTCCTGCTCGTGCTGCTGTTGGCGGGCCGGATCTAGAGCCGTCCGACGTCTTTCCTGATGACGAACATGCAACGGACCACCTTACCGCCCGGGAGACTCCTGCATACGCGATTTCAGATCCATATTTTCGAATCCCGCAGGACGTTTCCTGGTGCGATCCAACCGGGGCGCTGCCAGATCGCGTGCACCACGCGATAGTCACCCGGAAAGACGGCCGGGTTCACGCAATCGACGGCGGTCGCCTGGGTCAGCCCATCGGGGGAGTCGTTGCCGGCTGCTCCGGCACCCAGCGTCAAGACCGCCAGGACGCCGAGCATTGCGCCAACTGCATGCATCACTTTCATGACTAGCCTCCTGCATGGCTCGGAGAGGGGTGCGTGCGGGCCAACGCACCGGCCGCACGCTGGAAGGTGGTAATACCGCGGATGTCGCGGTCAGCAACGGCTTCGGACCCAACATCGCGCGGCGGTTCAAGCTGCGTACCGCAGGAGTTAGCGAGACGCCGCGGTTCTGAGCCGAACCAATCCCCGGTCTTACCGAAGTCCGAGGAACCCAAGGATGAACAGGACGATAACGATGGCGCCAACGATGTAGATGATCTGATTCATGGCTTTCTCTCCTCTGTATGAATGGGCCAGACGATGGAACGGCCGACCCTGATGCTTCGGGTACTACGTTACACGCGGCCGGATGCTGTGTCGGTACGGTGCCGCACAGAGGGGCCTGGTACCACTGATGCCTGGCGGGGGCCGCGCGCGGGTCCGGAAGGCTGGCGGGGAAGTCAGGGCCGCGCCGGCCGCGCCCCGTTTCAGAAAGACGACCTGCAGGCGTCCGGGCTGATGATCTCGACGCGACGGCGCTGTGAACGACCCGAAGCGGTGATGGGTCTCGCCCTTCCCGCGGGCTATGTTGGGTAGCAGACAGACGTGCGGACGGGGTCACCGTAGTCTCCATTCAAGAAACAGGATTGCTTCCACGCCGGAAACAACGGTGACCAGGAGAAAAACCAATGACGAAATTCCAAGCAACAACGGGCACGGCCCTGGTTTTGGGTCTGCTACTTGTCGCGCTGTCCGGTTGCGAAAAGGGTCCGGCCGAGAAGGCAGGCCAGAGCGTCGACGATGCCGCCGACAAGGTGGGTGAGTCGCTCGAAGACGCCGCTGACAGCATCCAGGATGCAGGCCGGGACGCCCGCGATTGACGGACGGCTCGAATCTGCCGAACGCAATTCCTTTATCGTCATACGTGATCAGGAGAACAGCATGAACAAGGACCAGATCAAAGGCCGCTTCGAAGAGACGAAGGGCAAAGTGAAGCAGGTGACCGGCAAGGCCGTCGGCAACAGGGAACTCGAACACAAGGGAAGGGTTCAGAAGGCCGGCGGGAAGATCCAGGCGGGATATGGCGACCTGAAGAAAGACGTCAAGGATTCCACCTGACTCGGGCCCTCGCAGCGCCCTCCCGGTTGCCTCAACTCCAAGGTACGTCTGCGGTACTATCCGGGTTACGGTCTACGTAATCCGGCATCGGGGCAGGCCACCGGAATCCGGGTTCTCACCGCGCAGACCAGGCGAACGCCACTCGCCCTCTAATGTCATCGGAGGCTGTATGCCCAATTTCACCCATGAGACCGGAGGGCATGAGCGGCTGCGCTTCGACGCTGAGGAACAGCTCAGGAAAGGCTCCGCGCCCCCCACCCGCGGCTGGACGGTTAGTGCGGACGCGCTGGAGCTCCTACACCGGTTGGCGAGCAACCCGGACAGTGCCGGCGAGGCCGTCAAGTTGCTGCATGAGCTGCGGACGCATCAGGTGGAGTTGGACCTGCAGCTTGGACAACTGGAGGCCAACGAGCAGGAGCTTGGCCAGGAAAGGGATCGGTACAAGGCCCTGTTTGATTTCGCGCCCGTCGGCTATTTCGCCGTGGGTCTCGATGGACGGGTCATCGAAACCAATCTGGCTGGGGCCGAATTGCTTGGGGTCGCAAGAGACGGCCTCGTCGGCCACACCGTCAGCAGTTTCCTGGCGCCTGAGAGCCGGCCAGCGCTCGCCGGTCTGCTGAACGAGCTGGCCAACGGATGCTCGAGCGCGTCCTGCGAGGTCCAGTGCGCGGGCGGTGGAGGCGGTTTGCGCCGGTTTCATGTCATTGCGGACCTTTCTGCGAGCGGCGAGGCCATTTTGATGATCGTTTCGCCGTACGACCGATTACCTGGAGTCTGACCACGGTCTGAGGAGGGTGCTGGGAGATGGGGGCTAGCGTTGCCCACAACTCGACGGGGGCGACACGTGTCGTGGGCATCGGCGCCTCGGCCGGTGGCCTGGTGGCACTGGAAGAGTTCCTGGGACAGATACCGCGAAACAGCGGCTTGGCCTACGTGGTCGTGCAGCATCTTGATCCGACGCAGAAGGCGCTGCTGCCCGAGTTGCTGCAGCGTGCGACCGCGATGCCGGTGCGCGAGGCCGAACAGGGCACGCGTGTCGAGCCTGACCGTGTGTACGTGATCCCGCCGAACACCGAACTGAGCGTGCTCGACGGCGCCTTGAAGCTTGCCAGACCCGCAGAGCCGCGGGGCCAGCGACTGCCGGTCAACGTTCTGTTTTCCTCCCTGGCCAGCGAACAGGGCGAACGAGCCATCGCGGTCCTGCTCTCCGGTATGGGGTCGGACGGTACGCTGGGCTTGCAGGCCATCAAGGCGGTGGGCGGCCTGACCGTCGTTCAGGAGCCCGAGTCAGCGCAGTTCGATTCCATGCCCAAGAGCGCCATTGCCGCGGGTTGTGCCGACATTGTCGCGCCGCCCGCGGAGTTGCCGGCCCGCATCCAGGCTTACGTGGCCCGGGTTCGGGATCCGGACACCCCGGGTCGCGAAGATGAGGCGGCGGCCGCAGCCGGGACAACGCCCCTGCAGCAGGTCGTCCGGCTACTGCGCCAACGCACCGGCCATGACTTCTCGCTTTACAAGCCGAGCACCCTGCACCGCCGGGTGGAGCGGCGCATGGTCATTCACGGCCTCCCTTCGCTGGCGCTGTACGCCGAGTTTCTGGAACGCAACGTGCAGGAGGTCGACCTGCTGTTCAAGGAGTTGCTGATCGGCGTGACCAGCTTCTTTCGTGATCCCGCTGTCTGGGAGTATCTGGCGGAAACGGCCCTGCCGGAACTGCTGACGCGGCGAACAACCGAGCCCAGTCTGCGTGCCTGGGTGGTCGGCTGCTCCACGGGAGAAGAGGCCTATTCCCTGGCCATGATATTCAGCGAGGTGGTGGAGCGGTTGCCGCAGCCGCATGAATTCACCCTGCAGATCTTCGCGTCGGACCTGAGCCCGGACGCCATCGCCACGGCACGCCGCGGCATATATCCTCTTTCGATCAGCGCCCAGGTGTCTCCGGACAGGCTGACCCGCTTCTTCAGCGCCCACGAAGGCCACTACCAGATCAATCCAGGAATCCGTGGCATGGTGCTGTTTGCGCAGCACGATGTGGTGCTCGACCCCCCATTCACCAAGATCGACCTGATCGCCTGCCGCAACCTGCTGATCTACTTCGGAACCCAGTTGCAGCGCAAATTGTTGCCGCTGCTTCACTACAGCCTGCGCCCCGGAGGCCTCCTGTTGCTGGGGGGGGCCGAGACGGTGGGGCAGTTCCATTCCCTGTTTGCCCCCATCGAGTCCAAGCTTCGGCTCTATCTGCGCCAGGATCAGATCCCAGTGGCCGGCGCCAATTTCCTGTTGAATTCCTTTCCTCCGCTATCCAGTACAAGCAAGGAGAACCGCGTGTCCCCGCCCAATGCTCAGACCCCGCTCGCCGACAACCTGCAAACGGCGGCAGACCAGGTATTGCTGCAGGTGTATGCGCCGGCGGCGGTCGTGCTCAATGGCGACGGGGATATCGTCTACATCAGCGGGCATACGGGGAAGTACCTGGAGCCTGCGGCCGGCAAGGCCAGCTGGAATATCTTCGCGATGGCGCGTGAGGGCCTGCGCGGACCCCTGGTTGGCGCACTGAAACAGGCCGCCGCCAGGCACGAACCGCTGCACCTGCACCACGTGGAAGTGGCGACGCCAGCCGGCGTACAACTCGTGGATGTCACGGTGCAGGCGTTCCATGAACCCGCCGCTCTGCGGGGCATGATGATGATCGTGTTCCGCGATCGCGCGCTTGCCCCGACTGGCGGGCGTCGGCGCAAGGCGAAAGGCGCGGGGGCGGTACGGCAGGAGGCCGAGATACAGCAATACCGAGAGGAGGTCGAGGCCTTGCGCGAGGAGGCGCGGGCATCCAGGGAGGAATTGCAGTCAGCGAACGAGAAACTGCAGTCCACCAATGAGGAACTGCAGTCCACGAACGAGGAACTGATGACGTCCAAGGAAGAAATGCAGTCCATGAATGAGGAACTGCAGACCATCAATGCCGAGCTGCAGACCAAGCTGGACGATCTGGCGCGGGCCCAGAGCGACATGCAGAATGTGCTCAACAGCATCGAGATCGCGATCCTGTTTCTGGACCAGAATCTGAACGTCCGACGCTACACCGCTCGGGTCGAGACGATCATCAAGGTGCGGGAAAGAGACATCGGCCGGCCGCTCAGCGACCTGAACACGAGCCTGCGCTACCCCGACCTGCTTGACGATGCGCGCCAAACCCTGCGCACCCTCGCGTTTTCGGAGAAGCAGATTCTGGCCGATGATGGCCGGTGGTTCTCGGTCCGCATCATGCCCTATCGCCGGCTGGACAATGTGATCGACGGGGTGGTGATCACCCTGGTCGACATCACCGAGACGAAGAAACTGGAAGCGGCACTACGCCAGCAATCGGATCCGTGAAGCTGAGGGACGCGGCTGGAACGCCGTCCACGCTGCTTGGCTGCGCTGCATCGCCGAACATACCTTCCTGTCTCCTGATTATCACGGAAGCTCCGCAAAGGCCCCCTTCGCGCGCAAGGCGTGCTCCCACGGGTCCTTGCCCTTGTAGGAGCCTGCCTTGCAGGCGAAGGTTTTGGCGGTTTCGCTGCGGTCAATGCGATGTTCCCGGCCTGCTGAGGATTCTTGATAATCAGGTCCTGTCTTGACACTGGGGTCCACTTCATCTGTGGGGGTTGGAGGGATCGCCCGACCGCCGACAGGAGGGCGGTTCCATTTGTTCGGCAGCGCACAGACGCGAACCCGACGGAGTGTCATCATTCGTACCGGACCGTCGCGCCAACCGGTGTCATTGAGCCGGAGTGGCGACCAGTTGGAGTAGGGTTCCTCTTGGTTGCCCCTTGCTGAAAGAACGGGAGTCGCCAGCGCGATGGTACTCGTACCCGTTACAGATCCAGGAGACAGCATGCACTACAACGATGCAGGAAATGGTGCTACCGAAGCCAGCCGCCCCAAGGATTCCAGCGCAGCCATGGAGGCTCGCCGGTTCACCCACCTTGCCGGCAGCACGCTTGCCACGATCTGGAGGGGGCAGGAAGAGTTGAGGCAGCGAATCCTGGTCGCGAACTCGTCGGCAGCTTCGCCCCGGAACATGCA
>NZ_REBW01000116.1 GCF_007692535.1 Thioalkalivibrio sp. | reverse complement strand
AGCAAGCTCAGGGGCTGCGATGTGGTGCAGTTGCGGGTGAACGATGTGGCCCGCGATCCAGCTCGGCCAGCGGTTCGCCGGCCTTGGCCGCTGCACCCTTTCCGAGCACGAAATCCGCCAGCTCGGGCCGCGTGACGTCGACGTGTGCGGTGGCTTTCGAGTCGACATTGGATATCACGAGCACGCTGTTGCGCAGTTCGACCCACCTGATCTGCGGGTCGCCCTCGGTCGCAATCGTGAACGCGAGCCGCTCACCCTCCGCCTTGCGCGGGTCCACCAAGTAGCGGAGAAAATGTAGGTTCTCGTCCAGGGAGGCCGCCGCCAGCCCGTCATGGCTTGGCGTTCAGGTGACGAAATGGGTCCGAATGGGTGCGGCTGGAGCGGGGCACGCCGCTGGTGGAGCCGTGGCACCTGTTCGGGGCGCACTTCGTCCATCTCGGCTGGATCTATCCATGCATGAACCTCGCTGGTTTTGCCGTTCTCTGGATGTTCCGGCAGGAATCCTATTCATCGCCTTCGGCGTGAGCCTCGGTCTCCTGTGTTGTTCGCCCGCGCTGACTTGGTAGTTGGGGCATCGGGGATGCTCCATGGTTTGTTCGCGGCCGGCGCTGGAGCGAGCATCAGGCGTCTGCCACCGCACGGGGCGGCCCTGGTGATCGCGCTGACGGCGAAGCTCGTCCTGGAACAAGTCGCAGGGGAGGACACCCTCACTCAGGGGCTGACCGGCGACGCGGTCATTATCGATGCTCACCTCTACGGTGCGGTGGCCGGTGTTTACTACGGCTTGTTGCTGCTGGTCATGTCCTCCGGATCATCGAGAAACCGGCGACACTAGCGCGGTGGCTCAGACCGAACTCTCGCCCAGCCACCCGCAGGGCGGCGTGGCTCGCCATCACTGACCGGCTCCGTGTCCATCATGACTCTGGACCGAAGTGGGTCACCAGGTAGTCAAGAACAATCTGACGTGTCTCCGAAGGCATCTCCCACATTCCCTGGTCCTCAACCATCCAGGTCAGGACCTCGTCCCAGGTTCTGCGGCTGAAATTCTGCTGCGTGATGATCATCGTCGAGTGGCAGGCTGTGCAGTTGCCGAAGGTTTCCAACTGGCCGGGGCCGGCGGGCAGACCTCCGAAATCGGAGGTCTGCCCGCTAGCGCCACCGGCCATCATCAGACCCAGACATGCGCAGGCCAGTCCTGTGCGAAGCTTCCTGCCCCTCATGCTGCGTTGAGCGCGATGCGGTGCTGGGAATTGTTGCCATACCCCCTCGGATTCCATCCCGGCACAACGGCTGGCTGCATGACTCCGGTATCGTCCGTCGCCCGCGCCCAGATCTCGTAGTATCCCGCTGCGGGCAGCGTGATTCGGGCACGCCAGCGCTGCCAGTCGTAGCGATTCGTGGGTGGCTCCAACTCTGCCTCGACCCAGGTGGCGCCGAAGTCATAGGACACGTGCATGGCCTGAACCTCGTGCTCACCGGCCCATGCATGCCCGCGGACCTCGAATGCCTCGTCGGCCCTGACATCGGTGAGCGTGTCAGGGAAGGTAATGACGGATTTCACCGGCATGGGCCCCATGACCACCATGTCCTCATGAGGCACCTCGGCACCGGGGGGTACCGGATTGCGCGGCATACGATAGGAAAGGCCGGTCATGCCGGGACCATCGTGTTCCTGGTCGCGAACCCAGATTCGGGTCAGCCATTTCTGTGAACAGGAGCCCGGCCAACCCGCGGCGACGACGCGCAGGGGTCCGCCATGGATCAGCGGCAGCGGCTCGCCGTTCATGCCCCAGACGAGCAGCGTGTGTGGTTCCAGCGCCTTATCGATGGGAACCCCGCGACTGATGGATGGGCGCCCCGGTTCTCCGGAGAGATGGGGGTCGGCACCGTAATGTCCGGTGTACACAGCGCTGGACTTCAGACCTGCCTGCTGCAGGACATCCCGAAGTCGGCAGCCGGTCCACTCGCCGTTGCCCACCGCACCAATGGCCCACTGGTTACCCCGCGGGGAGGGGTTGAAACCGGCCCGGCCGTTACCCCCGCATTCGAGTTGCATGCGCAGGGTCACGGTCTCGAAGTCGGACTGCAGCTGTGCCAGCGTCAGCTGCAGGGGATTGTCCACCTCCCCGTCGATCGTGAGCGTCCATGCTTCCGGGTCCGCAGTCGCCTCGGGCACACCGCCGTTGTTGCGCACGAAGAAATTCTCGATGGGCGTGACGTCCGGATCGAGCAGAGGCGCCGGTGTTTCCAGATTGACCGGGCGATCGTTGCGGATGATGATCCCTGTCTTGCCGAACAGCGTGAAATCCTCGGGGGTGTCGGCCAGGGCCGACGGAATCAGTCCGGATGGCATGTTGCGGGCAAAGGGGATGGCGCCCCCGACCGCGAGCATCATCGCCGTGAGCCCGGCGCCTTTCAGGAATCCGCGCCGATCGGTCTCCGTTTTGCGCCCGAACGCCAGATAATCAGCGCGTTCCGGATCCTGATCGTAAAGCTCTCTCAAGCCTCGTTCTTCTTTTTGGTCGCTCATTTTCTCCTCCAGGAGTGGTTCTAAAGGTTGAGGGCCACTGACCTGCTGCGAGCCTGCCCTTACGAGCAGCACCTGTTCGGAACATAGCAACCGTTGCCAGAAATACAATCGTGCAGTGCACGATGAACGAGTCGACTCGTGGCCGGGAGTATAGGCGGTGTAAAGCGCCTCTTCGACGGCCCGATCCCGCTTCTCGCCGATGCTGACGCCTGCGTGCGGCCTTCGCTTTCGCGCACTGATCGCCTTTGAGTGGTGTCACGGTGCCCGCATCCGCCGCTTCGGCAGGCTTGCCAGCGCACTTTTCACGCTCACCCCTGCCGCCCGCCCAGCCGGCGTCGCGGCCGCACCGTCGTCGGCTTAGCCCCGGAGAGTCGTCGCGGGGTCATGCTAGGCGATTAAAAAAGCCGCGCTGCAGCGGCACCCGACAGGGCGGCCACCATGAGCCTAGGGGTTCGGTCGTTTTCTTCTCAACGGGGGCGACTGTCGATGACATCGGGACCCTCGATACACGCGATGGTCCGCACCCACCAGACGGTGGCGGAGCAGGTCATACAGCAAACATCGGGGACGCCTTTTCGGGAGTCAGCTTTACGTCCGACTCCAGCCCCTGGTTTCCCCCAACCTCACTGGCCGCTCAGGGTCGCGAACGGTCTGCTCCCAGCCGCAACCGCTTTCGGCAGCTTCACCCACGAGGTCCGTTACCCATGCTACCGGCCTTGGTGCCCCCCTGAGCCGGCCGTTAGCGGCTCCACCGCTTCGGTTGAAATCGCGTTCACTTCGCTTTCGGTTGACGCAAGTTCTTCCCGCCCCGTACCTTAGCCACACGGACCGGATGGTTGACAAAGAGGTTCAACTGCCGATCCGGATCGGAAGTTGTCCGTGCACACTTGGGCGCTTGAGTCTGGCGGACCGATCACCAGCCCGCCTTATGGACGTGTGTACCCGGAATCACAACAAAATAATTTAGGAATGGAGGAACCCGATGTTGAGCAAGAAAACTGCCGTTGCACTCGTGTCAATACTGGCCGCCAGCGCGGCGTCCGCAGACTGGACCCTAAACAACGCCGAGTCCGCGCTGTTCTACCTGACCACCAAGAATGTCAACGTCACCGAGTTGAATACCTTCAACCGCCTTTCGGGGAACGTCTCGCAGGCTGGCGAGGCGAACGTGGCCATTGACCTGACCAGTGTCGACACCGCGATCAGTATCCGCGACGAGCGGAAGCAGACCATGCTGTTCGATGTGGAAAACTTCCCTAGCGCGAAGATCCGCATGAACTTCGATCCGGCACTCCTGGAGGATATGGCTCCGGGAGCCCGGGTGGTGCAGAACGCTGTTCCTTTCCAGTTGACGATCCATGACATCACCCATGAGAAGGAGGTCGGACTGGTCGTGGTCGGGCTGGAGAACGGCTTGCAAGTGAGCAATCTCCAGCCGGTCGTGGTTGAGGCCGAGCCGTTGGGATTGGCCGGTGGCATTGAGGCGCTCAGGGCGATTGTCAACCTCCCCAATATCACCACCAACGCGCCGGTCAACTTTACTCTCGTCTTCGACAAGGACTAAGCCGCTGGGCAGATAGTCGGAAACGCTGTGGAAGCAGCCCAGACGTCATTCCGCTTGGAGGCTGGCGCAAGGACGCGCCCCCGCAGCCCAGCCATTTCGCGCGCCTGAGTCCATTGGCTGGTTGCCCAGAGTGACTCGCAACACACGTGCTGGCGAACCTCGAAGATAATGGCTATCCCGGAAATCGCCATCCTTCGTGATCAGGAGCATGCCGCCCTGATCCACGAACGCGCAGATCGCCGCGTCAGTGGTCCTCGAACCGTCGAGCACACGGTTCACGTGTGTCGCATCCACACCCATCTCGCGCAACCGGTTGACGAGCCGAAACGGGATGTGAACGTCGCAAAGAACGCGCATCAGGCCACGTGACGGACCGGCTCCCCGGACAACAGGAGGCGCGCGTAGTGCAGGCAGGCCACGATGTCCTCGCGTTCCAGTTCCGGATGGTCGGCGATGATCTCATCCATCGTCATGCCCGACCCCACGAGGTCGAGCACCACCTCGACCGGCCAGCGCATATGCCGGACACAGGGCTTGCCGTGGCAAACCTCTACGTCCAGGGTGATGCGACTCAGATCCGCCATGGCATGGCTCCAGCCGTGAGATACGTTTTGATGCTACTCCCGAGTGCTCGCAGGCGTCCAATCGAAACGCCGGAGATGCGAAGCCCTCGCGTAAGCCGACAAGGCTGACAGGCCGGTGGTTCCTTTGTCACCACTTCCGGAGGCTGGCGCAACGAACTCCCCGACCCGCTTCATTTCGACCGAACCATGCTGAATCGGACCATGCTCATGTTTCCTCAACCACGAACGAGGAGACCGACCATGAACGACAGTGAAATGACCGTTGCCTATCGCCCTGCCCCCTGGAACAAGGG
>NZ_REBW01000271.1 GCF_007692535.1 Thioalkalivibrio sp. | reverse complement strand
GTATCGCTTGGCGGTCTCGACCAAGGCTTCGGGCAGTTTGACGTTGACGGCCATAAGGACCTCCATTAAGGAGGTCCATGGTAGCGTCTAACGGACCAAAAGGGAACCCTTTTCCAGCTAACGAAATGGTTGTCTTTTTGTTTGCTGGCAAAGGGGGCGAAGTGGGTGTCCTGGAGGTTGCGGAGCATTGAAAGTCCCGACGACTTCACCGCCACGCCAGAGGGTCGCGAAAAGCTCGATGGCGTATGCATGCTGTTCATGGCGATCGGTGAAGCGCTCAAGCGCGTCGATCGCATGACAGATGGGGCGTTGCTCGCACGGCAGCCCGAGGTTGATTGGAACGCGAACTCCGGGGTCAGGTCTCGCCTTGTTGCACCGTTACTAGCCGACGTCATGGCGCTGCGGGCAGGTCAAGGCAAGCAAGTAAAGTGGCTGTCCTGAAGTTTCTCGACTTGCCCTTTGGCGGATACGGTGACTTTAAATTCGTGGCGCGTGTGCCGCGCAGCCTGCATGCGCGTCTGGCAGCGCGCGCCCGGCAGGAAGGGGTGAGCATGAACGCCCTGGTGTCGGCGTATCTAGCCGAGGGCCTCGGCCGGCAGGACGGCAAGGCGAGCAAGTGATAGGGGGCGGATGGGCTCCGCCGCGATGTCAATCCCTTTCCTTGAGTGTTCCGGATGCGTACTGGTGGATGATCGAGCTGACCAGGGTCTGGTAGGGCATGCCCTTGCGCAGCGCGATGGCCTTGATGCGCTGGATATCACGCTCCTGGAGGCGGACGGTGATGGCCCTTTTCCTGGAGGTGTCGGAGGCGGCCGTCCGCCACTCGGCGATACGAGCGGTGAGGTCGGCATCCGGCTCGAACTCACCCCGTTCTGCGGCCTCGATCACGGCGCGTTCCTCGTCGTCCAGGAAGGGTGCGTCATGGCCCGTGTGCTTGCTTTTCGTCATGTTTCTCGCCCCAGCAGGTATTTCTTCTGGTAAACGCGGCTCCGGAAGATTGTCTTCAGGAACCGTTGGTTCCCTTTCTGAACGTAGGGTACGACACAGGCGTATCCTCTGATCTCCACGACCAGTATGCGCTGATGACCATACCGGGACGGGTTGGGGTGAACCTCGTCAGCCAGGATGCGACCGCTTTCGATCGCTTCCAGCACATCCTCGAAGCCGATTCCACGTTGATCCAGCAACCTTTGATTCTTCTCTTCGTCCCATTCGATCCCGGCCGACTCGGTCATGCGGCTAGAAGATATCCTATGTACATTGAATGTCAATCCGCGGACGCGACCACGCTGCTGCGAACTCCGGGGTCAGGTCTCGCCTTGTTGCACCGTTACTAGCCGACGTCATGGCGCTGCGGGCAGGTCAAGGCAAGCAAGTAAAGTGGCTGTCCTGAAGGAAGCGGCTTCGCCTGAGAAAGGGGGTGTCCAGGAGAGTGTGCGAGAGTCGGGCTGCATCGCCGGAAGTGACTTTTGGCCCGAGAATCGTTTCAATCGATTTCTCCAAATGGTAATAAACCAATGGGAATCCGCTGTTTATACATCTAATATCGAATCAATAATCTTTTCACAAGAAGGCAGGATAATGCGGAACAAGCGGAAAGCGGCACAGCAGCGTCTTGCCGGAGCCCTCGCCCGGGCCGCACCGGTTCGGGCCGCCGATCTGGCCCGAGACCTGGACATCTCGGTACCCACATTGCATCGGCTGCTTCACGAATGCACCGAGCCGGTCCTGGCGGCGGGGCGCGCGCGCCGTACCCGTTATGCCCTGCGCAGGCCCCTGCGTGGCGACCTTTCGCCCATACCGATCCACGCCGTCGACGAAGCCGGCCAGCCGCATGAAGTCACCGTCCTTTCGCCCATCCAGCCACAGGGGTGTTGGGCCGATTTCGCGGGCACCGACTGGCCCTTGAACGAAGAATCCCGCGACGGCTGGTGGGCGGGATTGCCCTACCCGCTGTACGACATGCGCCCGCAAGGGTATCTCGGCCGCCAGCTGGCGCATCGTGTGCAAGACACCCTGGCGGTCTCGCCCAATCCGGCTGCCTGGACCGACGACGACATCCTCTGGGTCCTGAGCCGGATGGGCGTCGACCTGCCGGGCAACCTGATCGTCGGCGATGCCGCGTACAGGCGCTGGCAGGAGAGTCGTCTGAACCCGCCCCCTGTATTGGATGCGTCCGAGATCGGGCCGATGTACGCGCAGGCGGCGGAGCAGGCCATTGCGCTGGGCCTTGCGGGATCCAGCGCCGCGGGCGAGTTTCCCAAATTCACCGCATTGAGGGAGGCGCCCAAAGCCCGTACCCCGCACGTGATCGTCAAGTTTTCAGGTGCGGACCCCTCGTCTGCGGTTCGGCGCTGGGCCGATCTGCTCATCGCCGAACACCTGGCTCTGGAGACGATTCGCAGCCTGCCCGGTGTCGAAAGCCCGCCCAGTCAGATCCGGCAGTTCGGTGGCCGGACCTTCCTCGAAGTGGAACGCTTCGACCGTCACGGCGGATTCGGGCGCAGCCCGGTGGTCACGCTCGAGACGGCCAACGCAGAGCTCCTGGGAAAGCCGCCCGGCACCTGGGAATCCCTCGCCGATGCCTTCTGCGATGCGAGACTACTTCCGGCCGAGCAGGCCTCCGCGGTCCACCGCATCGCCTGGTTCGGCCGCTTGATTGCCAACAACGACATGCACCTTGGCAACCTGACCTTTCGGCCAAGAGAGGGTGTTCTGCACCTGTGCCCGGTGTACGACATGCTCCCGATGGCCTACGCCCCGTTGCCGGGCGGCGAGCTGCCCCGGCCTGCGTTCGATCCGCCCCTACCCGTTCCGCGGGAACAACCCTCCTGGCTTCAGGCATGTCGGGCCGCTCAGCGTTTCTGGGAGAGCGTGGCAAACGATGAGCGGATCAGTGCACCTTTCCGGTTGATCGCAGAGGACAATGCTGCTGAGCTTCGGCGGAGGGCGCAGTTGACCGCGGCCTAATCCTCGAGGGGTCAATCGGAGTGAGTGTCCAATATTTGAGCCTTATGAACGGCTCGGGATCGATATGCAACCGCTCCAGGATCCGCGGCGTCTCGCCCGGGATGTAGCCGCGCTTGTCGGACTAGCGCGCGCAGCGCGTTGAACAGCCGCGTGCGAGTGGTTTTGATTTGTACGCCTAAGTGGCGTACAATGCCGCGTCAGATGTGAAGTAGCGGAGGGTAAGGTGATGCATCCGGTTGACAACCTGACGAATGAGATGGACGAGCGTAACGACGCACGCATGCACTTTCGCACCAAGCCGCGGATCAAGGAGGTGATCCACAGGGCGGCTGCCCTGTCGGGTCTGGATGATTCGGCTTTTGCCATGAACGCCGCTTACCGGGCGGCTCTGGAAACCATTGCCGCCCACGAGCGTACGGTACTGCGTCCGGAAGATCATGCAGTCTTCTTCGCAGCGCTGGACGAACCGCCCGAGCCGACCAGAGAGCTGCGTGCAGCCCTGAAGCGCAGCCGTGACCGGACAGTCGCGAAGTAATGCCGGAGCAATGGGAGCGCCCCTTTATCATCGAGCGGTTTGACCCCGCGCGGCATGATCGGGAACGTTTCAGTTGCGGCATTCCAGCCGTCGACAACTACTTTCGAAAAACGGCCAACAAGCTGGCCAAGGCCGATAACATCCGGCTGTACGTGATGGTCGCACCCGATGGCGCGGTGATCGGCTTCTACTCGATCAACGCCCATGCCGTCGGCTACGAAGACCTTCCTCCTGGCTATGCACGAACGCGGCCCGCGCACGGGTCGATTCCCGCCGCGTTCATCGCGATGATCGGCCGCGATCAGCAATACCGGAATCGGAGCTTCGGCAGTGACCTGTTGGTGGATGCCCTGACGCGGATTGCCCGCGCGTCCGATGAGATTGGCATCTCGGTGGTAATGCTGGATGTCTTCGATTGCGGCGATCCAGAGCGCGTGCAGCGGCGCAAGGCGCTGTACGAGAGGTTTGGCTTCATGCCACTGCCGTCCAGACCGCTGCGGCTCTTCCTGCCGATCGCCACGGTGCGCAGGCTGCTGGTGGAGGGTGACTGATGGCAACGTCGCTGTCACGCCCTCGAGCCACGGTTTTGCCGTCAAAAATGGGCCTCTAAGAGCTTCCGCGCGCCGAAGTTCGAGTGATTTTTAAGAAGAATCAGGGCCTTGCGCTGGTCCGACCCCGGAAGCCATGTTGCAGTACGAAAATCCGCCGGGTTTTCCTGCTGGCACTAGCTACGCAGCGGTACGAGTGTCTCCACTGTGAAATGGCATGAATCCCGTCTTCACTGCATCCAGAACAACCAATTCCACGATCGTGCCGTCATCCGCGTAACTGACGTTAACATTCCAATCCTGGGACACCTCGCTGGTGATCTCTTTGTCGCTGAAACGGATTTCCAGAATGTCGTCCTGCGGATAATAGGTGGTCTTCATGGTTTCTGCTCCCAAGAGAAGTGGTGCATCACCGTCTTGATCACGAGCACCGATTCCAAGGCTGCTGCGGCGCAAACAAGGTTGTCACTCCGTTGAGGGTACCATTTGGCGATCCAACACCTGCGTTCGTCCTTGTAGCGGACCTCGCCTGTCTCGATTAGATCACGGGTCAGCGTTGGCGATAACCGCGTACGCCGGTCGCTTGGACCGGTAGGGTGGGCGACGCTGCGCAATTAGGCCGCTTTCCGCTCGAACAGCGCCCGAGCGGCACCCATCCCGCGCAGGAATGCGACGTTGCGCGCCACGCAATGCGCGGTAAGGTGCTCCGGCGTGCCGATCGCGGTGCTGAACTGGTGCAGCATCCGCGCGGCGGTGGCGATGAACTGCTCGGGATCGATATTCAACCGTTCCAGGATCTGCGGCGTTTCGCCTGGGATGTAACCGCGCTTGTCCTCGCGGATCACCCGGCCGGTGGTATCCACGAGTTCCAGGTAGTCGTCGAAGGCAAAGGGAATCGCCGCCGCCATGCGGCCGGTGGCATCGAA
>NZ_REBW01000270.1 GCF_007692535.1 Thioalkalivibrio sp. | reverse complement strand
AGCGCGAGGAAGCCCGCGAGAGCTTCAAGCAGGAAGCCTTGGCATCCTGGGCGGCCTACCAGGAAACTGGTCGCCACCTGACCGGCCAGGAAGTTCGGATCTGGTTGAACACTTGGGGCACCGATGATGAAAAAGCGGTGCCAGAGTGCCACGAGTAATCGTTACCGAAACGGCTTCCGAAGGCTTGGAGCGCTGCCGGCAGTTTCTGGTCGGCAAGGCACCCGAAGCCGCTAGGCGGGCCGGCCAAGCCATCGAGCAACAATTCCTGCTGCTGGAGAAGGCCCCCGACATTGGCCGGCCGTTTCCTGAAATGCCCGAGCTGCGCGAGCTGGTGATTGCCTTCGGGGATTCTGGATATGTGCTCCTCTACCGCCACGAGCCAGCCGACGATGCGGTCTATGTTCTGGCCTTTCGGCACCAAAAAGAGGCCGGCTACTGACCAGAAAGAACTCCGCAGAAAGAACTCCGGGACATCCACGTTGCCTCCTTCGCCTCATCCCGCCCTAAACTCTGAGACAACCACTTTCCTTGAACGCGCGGCGCCGCCCCGGCAGCTCTTTCCGCAGAGCCGCTTCCACGGAAGTGGAAGCTCCGGTAAATCCGGACGGATTTGTTTCCTTTCTTGCTGCGACACCCACTTGCTCCAGCCGGCGTGGGGGAATGGAAGGCAACTCGACCTAGAGATCCGCGTAGATGGCCCCCACGGCCACCTCGGTGCCGAGGCATTCCAACCGCACCGGGCCCTCGGTGTGGATGCTGGGCGCCCAGTCATCGGTCCGGCGGTAGACCTCGACACGCCGGACATCCTGGGCCACGAGCACGTACTCCTGCAGGGACGCAATCGTCGGGTACGCGAGCATCTTCTCGCGACGATCCAGGCGCTCGGTCGATTCCGACAGGACTTCCACGATGAGACAGGGGCGTTCGCGATAGTAGGTCGCCCGGTCATTCGGGTCGCAGGAGACCAGGAGGTCCGTTGGTCGACGCGAGGGCATTCAGCTACAATAAGGAATCCTTACTTTGATGGGTCTGCCACACGACCGCCATGCTTGCGAAAAAGACCTCCAAGAACCAGCTGACGCTGCCGAAGTCGATCCTGGAAGCGGTGGGCGATGCCACGTATTTCGACGTTTCGGCTGAAGATGGACGCATTGTGCTGACGCCGGTGCGGGTGCAGGGCGCGGATGCCGTGCGCAAGAAACTCGAGTCTCTCGGGATCACGGAAGACGACGCGCGGGATGCCATCGAATGGGCGAGACAGCGCTGACCGGACGGCCGCGGGTCGTACTGGACACCAACTGCATTGTGTCGGCCCTGCTGTTCTCGCGTGGGCGTCTCGCCTGGCTGCGACGCGCCTGGCAGTCCGGTCAGTTCGTTCCCCTGGTCAGCCGCGCCACCGCCGAGGAACTCATTCGCGTGCTTGCCTACCCCAAGTTCAAGCTGGACCCCGCCGAACGGGAGGCCCTGCTCGCGGATTACCTTCCGTACACGGAGACGTTCACAATCGGTCACGAACCCGCGCTTATTGGTCTCCGTGACCCGGCGGACGCGATGTTCATCGCCTTGGCGCAGCAGGCGCGGGCCGACGTGCTGGTCAGCGGCGACGAAGACATCCTCGCCCTGCGGGAAACGCTGTCCGTCACCGTGATGGAGCCCGCGCGGTTTCATGCCTGGTTGGAGTTGCGGTAGGTCGGAGTCGGCGAACTCCGGGACATCCACGTTGCCTCCTTCGCCGCATCCCGCCCTTGAAGGATTGCCCAGAGGGGTTGGCACAACCCATTGCCCGAGACTTATTATTGTGCGTACAATAAATGCATGGAGATCGAGTTCGATGCGGGCAAGGATGCCGCGAACCTGGCCAAGCACGGGGTTTCGCTTGCGGCGGCCGCCTGGCTGGAGTGGGACACGCTGCTTGCCATGGAAGATCGCCGGAAGAATTACGGCGAACCTCGAATGCTCGGATACGCCCGGATGGGCGACCGCTTGTACTGCATCGTCTTCACGGACCGAACGAACGCGCGCCGAATCATCAGCCTGCGCAAGGCCAATAACCGGGAGATTGCTCGGTATGTCGAGATTTTCAACGCTACGTAACGGCCGGCGGATCGTGCTGAATGACGCCGATGAGGAAGCGGCGATTGAAGCCGGGATCAAGGCCGATCCGGAGACATACGAACCTGGCGAGGACGATGCACGTTCGCTGCGGCGTCCGGGCCGCCCCCCATTGGAAGTGACCAAGGAACGAGTGACCATCCGCTTGTCGCCAGAGGTCGTAAATGCATTCCGGGCAACCGGAAAGGGCTGGCAGACCCGCATCGACGCTGCACTGAAGGAATGGCTCCGAGAGCATCATCGGAACCCAGGCAGCTGATGGGCGCGGCAGCGGGTAAATGGGGACGGATTTATTTTCCCGTTTCTTTGGGCGATGTCAGCAGGAAGTCCACCACGAACGCGTAACCACCGGACTCGACTATTTGCAGAACCCGGTGCATGTCCAGGTTCATGTAGTCGTGGACGATGCGGTTGCGCAGCCCGATGATCGCATTCCACTTTTCGAGTTGCTGCGATGAAAGGCCCAGTATGCGGGCGAGGGCGCGGAAGCTGTCGTAGGCGGAAACCGGGACCGGTTCGCCCGCCGCCTTGATCAGGTGCTTGGCCTTGCCGATGGCGTTTTCGACCAGCACCTGGAGCGCATGCAGCACGCCGTTCTGCTCGAGCCGGCTGAGCGAGCCGCCCGCCAACACGCGTTCGCGCGCTTCGGCAAGCATCGCCGCCTGCTCACGCGCGATCACCGCCGTCTCCGCCTGGTAGAGATCAAGCCGCATGGGTGGATTCCCAGGCCCAGTCCTCCAGTTCGCGCCAGGTGCGCAGCAGAAAATGGCTCCACGCAAGCGAGCCGTCACCCTTCAGCAGACAGCCTTCTTCCGCGACTACAGCCCGAATGGCAAGCCTGGCCGATCGGAGGTCGATCAGGTCGATGCGCTCGACCCCGGTGCCGAGCGTCTCGGCGAGTTGGGCGCGCAATCCCTCCGTCGCTGCGAGAACCCCTTCGAACCCCAATTCCGGCGACCACTGGATCGCGAAGTCCCAATCGCTGGCCTCCGTTGCCGTTCCGCGGCACCGGCTGCCGATCAGAACGGCAAGCTCAAGGTGGGGTTCCCGGTCGAAAACGGTTTGAATGCGCGCTGTTTCCATGACGCAACGCTACCGCGCGCGCTACCTTGTGACAACCGCTTTGGGAACTCTGGGACATATATGGACGCCTCCCTTGTTGCAAGCGCACAAAGTGGCTGTCCCAGAGTTTGCGAGTTTATGCGATTCAACCCACGGCAACAGCGGAGGTTGAGATCAGTGCTGCGCAGGCTCACGGATAAGGCTTTCGGCAGGTATTCCCAAGCCGGTGTGCAGTCGCCAGATCATGGCCAGGGTCAGCGGACGCTTGCGGTTGAGCACTTCGTACACGCGGTTGCGCTTCCCAATCATGGGCTCGAGATCCTTGGGCTTGAGGCCCTGCTGCTCCATGCGAAACAGGATGGCTTCAACGGGATCCGGCAGGTCCATCGGGAAAGTACGCGCCTCATAGGCTTCCACCAGCGTCGAGAGTACATCCAGGCGGTCGCCTTCCGGCGTGCCCAGCGCAGGATCAGTTTCCATGAGTACAGCAATCTCCCGCAAGGCTTCGCGGTAAGTCTGCTCGTCGCGGATGGGTTTGATTTCCATAATCCCGGCCTTCAGTTCATGTCTACTGTGGCGGCATCCACGGCATCGTATTGCGCGTGGGTCCCGATGAATTTGATGTACACGATGCCTACGCGGTATGCGATGGCGACGATCAAGCGGTAGTCGTTGCCCTTGATGTTGAACACCACGCGGTTGTTGCCAACAAAACTGGCACTGCGGTAGTGCGCCTTGATGTCTGCCGGCGTTTGCCAGGAGGCTTTTCTGGCCTCGTCATACCAGGCTTTCAGCGGCTGCTCGGCCTGAGGGTACTGCTGCCAGAAGGCCTGCAAGGTTCGATGGGCAATGACCCGCATGCCTCATGCTAGTCCCGATTTGGGACTTTTTCAATAGATCACCGGAACGCACAAAGTGGCTGTCTCGGAGTGCGCGCCGGCGCTCTCAGAACGCTAAACGTTATTCAAGGACGCTGGAAGTGTTGCATGGCTGCATGAAGGGCAGCTGTGAAGCGATTGAGGTCGCCCAAGTGGTGATCGAGTATCTCCCGAAGCTTGTCCGTGTTCACGGTTTGATACCCATGGACGAGAATATTCCGCAACCCTGCCATGGCGGCGAGCGTTTCACCCAGTTCACGGTCGACGACGCCGTCCTCCGTCAGCAGTCTGAACAATGCACGGTTGGTTTCGGGTTCACCTAGGCGCCGTGCCGAAACCCAGTGGGACGCGGCATCCAGGGCAGCCTGGATCGCAAGCTGCAGGGTATGCTCCACGAACCGCCGTTCCCGGACGTCGGTGTCGAGTCGCCCTGGGTCGGCCAACTCCTGGAGTTCCCGCACGCAGGTCTGGATGAAAGCCAGCTTTTTCTCGATCAGGGCGGCATCCATTAGCCGAAACCTGCACGGCGATACTCGGTCAAGTACGGCAGGAGATCGAAATAGTCGTTCCGGGCTCGCACCTCAAAGGCGATGCGGCGGTTCGGGTTTCGGTCCACGAGCAAGACGCCGTCGCGCAGCACGCGGTGGATGAGGTCGGGCGGGGCGGTTTCCAGTGCCACAAGGTCGACAGGTCGCCCCAGCGCGTCCTCCAGGTCGAGTCGCAGGCGGGCAAGCGGGCCGCGCAGCGTGTCTGCAGTGGGCTGTTCGAGGAGTACGGCGAGATCGATATCGCTGGTGGAGCTGGCCTCGCCCCGCGCCACACTGCCAAATAGGTAGGCGCAAGCAATGCCAGGCTGCCGTTCCAGCAACTCGCGCAGTCGTTCAATCAATCGGTTATCTGCAGCCAGCACGCCCATACCGGCATTGTCGGAGGGTGATCCTGGCGATGCAAGGACTG
>NZ_REBW01000136.1 GCF_007692535.1 Thioalkalivibrio sp. | reverse complement strand
GATCCATCGGCGGCTGATTCGCTGAGGTGGCTGCAAATGTCGGGTTACGCTGCGCTAACCCGACCTACGCTCTCCGTAACCCGTCACCCATGCAGCCCCGTAGGTCGGGTTGGCGCAGCGTAACCCGACGGGTGCCGAGTAGCGGGTACGGGGCGGGATGGACGCCGGGCAACCACCTTGCATCGGGGTGGCCGCGGATATACTGTATACATAATCAGTATGTTCGCCAAGGTGGCTCCACCCATGAAACTCACCGTGCGTCAGCAGGAGATCCTCGCCTTCATCCGCGGGCAGGTCGAGGAACAGGGATCGGCTCCGACCCGGGAGGAGATCTGCCGGGCCTTCGGTTTCCGCTCGCCCTACGCGGCCGAATGCCATCTGCGCGCCCTGGCGCGCAAGGGCGCGATCGATCTGATCAGCGGCAGCGCGCGCGGAATCCGGCTACCCCCCGGCGCCGGACCATCCGAGGAGGTTCCCCTGGTCGGCCGGGTCGCCGCCGGGGCACCGATCCTCGCCACCGAGCATGTCGAAGAGCACTACCGGATCGACCCGCGGCTGTTCCACCCGCTCCCGGACTACCTGCTGCGGGTCCGGGGCGACAGCATGCGCGATGCCGGCATCCTCGACGGCGATCTGCTCGCGGTACGGCAGAGCCCGGAGGCCCGCAACGGCCAGATCGTGGTCGCCCGCATCGAGGACGAGGTCACGGTGAAGTACTTCCAGCGCAGCGGAGACCGCGTGCGCCTGCTGCCTGCCAATCCCGATTACGCACCGATCGAGATCGACCCGGGCCACCGGGAACTCGTCATCGAGGGAATCGGCGTCGGCGTGGTACGGGCGCTGGAAGAGTGACGACGGACGGGATGTCATGCGGATCTTCTCATCGCCGGAGGCAAGACCCTCCTGCCGCCCCCGCCCCTCCTCCGGCTCGTTCACGCCGAATGCATGGATGCGGTTCTGCGGCAGGCGCGGGGCCTGAGTCATGCCAGGGCTGGAGGAACTGCTCACCCATCCCGGGATCTGGCGCGGCCGCGAAGCCGGATCGCCAACGGTCCCTGCCCGGCCCAGCGGTCATGCACAACTGGACCAGGCCCTGCAGGGCGGCTGGCCGCGGGGACAGCTGACCGAACTGATCGGAGGCCCGTTCGGAAGCGGGGAGACCCGCATATTGCTGCCCATGCTGGCCGCATGTACCCGGGATCAGCGTCGGGTGGTACTGGTCGGCCCGCCGGCCACGCCATGGATTCCCGGCTGGCGACAACTGGGTGTGGACCCGGAACTCGTGCTGATGATCCGGACGGCAACCGAGGAGGATGCCGTCTGGAGCTGCGAACAGATCCTGCGCCAGCCCGATACCGGTGCCCTGCTCGCCTGGTTGCGCGGCACCGATGGTGCCCCGTTGCGGCGCCTGCGTCTGGCGGCCAGCGCCGGTGATGCCTGTGCCTTCCTCTATCGCCCACCAGCGGCGGCGCAGCAGCCCTCACCGGCCCACCTGCGCATCCGCTGGCAAGGCGACGGAGACCACCTGCGCCTGGAAGTCATCAAGCAGACCGGTGGATGGCTGCCGCGAAACCAGCCCGTGATGATTCCCCGGAACCTGCTGAACCACCGGTGCGAACCATGACCACGGGCGAAAGCGGCGGCAATCCGCCGCACCCCGGATCCCGCTCGTCTTCCAGTGGCTATCCTGCCGCCCCTGAACAGACTCAGGGTGAAAGGGAAATCGTGGCAGGCGCGTCCCGCGACACCCTCCGGACGGAGGCAGGCGGCGCACAGCTGACCCTGCTCCCACCGGTGCCTGCCACGGCGGGTCCGGAACTCCGCCCGAAATCGCGCCTGGCGCCCATCCCTGCGTCGGCTCCAGAGCCCGGCCCGAAACCGGTATCCAGCCAGCCTCTGTGGATGGCGGTATGGCTCCCGCATCTGGCGCTGGATACCCTGGTGCAGACCGGCTCCGCGCAGCCAGGGCCACTGATCATCGTCGAGGACGCGGCGCGGCCACGGGTGCACGACGGCAACCGCGCGGCCCGGCGGGCCGGGGTCTGTCCCGGCATGGCGCTCGCCGAAGCCCTGGCCGTCCTGAACGCCCCGGTCGTGGTCGATTACGAACCGGAGACCGTGCAGCAACACCTGCGGATGCTGTCCACGGTACTGCTGCAGTTCAGCGATCATGTCTGTCCCGAGCCCGGGCAGCAGCGCATCCTGCTCGAGACCGGCCGCAGCCTGCGCCTGTTCCGCGGGCTGGAGGCGCTGGAACAGCGGGTCGGGGGCACCCTGCGCCAACTGGGCTACAGCCCCCGCATCGGGGGCGCACGGACTCCGGCCATGGCCCGGCTGCTGGCTGGCTTGGGTCATCCGGAACGACCCAGGGACCGTGACGGACTGCGCCGGGTACTGACCCCGCTGCCCCTGGCGGCGCTCCCGCTACCCGCTGCCGACATCGCCGCACTGCGCGGCATCGGCCTGACCCGGATCGGTGAACTGCTGCGCCTCCCGCGCGGCGATCTGGCGCTGCGTTACGGAACCCGGCTGCCGAGACTCCTCGATCATCTGCTCGGTGATGTCCCGGAGGCCATGCCGCGCTTCCACCCGCCGGATAACCCATCCTTCCAACTGGAATTCGACCAGGAGGTCAGTTCCACCGGGGCACTGCGCTTCCCGTTGAAGCGACTCCTGCTGCAACTGGAACAGGTCCTGCGCGCCCGGCATCGCGGCGTGCAGGGCCTGGAACTGCAGTTGTTGCACCGGGAAACGGAGACACGGCTGACCCTGGAACGCAGTCATCCCGGCAGCCGCGCGGAGGAATGGCTGGAACTGTGGAGCATTCGCCTGTCCCGGGTGTCGCTGCCGGCGCCGGTGCGCGGCATGCGGTTGCACGCAGCGCGGCTGCTTCCGGTCGCGGGGGACATACCCGGCCTGTTCGGCAGCCCGGGCGGCGCCCGGGACGAGACCGGATTCCTGACCCGGCTGCGCGCCCGGCTCGGTGACGAAGCAGTGCTGAGGTTCGTGCCGACCCTCCATCCGCTGCCCGAGCAGGCCCAGGAAGCGTGGACCTCGGAGGCCCCTCCACCGGCAGCGCCATCCAGCACGACGCCGGCCCAGCGCGCAGCCGGGGCAGCGCTATGGCTGCAACCCCTGCAGCCCTTCCCGCCTCCCGGCTCCCAGGCATCGCTGGGCCGAATGGAGGGCGGATGGTGGGCCGGCGGCAATGACCAACGCCGCGACTACGCGCTCGCACGGGACCATCAGGGAAGGCTTTGCTGGGTCTTCCGCGACCTGCGCAGCGGGCAATGGCGGTTACAGGGATTCTGGGGATGATCGCAGGCGTGAACCGAACGTCGTGCCCGTGCCGGGGGCCAGTCCCCGGCCGATTGATTCATGCGCAAACCGGCAGATCGGCGAGGGCTCGCCTACGGGCGGCGTGCCGGTGCCGGCGTCCCGTGGCCGATTCATTCCTCGGCAGGCCCGATCGCAGCCAGCAGAACGATGGCTTCGGCGGCGATACCCTCGCCGCGGCCGGTGAAGCCCAGACGCTCGGTGGTGGTGGCCTTTACGTTCACGGCGCTCAACGGCAGGCCGCAGTCCGCGGCGATGTGGCCGCGCATGGCTTCAACGTGCGCGGCCATCTTCGGGGCCTGGGCGATGATCACGCTGTCGACATTCACTGGGCTCCAACCCGCGGCACGCACGCGGGCGACGACCTCGGACAACAGCATCCTGCTGTCCGCGCCCCGATAGCGCGGGTCGGTATCCGGAAAGTGCCGACCGATGTCGCCCAGCGCGGCCGCCCCCAGCAGCGCATCGCAGAGGGCGTGCAGCAGCACGTCGCCATCCGAATGGGCGACGAAGCCCCGGTCGTGCGGGATTCTCACCCCGCCGAGAGTCAGGTGATCCCCGGGGCCGAACGCATGCACGTCGAAACCCTGGCCCACGCGCAGATCAGGCGACATCGTTCCCGACCCGGGTCTCGCGCAACCGGACATGGCGGATCATTCCGTCCACCAGCACGAACAGCAGGCCGGCGGTCAGAAGATGCCAAAGCCAATGCGTCCCGACGATGACCCATTCGCAGAGCAGCAGGTCTGCTGCACGGACCACCATCGCAAGCACGAACAGTCCGCTGGCCAGCAACAGATCGCGCGCCAGCCGCCGGTCGATCCTCGCCGACAGTACGATCCCTGCCAGCAGGAGGGCCAGCAACGGCGTATAGGCCAGGGTGCTGCCGAGGAATATCTGTGGAAGGAGCAGGTAGAACAGCGCCACACCGGCTCCGGTCACCAGCCATCCGACCAACAGCCCCGGCCACCGCAGCTGCGACACCCGCACCAGGAAAACTTGCCAGTAAACCAGCACGAACGCCGCGACCGCCGCCGCATCGAACCAGTGCAACCAGCCAATGCCGCTCGCGTGCCAGAGCACGCTGGCCAGGCCTATCAGCCCGATGAGCCATGCAAGCAGGTGCAGATCCCATTGCTCGCGCAGGCGTGCGCGCTCGAGTTGCCGCCAGGCCTGCCATGCCGAAATGAAGAAGGCGAGACCGGAAACGGTATTCAGAGGCTCGGCGAACCAGCCCAGCGTGTCCCGCTCGCAATAGATCCTCATTCGGAGGCCCCCCTCGACAGGGCCTGCACGGTGGGATTACTCACGGTGCAGCCCATGCATGAAGGCCGCGAGAAAATCCTCGGCCCCCACGCCCGGGATGTCCAGACCCAGCGCGCTCATCTCGTCCGCGATGCGGCCCTGCAGCTTCGCCGCGTCACCCTCGGCGCTGACCGGGAGCGTGGCACCGCGCAGCCGTTCGGCCAGACGCTCGATCCCGTCCGAGGGAAAGACCGTGAAATCGCCGGAGAACTCCACATCTTCGAGCACGTTGTCACGGGTCAGCATGCGTGCGCGAATCAGTCCTCCCTTGGCCTTGTGCACGCCCTCGACCAGGTACGTCCCAGCGGAGATTTTCACCCCCGTAGTGACCAGACGCCGCCCCTTCTGATGAACCCATTCCGGATCCTGCAGCAGTGCTCGCACCTCGACCAGTTGCTCCCTCTCCGCTTCGGTCAGCTCCGATTCCTCAGGCTTGACGCCAAGATGTTCCTCGATCGCATTCATAAATAAATCTTTTACTAGCCCACGATCCGGAGGCTGTCCCAGTTCCCGCGTCAGGGTGGTCATGTAGTCCTGCATTCCCTGCCGCAGCTTGTCCCGGAACTTCTCCGAGCTGACCTTCAGGCATTTCGCCATGGTGTCCATATCGAAGTCGAACATGAAACTGCCGACCATCACCGTGGCATTGTTGATCCGGGCCGAGCCGGTACCGCCGATCTTGCGCCCGTTCACGTGGATGTCGTTCACCGGCCGGAAGACCGCCGGAACCCCCAGGGCCTGATAGGTCGCGAGCACCGGGGCCATGAAATGTGAGTAGATCGCCTCCACCCGGGCCGGTGCCTTCGTGTAGGGGTACACGAAGTGAAAGAACATCTGGTCGCGGTTCAGATAAACCGCGCCGCCCCCGACATCGCGCCGGATCACCGGCAGCCCATGAAGCTCGCAATACGCCGTATCGACCTCCAGGTCGATATCCTGATGGAGGCCGACGGAGACGAATGGCTGCGTCGGATTGACCAGGGTCACCACGGGGTCATCGTCCGGCTCCATGGCCTCGGCCACGGCATGGAAGATCGCCATCGACTCCAGTGGCGTGACGAAGCCGGCATCGATCACACGGATTCGTTTCATGTTGGACTCCTCAATCGATTCTGTTTCAGAAGATACAGCTGTGCCGTCTCCAGGTCTTCCGGACGGGTGATCTTGATGTTCAATGGACTTCCCTCCACCAGGCGCGGTCGGTGACCCTGGAACTCCATCGCACTCGCCTCGTCCGTGATCGCCACACCGGCGCTGGCCGCCGCCTCAAGCGCATCGCGCAGCGCCTGAATACGAAACATCTGTGGCGTCAACGCCCTCCAGACGCGTGCCCGATCCAGGGTCCGCTCCACCCGCCCCGCACTGTCGGCAAGCTTCATGGTGTCGGTGCTCGGTGCCGCGAGCAGCCCCCCGACAGGATCGTCCCGCAGCGCATGCATCAGGCGCTCCAGATCCTCGTTCGGAAGACAGGGCCGTGCCGCATCGTGAACCAGCACCCAGTCGTCCGGTGCAGCCTGTTGTGCAAGGAAATCCAGGCCATTGCGCACCGAGTCCGCACGTTCCTCCCCGCCTGCGACCCGAAAAAGCCTTCCACCGCTCGCGGGAAGATCAACCGCATCGGGATCGACATCGCGCCCCAACACCAGCACCACGCCGCGGATGCCCGGGTGCTCCAGGAAGATGCCGAGCGTGTGCCCCAGCACGCTGCGTGACCCCAACGTCAGGAACTGCTTCGGACGACCGGCACCCATGCGTCGCCCCGCGCCTGCCGCCGGGATCAAGGCCCAGAACGATGGTGCCCGGGGCTCAGTCACGGTCGCGCCCGGCTCCGGGGCCCATCCCGCCTGGAGGATCCACCGGGAGAAAAAACACCTCATCCTCGCGGATCATGCCCATGTCGCGCCGCGCACGTTCCTCGACCGCCTCGGACCCGCTGCGCAGATCCTCGACCTCCGCCTCCAGGGCTCGGTTTCGGATCAGGAGCGTCTCGTTCTCGATCTCCTGGAGACGCTGCACCTCGCGCAACTCCTGCACGTACCGCCAACTCCCCTCCCCAAACCACAACGACCACTGCAGGCCCAGCAGGGCAGCCAGGAGAATGACGGTGAGCCAGCGCATCAGCGCCGATCCGCGCCGGCACGAATGCGTTCAAACAGACCGGGGCGCCCGCGCGCGGGACTCCGGACGGCTGAAAGCTGCGGATTCAGGATCGCCCTTCTCCCGGATTCCGGACACGCAGGCCCCGGCGAGCCATCACCCGCGTCGCTGCCCCAGGCCATGCCCAAGCCACGCCTGCACGACGATCATGCACCCGCCACCGGGAAGGCCTTCAGCCCGGGATAGCGAGCCGCGCTGCCGAGCATCTCTTCGATCCGCATCAGCTGGTTGTACTTGGCGACCCGATCGGAGCGGGACAGCGAGCCCGTCTTGATCTGCCCGACGCCCGTCGCGACGGCGAGGTCGGCGATCGTCACGTCCTCGGTCTCACCGGAACGATGCGAGATCACTGCGGTGTAGTTCGCGGCCTTGGCCATGGCGATCGCTTCCATGGTCTCGGTCAGGGTGCCGATCTGGTTCACCTTGATCAGGATCGAATTGGCCACGCCCCGGTCGATGCCTTCCTTGAGGATCTCGGTGTTGGTGACGAAGAGATCGTCGCCCACCAACTGGACGCGCCCGCCCAACCGCTCCGTCATCACCTTCCAGCCGTCCCAGTCGTCTTCGGCCATACCGTCCTCGATGGTCAGGATCGGATACTGGTCGACCCAGCGGCTGAGGTAGTCGGTGAATTCCTCGGCGGAGAAGTCGCGTCCCTCCGAGGCCAGATGGTAGCGCCCGTCCCGGTAGAACTCCGAACTCGCGCAATCGAGTCCGATCCAGATGTCCTCACCGGCCTTGAAGCCCGCCTGCTGAATGGCTTCGAGGATCACCTCCACCGCCGCGGCGTTCGACGGCAGGTCCGGGGCGAACCCACCCTCATCACCCACCGCTGTCCCCAGCCCACGCCCGTCGAGGATCTTCTTCAGCGCGTGAAAGACCTCGGCACCGTAGCGGACGGCCTCGGTCAGACTACCCGCGCCGACCGGAACGATCATGAACTCCTGCATATCCACACTGTTGTTCGCATGCGCGCCGCCGTTGATGATGTTCATCATCGGCACCGGGAGGATATTTGCCTCCGGCCCGCCCAGGCTGCGGAACAACAGGAGCCCTGCATCGGCCGCCCGCGCGTGGGCCAGGGCCAGTGACACCGCCAGCACCGCGTTGGCGCCAAGGCGCTCCTTCGTAGGGGTCCCGTCGAGCTCGATCATGCGACGGTCCACGGCCTGCTGATCGGCCTCCGCGCCCCGCAGGGCATCGGCGATCTCACCGTTCACGTGTCCGACCGCGCGCCGAACGCCCTTGCCACCGTAACGGGCCTCTCCGTCACGCAGTTCGATCGCCTCGCGGACACCGGTCGAGGCGCCGGAAGGCACCGCCGCGCGTCCCCGGTTGCCGGAGTCGAGGACCACGTCGGCCTCGACGGTCGGGTTACCCCGGGAATCGACAATCTCGCGGGCACGTATCTCGGCAATCTTCGACATCATTTTCTCCTTAAAGGGCATGATCCCGAGGGGCAACCCACCGGGATGAAATCAGAATCCCTGGATCTTCAGCCCAGCCCGAAAGCGGTCTCCGCGAAGGGCCTTGCCTTCACCGCCCGGTCCAGCAGCACCAGGGTCTCGAGGAGTTCGCGCATCATCGGCATCGGCCACGCATTCGGGCCGTCCGAGAGGGCCTGCTCGGGATCGGGGTGGGTCTCCATGAAGAGACCGGAAACACCGGCTGCGATCGCCGCCCGCGCCAGCACGGGCACGAATTCGCGCTGGCCACCCGAAGCCGTGCCACGCCCGCCGGGCTGCTGCACCGAGTGGGTGGCGTCGAACACCACCGGGCAACCGGTGCGCCGCATCACCGCGAGGCCGCGCATGTCCGAGACGAGCGTGTTGTACCCGAACGACACACCCCGCTCGCAGACCATGATCCGGTCGTTCCCGACTTCGCGGGCCTTGGCCACCACGTTGTCCATGTCCCAGGGCGCGAGGAACTGCCCCTTCTTGATGTTCACCGGCAGCCCCTGGCGCGCGACGTTCTGAATGAAGTTGGTCTGCCGGCAGAGGAAGGCGGGGGTCTGCAGCACATCGACCACGCTGGCAACCTCGCCCAGCGGTGTGTCCTCGTGCACGTCCGTCAGCACGGGAACGCCAAGCTCCTTCTTCACCTTTTCAAGAATTTGCAGACCCTTTTCAATCCCGAGTCCGCGAAAGCTCTGGGTGGAAGAGCGGTTCGCCTTGTCGAAGGAGGATTTATAGATGAAAGGGATGCCCAACTCCCGCGCCATCGCCTGCAGCGTTCCCGCCGTCTCCAGCGCCAGTTGCTCGGACTCGATCACGCAGGGCCCGGAGATCAGGAAGAACGGTTGATCCAGGCCGACTTCGAAGTCACAGAGTTCCATGGGCGCCCTCACGCGGTGGGCGGCTTGGCGAGTGCCGCCTTGGTTTCGCGGAAACGCCTTGCGGCGCTGACGAAGCCGGTGAACAGTGGGTGGCCACCCCGCGGTGTGGAAGTGAACTCGGGGTGGAACTGGCAGCCGACGAACCAGGGGTGGTCACGCAGCTCGACGGCCTCCACCAGGCTGCCGTCCTCCGAGCGACCGGAAAGCACCAGACCCGCCTCCTGCAGGCGATCGGCATAGGCATTGTTGAATTCATAGCGGTGCCGGTGGCGCTCCTGGATACGCAGGTCGCCGTAGGCTTGCGCCATCAGCGACCCGCCTTCCAGCAATGCGGTCTGGGCGCCCAGGCGCATGGTGCCGCCCAGATCGCTATCCGCGTCACGGCGTTCGATCCGACCCTCGCGGTCCTGCCACTCGGTGATCAATGCGATCACCGGGTGCGGGGTATCCGGTACGAACTCGGTGCTGTGCGCGCCCTCGAGGCCGGCGACATCACGCGCGAACTCGATCACGGCCACCTGCATGCCCAGACAGATGCCCAGATAGGGAATGCCCTGCTCGCGGGCCTGGCGCGCAGCCATCACCTTGCCCTCGACACCGCGCTCGCCAAAGCCACCCGGTACCAGGATGGCGTCCAGGCCCTCCAGCTCGGGCAGGACGCCCGACTGAGCTCCCTCCAGCTTCTCCGAATCGATGTAACGGATGCGCACGCGGGTCCCGGTGTGGACACCGGCGTGGGTCAGGGCCTCGTTGATCGACTTGTAGGACTCGGTAAGGTCGACGTACTTCCCGATCATCCCCACGGTGACATCGGACTCGGGGAACTCCATCGCGTTGACCACATGCTTCCAGTCCGAGAGGTCGGCCTGCGGCGCCTCGATATGGAGCTTGCGCAGCACGATCTCATCGAGCTTCTGGGAATGCAGCCAGAGCGGGATCTTGTAGATGTTATCGACATCTACGGCTGAGATCACCGCCTTTTCCTCGACGTTCGTGAACAAAGCGATCTTGCGCCGCTCCCCCTCCGGCAGGGGCTGGTTGGCCCGGCACAGCAGCACGTCCGGCTGGATGCCGATCGAGCGCAGTTCCTTGACCGAGTGCTGGGTCGGCTTGGTCTTGATCTCCCCCGCAGCGGCAATGTACGGAACCAGCGTCAGATGGATGAACAGGGCATTGTCGCGCCCGAGTTCCACGCCCATTTGCCGGATCGCCTCGAGGAAGGGAAGCGACTCGATGTCACCGACCGTGCCGCCGATCTCCACCAGCGCGATGTCGGCGTCGTCCGCGCCGGCGCGGATCGAGCGCTTGATCTCGTCGGTAATGTGCGGGATCACTTGCACGGTGCCGCCGAGATAGTCCCCGCGGCGTTCCTTGCGGATCACGTTCTCGTAGATCTGGCCGGCGGTGAAGTTGTTGCGGCGGCTGGTGCGGATGCGCACGAATCGTTCGTAGTGCCCGAGATCCAGATCCGTCTCGGCACCGTCGTCGGTCACGAAGACCTCGCCGTGCTGAAACGGGCTCATGGTGCCCGGATCCACGTTGATGTAGGGATCCAGCTTCAGCAGGGTCACCTTCAGTCCCCGCGCCTCGAGGATCGCACCGAGCGACGCCGATGCAATGCCCTTGCCCAGAGACGACACCACGCCTCCGGTGATGAATACGAAACGCGTCATGTGGGCACCCGTGGAAGTACGACCGGCAGTGTGCCGGAACGCGTCGGAAGGTTACCAAAAAGCCCCCCCGCGCTCAATCGCGGCAACCGGCCGCCCGGGTGGACAGCCCCGTGGTGCCGCCGTCTCAGGCGTCCCACAATACGGCAACCAGTTCTCCGTGCACCCGGACCAGTGGCACCTCAGCCCGCCGCCAGGGCGGGATCCCGCGCTCCTGCATCAAGGCTTTCAGGGCGCGCCGGACGCCGCGCGTGCGCAGCGTCTCGCCGCCCCGGCGAAAATCGATCTGGAGACCGCCACCGTGGGCCACACCCGCGTCCCGAAGTTGCTGCGCCGTCAGCAGGCGCCCATCCGGCAAGGTCAAAGTCGAGGCACCGTCCGGCCAGTCGATCGCCTCTCCGGATGCCAGCGCCGTCCCAGGCCGCGCTGCCCTCAGGAGGTAAAGCACGCCCCGGTAGGTCCTCAGGCTGAACCCGTCCCAGTGCAAGGCAGGGCTGGCCTCCGCGCCCGCTTCGCACAGTTGGCGAAGGAACTCGAGCAACGGACCGCGTCGAGGAAGGCTGCCGCCGGAGCGGGAGATGAACCGGCGCAGAAGCCAGGGTCTGCGCGCTGCTGGCTGGGCCAGCACGGCGTCCAGATCGAGGCTGTCCGCGACCGGGCCGCTGAGGGTGTCGAGCAACGGATCCAGCAGGCCGTCAAGGACCTCGATCACCTCGGCCTGAAGGTCTGCCGCCGCGCCCAGACGGCGTGCGACCGGAAAACGCGACGCGAGGACGGGCAGCACTTCGCGCCGGACGAAATTCCGGTCGAACCGGGTGTCCTCGTTACTCGGATCCTCGACCCAGCCCAGTCCGTGCTGCTCCGCGTAGACGGCGATCGACTCGCCCGAGACCTGCCGAAGCGGCCGACCCAGCCATCCTGCACCAAGACGCCGCAACCTCGGCATCGCCGCAAGCCCGGCGGGTCCGCTGCCCTTCAGGGCCGCGAGCAGGAAGGTCTCTGCCTGGTCGGTCGCGTGGTGTGCGGTCAGGACACAATCGCCGGGGCCGGTCCCCTGCGACAGTGCCTGGTAACGCAGGCGGCGCGCGGCGGCCTCGACGCCCTCCTCCGGTCTGCCAGCGAGACGGACCTCTCGCGTTTCGAAGCGAAGACCGAGCCCGGCCGCAAACCGCCGGCAATGATCAGCTTGGGCATCCGCTTGGGGATGCAGTCCGTGATGCACGTGAATCACCAGCACCGAGCGCGCAGGATTCAGGCGCGCGAGGGCGTGCAGCAGCACCGTCGAGTCGCGGCCGCCGCTGAATGCCACCCGCAGGCCCGAGCAATCGGGATGATCCTCCAGGAATCGCGTCAGTGCGACCTCGACCGGATCAGGACCCGGCTTCCTGGAAGGCGCCATAATCCATCAGCCGCCGGTAACGGCGTTCCAGGCGACGCTCGGGATCCAGCCCGTCCAGCTGTTCGAGTGTCTCCAGCAGGGCCGACTTGATCCGCGTCGCCATGATCTCCGGCGCACGGTGGGCGCCGCCGAGCGGCTCGTCGATGACTCTGTCCACCAGTCCCAGTTCGAGCAGGCGCTCGGAGGTGATGCCCAGCGCTTCCGCGGCCTCGGGGGCCTTGTCCGCACTCTTCCAGAGGATCGAGGCGCAACCCTCCGGGGAGATCACCGAGTAGGTCGAGTACTGGAGCATCATGGTGGCATCGCCGACACCGATGGCAAGCGCGCCGCCCGAGCCACCCTCGCCGATCACCGTAGCGATGATCGGCGTGTTCAATCGGGCCATGACCAGCAGGTTGCGGGCGATGGCCTCGCTCTGGCCGCGTTCCTCCGCGCCGACGCCGGGATAGGCGCCAGGCGTGTCGATGAAGGTAAGAACCGGCAGCCGGAAGCGCTCTGCCATTTCCATCAGGCGCAGGGCCTTGCGATAGCCCTCGGGTCGGGGCATGCCGAAGTTGCGCTGGACTTTTTCCTTGGTCAGGCGTCCCTTCTGGTGCCCGATCACCATCACCGGGCGCCCGTCCAGCCGTGCCGGGCCACCGATGATGGCGGAGTCGTCGGCGAAGGCGCGGTCGCCACGGAGCTCGACGAACTCGGTGAACAGTTGCGGGACGTAGTCCAGGGTGTACGGCCGGCGCGGATGACGCGAGAGCTGGGAAACCTGCCAGGGCTTCAGCTTGCTGAAGATGTTCTCGGTCAGCGCCAGGCACTTGTCCTCGAGGCGCTGGATCTCTTCCTGGATATTGACCTCGGCATCGTCACTGACGAAACGCAGATCCTGGATCTTGGCCTCCAGTTCGGCGATCGGCTGTTCGAAATCGAGAAAATCCGGATTCATCAAACGTCCCGTTTCTGACCGTTCAAACCCCGGATTGTACCCAATACGACGGGCATCCGCTCAGGTACCGGGCGCTGCCGAGCCGCCGTACACGAGTGTAACCCGGCTCTCGGGTCCCAGGGTATCGCTCAGGCGTCGCAGCAGCTGCTCGTCCGGCTGCAGCTGCCAATCGTCGGGCAATTGCAGTTCCACCCAGGCGTCCTCGCGACGGTAGCGCATGCGCAACCGGCAGGATCCGGACGGGCATTGGGTGATGACCTGGTGCAGTGACCGGACCTGTTCCGAGCGCAGCGCGGCCAGGCTGAGATCGAGCACGCGCGCCCATTCGCCCCGGGCCTCGTCGAGAGTGAGGATGCGCTGTGCCCGCATGCGGATGCCGCCCGCGTAGTCGTCCAGGGTCACGCTCCCCTCGGCGACGATCAGCGTATCCGGCACCAGGCGCGCCTGGTGCTCGCGATAATCCTCGTTGAACAGCACGACCTCGGCGCGTCCGGTCTGGTCGTCCAGGGTGACGATGGCCATGCGTCCGTTCTGCGTGTTGCGCATCCGGATGCCCACGACCAGGCCCGCGATCCGTACCGTTTCCGGCCGCCTCCGGCGCTGGTTCTGGTCCGGACGACTCTCGAGGCGGCCTTCAAGTCCCTGCAGCGACGTGCCGGTCAGGCACTTCAGTTCCTCCCGGTAACGCGCGATCGGGTGTCCGGTCAGGTAGAGCCCGAGGGTCTCCTTTTCCCCCCGCAGCCGGTCCTCGTCCTCCATCTCCGGGAGGGTCGCGAGTTCCGGCAACACCGCACTGGCCGGCTCCCCGAAGAGATCCACCACACCCAGTTCGGCATTGCGTCCGGCCTGCTCCGCCGCCCCGATCGCGAGCGGCATGGCGGCCAGCAGCGTTGCCCGGTTGGCGCCGATGCCGTCCATCGCCCCGGCACGGATCAGCGTCTCCAGAACCCGTTTGTTCAGCTTGCCCAGATCCACCCGCTGGCAGAGATCCACCAGGCTGTGGAAGTCCGACCCGCCATCACGCGCGCGCAGCAGGGTGTCGATGGCGGACTCCCCAACCCCCTTGATTGCACCGAGGCCATAGACGATGGTCTGCGCATCGACTGCCGCGAAGCGATAGGCCGAGCGGTTCACGTCCGGGGGCACGACCCGCAGATCCAGGCTGCGGCATTCCTCGATCAGACCGACCACCTTGTCGGTGTTGTCCATATCCGCGGACAGCACCGCCGCCATGAACGGGGCCGGATGATGCGCCTTGAGCCAGGCGGTCTGGTAGGCCAGCAGCGCGTACGCCGCCGAGTGCGACTTGTTGAAGCCGTAGCCGGCGAACTTCTCCATCAGGTCGAAGATGTAGGTCGCGGTCTGCTCGGCGACGCCGCGGGCCAGCGCGCCCTGTACGAAGATCTCTCGCTGCTTGGCCATTTCCTCGGGCTTCTTCTTGCCCATCGCGCGGCGGAGCAGATCCGCACCGCCGAGGGTGTAGCTCGCCAGCACCTGCGCGATCTGCATCACCTGTTCCTGGTACAGGATCACGCCGTAGGTGGGCTTCAGGATCGGCTCCAGGTCCGGGTGCGGGTACTCGACCCGGGCCCGGCCGTGCTTGCGGTCGATGAAGTCGTCCACCATCCCCGACTGCAGCGGGCCCGGCCGGTACAGCGCAACCAGCGCGATGATGTCCTCGAAGCTGTCGGGCTGCAGGCGCCGGATCAGGTCCTTCATGCCGCCCGATTCGAGCTGGAAGACCGCCGTGGTCTGATGCGCCCGCAGCAGCCTGAAGGCTGCGGGATCATCCAGCGGAATGCTGTCCAGATCCACGGGATCGGCACCCGGCAACTGCCGGATGGCCTCCAGCGCCCAGTCGATGATGGTCAGCGTGCGCAGGCCGAGGAAGTCGAACTTCACCAGACCCACCGCCTCGACGTCATCCTTGTCGAAGTGGGTCACGAGGGAGCCGCCACCGGCTTCGCAGTACAGCGGCGAGAAGTCGGTCAGGGCCGAGGGCGCGATCACCACCCCGCCCGCGTGTTTGCCGGCGTTGCGTGTCAGCCCCTCAAGCTTCAGTGCCAGTTCCAGAATGCCGCGAACCTCCTCGTCCTCGTCATACTGTGTCTTCAAGTCCTCGCTCTCTTCGAGCGCCCGGGTCAGGGTCATCCCCAGTTCGAACGGGATCAGCTTGGCGATGCGGTCGACGAAGCCGTAGCCGTGACCCAGCACGCGACCGCAGTCGCGGACGACCGCCTTGGCCGCCATGGTCCCGTGGGTGATGATCTGGGAGACCCGGTCGCGGCCGTAGCGGTCGGCGACGTAGTCGATCACGCGGTCGCGGCGATCCATGCAGAAGTCGATGTCGAAATCCGGCATCGAAACGCGTTCCGGGTTAAGAAATCGCTCGAAGAGAAGATCGTAACGTAATGGATCCAGATCGGTTATCCCCAGCGCGTAGGCCACCAGGGATCCCGCTCCGGAACCGCGCCCCGGCCCCACCGGAATCCGGTTCTCGCGCGCCCAGCGGATGAAGTCGGCGACGATCAGGAAATACCCGGGGAAACCCATCTGGCAGATCACGTCCAGTTCGCGCTCGAGCCGCGCCGTGTAGGCGGACTCCTCCGCGAAACGGTGGCGCTCCAGCCGCGCACGCAGTCCGTCGTGGGCGGTCAGGCGCAGGTGATCCTCCACCGAGCGCCCGCCGGGCACCGGGAATTCGGGCAGCACCGAATGCCCCAGCGACAGGCGTACGCTGCAGCGCCGGGCAATCGCCACCGTGTTCGCCAGGGCCTCCGGGATGTCCGCGAAGAGTGTCGCCATCTCCTCTGGGCTGCGCAGGTACTGCTGGTCGCTGTAGCGGCGGACGCGGCGCGGATCGGCCAGCACGACCCCGTCATGGATGCAGACACGGGCCTCGTGCGCCTCAAAGTCGGCCCCGGCAAGGAAGCGGACGTCGTTGGTGGCGACCACCGGAAGACCGAAGGCCTCCGCCGCCGCCAGGGCGGCGGCGATCCAGGCGTCTTCGCCCGGGCGCCCGGTCCGGGTGAGTTCCAGGTAGAAGCGATCGGGGAACAAGGCCAGCCAGGGTGCCAGGACTTCCTCGGTCAGCGCGACCGGGCTCCCCGAGCCCTGCACGAATACCCCGTCGATCGTGCCCGACAGGGCGATGAGCCCATCCGTGGCCCCCGTCAGCCAGGCCATGTCGATGCGGGGCACCCCCTTGTCCTGCCCCTCCTGCCAGGCTCGGCTGATCAGGCGTGTCAGGTGCCGGTATCCCTGCGCGTTCTGCGCCAGGAGGGTCAGCCGCGCATGGGAACCATCCGCCCGGGTGTCACGCACCAGAATGTCGGCGCCGACGATCGGCTGCACGCCGGCCGCGATCGCGGCCTTGTAGAACTTGACCAGGCCGAACAGGTTGCAGTGATCGGTCACTGCAACGGCCGGCATTCCCTGCTGCGTCACATGCGCCACCAGGGGCTTCAGGCGCACCAGGCCATCCACCAGGGAATATTCGGAATGCAGACGCAGGTGGACGAATCCGTTCATCGCCCTGATTCCGGGGTCGCGAAGTTGCGCAGGCAGCGTGCAACAGGTGCGAAGCTGCGGCGATGCTCCGGACATGGCCCATATTCCGCCAGGGCCGCGAGATGTGCGGGCGTGGGGTACCCGGCATGGCAATCGAAGCCATAGGCCGGATACTGTTCGTGCAGTTCGGCCAGCCACGCGTCGCGGGCCACCTTGGCGATGATCGAAGCGGCGCTGATCGCGGGCACGGTGGCGTCGCCCCCGACCACCGCGGTGGCACGCCAGGGACCCTCTGGGGTAAATCGGCCGTCAACCGCCAGATGCTCCGGCGCCTTCGCCAGCGCCAACACCGCCCGACGCATTGCCAGCAGGGTGGCATGGTGGATATTCAGCTCGTCGATTTCCGCAGCAGTGGCGCTGCCGAGCGCCCAGCACTCGGCGTCTTCGCGGAGGATGGCCGCCAGCGCCCCGCGCCGGCGCGCAGACAGCCGCTTGGAATCGGTCAGCCCCGCGAGCGCATACCCTCGTGGCAGGATGACGGCTGCCGCAACCACCGGGCCCGCGAGTGGCCCGCGACCAACCTCGTCCACGCCGGCGCTGAGCAGCCCCGCCGGAATCCCCTTCGCACTGTCCAGCTGCATCTCCCGTCCGTCCTCCTGCGTGACCGCCCCAACCCCACCCGGATTGAGTACACTACGGCCGCCCGAGCGCTGCCGGGGGCGTAGCCGCCCGACCCGCATGCCAGGCGGTTCGGCGCGCTACACTACCACAGCAGCAGATCACAACCCGACGGGGACCGTCATGTCTACTCCACCACTCCGCTGTGCCGTCATCGGCGTCGGCCACCTGGGAAAATGGCACGCAGCCAAGTACGCCCAGTTACCGGATACCGAGCTGGTCGCCGTGGTCGACAGCAACGCCGCAACGGCGCAGGAGATTGCCTCCCAGCATGGCTGCGACGCAGTGCTGGATCACCGCAATCTGCTCGGAAAGGTCGATGCGGTCAGCATCGCTACGCCAACCACGCTCCATTACGCCATCGCGCGCGACTTTCTCGACGTCGGCTGTCACGTGCTGCTGGAAAAGCCCATCACCACGACCATCGAGGAGGCGGAGGCGCTGAACCAGCTGGCCGAGGAACGCGGCGTGGTGCTGCAGGTCGGTCACCTGGAACGCTTCAATGCGGCACTGCAGCGGCTCATGGAAAACCCGCTGAATCCGCGCTTCATCGAATGCCACCGGCTGGCTCCGTTCAAGCCCAGAGCCACCGATGTCTCGGTCGTGCTGGACCTGATGATCCACGACATCGACATCATCCTGGACCTGGTGGATTCGCCCCTGACCGAAGTCCGCGCATCGGGCGCCAGCATCCTGACCCACGACATCGACATCGCCAACGCCCGTCTCGAATTTGCCGACGGCTGCGTCGCCAATGTCACCTCGAGTCGGGTCAGCACGAAGTCCGAACGACGCATGCGAATCTTCCAGCCGCATGGCTATGCGTCGGTGGATTTCCAGAACCGCATCCTGGCCGTGCATCATCTCGGCGACGACGATCCGGGCACCGGCGTGCCCGAGATCGACAGCGAGGAATGGGCATTCGACGCCTCGGACGCCCTGCTCGTCGAGATCCAGTCCTTCGTGGGCGCCGTGCGCGGCGAGCACCCCGTGGTCGTCAGCGGGCGGGCGGGGCAACGCGCACTGGAAGCAGCGACGCAAATCACGGACCTGGTCTACGCCAACCTGAATGTGCTGACCAGGGCGGCAAACCGCAGCACCGCGGGAGATGACGAATGATTCCGATGGTCGATCTGCAGCGCCAGTACCACGATCTGCGTGGAGAAATCGACGCGGCCGTTGCCGAGGTACTCGAGAGTACACGGTTCATCCTCGGGCCCAACGTCCAGGCCCTGGAGTCTGAACTCGCGGAGTATCTTGGCGTGACCCATGCGGTGACCTGCGCGTCCGGGACCGACGCGCTGCATCTGGCGCTGCGCGCCGCCGATCTCGGTCCGGGCGATGAGATCATCACCACCCCGTTCACCTTCATCGCCACTGCGGAAGCCATCCGCTACGTCGGCGCCGAACCGGTATTCGTCGACATCGACCCGCGCACGTTCAACATCGATCCCGAGGCCGTTGCCGCGGCGATCACGCCGCGCACGCGGGCCATCCTCCCGGTCCACCTGTTTGGGCAGCCGGCGGACATGCCGGCGCTGACCCGCCTCGCGGAGGACCATCTGCTGCTGCTGATCGAGGACTGCGCGCAGTCCTTTGGTGCACACATCGGGGGCGTGCAGACGGGCAGCGCAACCGCATTCGGCTGCTTCAGCTTCTTCCCGAGCAAGAACCTGGGGTGTTACGGCGACGGCGGCCTCATCACCACCAACTGCACCCCAGCCGCGGAGCGCCTGCTGAAACTGCGCAACCACGGCTCCAAGGTCCGCTACCATCACGACGAGATCGGCTACAACTCCCGGCTCGACGAGATCCAGGCCGCCATCCTGCGCGTCAAGCTCAAGCGCATCGACGAGTTCAACCAGGCGCGCCGCCGCGTGGCAGCACGCTACGCCGAGGTGCTCGACGACCTCGACGTCGAGATCCCGTACGAGGATGGTATCGGGGTCCACGTCTACCACCAGTACACCGTGCTGACCGACCATCGCGAGGCGATCATGAAGGCGCTGCAGGAAGCGGACATCGGGCATGCTGTCTACTATCCGATCCCCCTGCACCGCCAGGCAGCCTTTGATCGTCGCGAAAAGGCGCCCCCGAGCCTACCCGTAGCCGAGTCCGTGGCCGCCCGCTGCCTGTCCCTGCCGGTGTTTCCGGAGCTCGAGGATGCCCAGATCGACTTCATCGGGGAACGTATCCGCGCAGCGCTGGGCTGAGCGGCACTGGCTCCGAACGACACGGACGCTGCAGCCAATGACGCATCCTGACCCGTTGGGGCGCTGACATGCCCGGAGCCCATATCGTCGTCTGCGCGGGCGAAACCTCCGGCGACAACCTCGCCGCGGGGATGATCCGCGCTGCCCACGCGCTGCGACCCGACATCACCTTCACCGGCATGGGCGGCGAGCAGATGCGCGCCGCCGGCACGGAGACGCTGATCGACGTGTCCGAACTCGCGGTGATGGGCCTGTGGGAGGTCATCACCCAGTATCCGCGTCTCCGGGGGCTGTTGCGACGGATGCAGAGGCATCTGGAAGCGACCCGGCCGAATCTCCTGGTCCTCGTCGACTACGTCGAGTTCAATCTCCGGCTCGGCGCCCACGCGCGCAGCCTGGGCATACCGGTCCTGTTCTACGTAAGCCCACAGATCTGGGCCTGGCGTCAGCAGCGCATCCACCGCATCAAGCGCAGCGTCGACGCGATGGCTGTATTGTTCCCGTTCGAGCGGGCGATCTACGAGGAACACGGAGTTCCGGTCCGCTACGTGGGCAACCCGCTGGTCGACCAGGTCGCCGCTGGCGATCACGATCTGCGCGCCGAACTCGGCCTGGCGCCGGGTCAGCGGCTGATTGGCCTCCTTCCTGGCTCCCGCTCCGGGGAGATCCGGCGCCATTGGCCGGTACTGGTCGGGACCGCGCGCTGCCTGCGAGCCCAGCGACAGGACCTTCATTTCGTCGTGCCGCTCGCATCGGGGATGACCGAGCAGATGCTGGACGACGTGGCGCCACGCGACGGGCTGCCGCTGACCGTCCTCACCGGCCGCGGCCGAGCCCGGGATGTGATGGCCTGCAGCGATCTGCTGCTGATCAGTTCCGGCACCGCAACCCTCGAGGCTGGACTCCTGCAGGCGCCGATGATCGTGATTTACCGGATGGCGCCCCTCAGCTACACCCTGTTCTCGTACCTCGTGCGCGTTCCGCACATCGCGCTGGTCAACATCGTCGCCGGGAAACGGCTGGTGCCGGAGCGGCTGCAGGGTGCCGCCAATCCCGAGGCGCTCTGCGCCGAGGCACTGAACTGGCTGGACCATCCGGAAGAACTGGACCGGATCCGCGAATCCCTGGGGCAGGTACGGGAAAAACTGGGGGCTGGCGGCGCCGATCAACGGATCGCGGCGGCGGTCCTGGAAATGCTCGACTCCGGCCGGTTAACCACCGAACCGCACGCCGCCCACCCGTAAGGCAGAATTTCTGTAGGTCGGGTTAGCGTAGCGTAACCCGACGTGCCGGGGTGCCGGGGACGGCGCTGAATTTTCGGCCTTGGTTGGGTACCAGACCCGTCGGGTTACGCCCTTTGGGCTAACCCGACCTACAGTTTGCGGCTTTTCATTATCGGGGGTGCCGCACCCCCCCCACGACATGAAAGTTAGCGTGAAAGTCACAGCCCTGTAGGTCGGGTTAGCGCAGCGTAACCCGACGACGTCCCGGGGACGACGCCATTTC
>NZ_REBW01000164.1 GCF_007692535.1 Thioalkalivibrio sp. | reverse complement strand
GTCAGAGGGTCAGGGGAAAATCCCTGACGAGGGCGCCAGGTAGCAGGGCGGTGTTCGTGGAACGCTGTTCGTAGGTCCCGGTGTCGGTCAGCAGTTCCCGCTCGCGGGTCAGGCCCAACAGCCCCTCGCCGAGCAGGTCGTAGAGACTGACGTCGAAGCGCATCGGTTCTACGGGCGAGAGCATCCTCCCTTCCTCGACCCGGAGACAGGCATAGCGGGTCATTC
Source organism: Thioalkalivibrio sp. (assembly GCF_007692535.1). Lineage (GTDB taxonomy): Bacteria > Pseudomonadota > Gammaproteobacteria > Ectothiorhodospirales > Ectothiorhodospiraceae > Thioalkalivibrio. The sequence goes on along the minus strand of NZ_REBW01000164.1, from coordinate 4,812 downwards.
CGGTGACCGCACAGCGGGCGTGATCGGACAGGTTGCCGTACCACAGGTCCGAGACCAGCAGGCCGTCGCCGACCAGCGCTGCGGCATCGGCCATGGCCAGGTGGCCGGCACCCATCTCCAGGCTCGCGGGACGTTCCGCCGCTGCGTTCACTGGGACGCCGTATTCACGGCCGGAGCGTGCGTCGGCAAGGCATTCCCGGAAATGCCCCGCCTCGATCAGGGGCACCTGCTCAGGGAGAGGAAAGCCTTGCGGGCCAAAGCGGGGCGCCGTACCACCTGCGCAGTGCTCGACGAGTTGAACGCAGGGATTCAGGGATGCCTCGCGGTCCGCGAGGCGCAGTAGCGGTGTCTGGCGCGTGCGCAGTGCTCGCAGGCCGAAGCCCTGCCACGCAACCACACCAAGGATCTCGCCCAGCGCAGCGGGCGCCAGGTAGACGCGGTATGCCCCCGGAGGAAGGACCTGCGCCGGGCGGGCCATGATGTCCAACTGGCTCCTCGTCGCCGCGATCCGGGTAGCCAACGTGTCCGCATCCCAGTCGCTCCCGGCGTAGCGGCCTTTCACCGCCTTGTCCGCGCGCTGGTACAGGCTCCAGTCGAAGGTGAAGCTCTCGGCCTGGAACCAGTGCCATTGGCCGGCGGAGCCGGCGAATCCCCGGAAGAGGTTGCCCGCAGCCCAGTGTCCTACCAGATCGAGGCCGGCCGCGCTTTGCCTCAGGGTGGCGAGTACCGCGTCCGCCTCGGGAAGCAGGCCCGGTCGAATGTCGTGGCTACGGGCGGACTCCCCCGCATAGGCGAGGTAGGGGTCCTCCGGCACCAGCGGCAGGATTCTGCGCAATTCCGCGAGCAGGGAGCGCAGCGCCGCGGCATCGGTGTCGGGCTCCCCGGACAGCGCCAGGGTGGCCTCGACATGCCGGCTCCCGCGAATCAGGTCCAGCTTGAGACGCGCCTGGGACACATGGCCCGCCTGCCGCACTCGGTTACCGTTCAGGCGCAGGAAGTCCGACTCCTCCGCCTCGAGGTAGGCGGTGAACGCTTCCCCCGGATCCAACAGTTCCTGCAGGCGCCCGGCAGCCCGCTCCAGGACGGCGCGCATCAGGAACCGCCCCCGCCGAACACGGCGACATCCCGAAACAGGCACGGCGGGGATGCGTGACCGACCGCGATCATCTGGTTGGGCTCGCCCTTGCCGCAGGTGCCAACGCCCATCACGCGGAAACTCGCGGCATTGCCGACACCCGCGAGGCTGCGCCAGAAACCGGCCGAGATGCCGCGGTAACCCGGATTCCGGACCAGCCCCCGTCGTTCACCGTCCTCGATCCGCCACCCCATCTCGCAGCCGAACTGGAACTTGTTGCGGGAGTCGTCGATGGACCAGGAACGGTTCGTGTCCATCAGTACCCCCCGTTCGATCCGACCCACCAGTTCCTCCAGGCTGCTGTCACCGGGTTCCAGGTTCAGATTCGCCATGCGGTCGATCGGGGGTCGGTTCCAGGAGCTGGCGCGCGCGCAGGCGACTCCGGGCAACCCGGACCGCGCCTGGGATGTCGCGCCTCCGAGGCCGCGCAGCAGGATGCCGTCGCGGATCAACCAGTCCCTTTCGGCCCGTGTGCCGGCGTCGTCGTAGGCGTACGAGGCGAGTTCGCCGGGTACCCCGGGATCGAAGGTCACGTTGAGCAGCTCCGAGCCGTATCGGTACGTTCCGAACATGTCCGCGGTCACGAAGCTGGTGCCCGCGTAGTTGCGCTCGTCGCCCAGAATGCGGTCCAGTTCCAACGGGTGGCCGATGCTCTCGTGAATCTGCAGCGTCATCTGCCCCGGCATCAGTAGGAGGTCCGTGGTGCCGGTCGGGCATTCCGGGGCATCCAGCAGGGCTAACGCCTCGCCGGCGATGCGCTCGGGCTGCTGATCGAGTTCCAGGAGGTCGAGGCGCTCCAGTCCCCCTTGTCCGCCTAGATCCGGACCGAAGCTGCGTATCTGTGTCTCGCTGCCACGGTTTGCCACTGCCCGCAACCAGGGCATGAGGACGTGGTGCCGCTGGCGGATCTCCGCACCACTGGCAGACACCAACAGTGTCTCGCGGTCGTGATAGGCGAGCCCCGCCGACCAATCGACGATCGCATCGTGGATTTTCATGCGCAGCGCCAGGTCCAGCAGGCGCTCCAGCTTCACCCCGGCGGTCAGGCTGTGCCAGGGTTTCTCCAGGGGGGATCGGTAGGTGCCGTGAGCGGTGACGCGCGGGAGTCGGATGGGGTCAACCAGTTGCAGGTCAGCGCTGCGGCGGGCCCACGCGCGGGCGCGTTCCGTTGCCATCTGGAGGCCGGCTGCTGAAAGGTCCGTGGTCGCCCCGTAGCCGACACCGCGACCCTCGATCACGGTGATCATCAGGCCGCTATCCCGTGAGAGCCGGACAGGTTCGACGACGCCGCGGCGTACGGAAAGCGTCTCCGCCGAGTCGTCGACCAGGCGCAGCGACCAGTCGTCCACGGGCGGCGCCATCGCGCGGAAACGGCGCGCTGCCGCATCGAGCCGTTCCCGGCCTTCAGCGCTCATCGCTGGCGCTCGTTGCCATTGGTGTCGCGCAGGGCGTCGCCGTTACGCGTATCCGGGATTTCGAGCAGGCGCGACTCGGGGATAAAGCGGCGCTGGCCCTCGGCGTCCGGCAGGTTCCGGCGCCGCGCCTCCTGGCGCAGCCGTAACAGGTAACCCGCCACGGCGCCGCCGGAGGAACTGATCAGGAGTACTCCCAGAGAGAGGAACTGGGTCAACAGCAGGAGCGTCCCCAATCCGGCAATACCCGCAAACGCCGAGTACAGCTTCACGTTGGAGCGGCTTCGGATCCGGTTCGTCTCCCGCTGAACCTGCCGGTGCATGTTCTGCACCGTCTTGATGCGCTGTTCCGCGGTCAGCCGCTTGTGTCGCTCCCGCTCTCTGGCCAGGTGGTTCTCGGCGCGGAGCAGCGCCTCTGCCTTGTGTCCACGGGCGATGGACGCCAGCCACAGGGCGGCGAACAGGGCGAGGCCGATCCCCAGCGCCGCGAAGGTCAGGGCGGCGTCGGTGGAGCCCGTGCGCCACCAGGCGTAAAGCAGCAGGGCCGTGACCACCTGCACCAGGACGAGCCCGAGAAACAATTTGAGCATCAGCGGAATGCGCAACCAGTTGCTCAATCGCTTTTCCCTCCCCAATGCCGTTGCTGGATGACGTTTGCGTTGCGGGTCCGGGCGCCGGACGACCGGTCTTCCCCTGTCTGTTCATCCCGAGTCTAGCAGGTCGGGCAGGGGACCTTGGGCCGCCTCGGCGGACCCGCGTCGATCCTGTGCGAGAATGGCACGGGCGTGGTCAAACCGGCTTGAATATTTCAGGGCACATGGACGAGAACGAGTTCAAGGGTATCTACAGCGGCTACGATGCGCAGCGCTGTCACTTCAACAAGGCGATCCTGCTCGGGTGCGCCGGGTGCAGCCGCTCGCAGCGCGTGCTGATCGCGGAGCGCGAGGCGATCAGTTGCCAGTCGCGGGCGGGACATGCACGCTGCGGAGAGGTCCTGGTGACGCTGCGCGAAAAGGCGGTCTTCGCGCTGGGGATGACGCAGCCCGGGCAGAACCTGCCGCACGGCAAGGAAGTCAAGGTCGAGTGTGGCGGCCTGCGGGCATTGGCGCGCCTGGCCGGAGCGTCCGAGCCGGAGGACATCGACGGCGTGCTCCAGACGGTGACCAAGCACTTTGGTACGCCGGCGGAGTTTCCCTACGGAGACGTCGTCCGCTCGATCAGCCTGTACTCGCTGCGCAAGCGCAGTCGCGGGGGACGAGGCGGATGAGTGGAGCGGTCCGTGACTGCCGGTGCATGAATCGTGGCGGCGACGCCCTTATACTCTGAGCAGTCGGCATCCTGCCGAACCCCGGGCGTACCCGGTGTCACTGCCTTTCACAAGGAGTTGAACGCGATGAACATCACCCTGAGTCTCGCCCCGATCGTGTCCCTGATTGCCGGTATTCTGATCCTGCTCGTTCCCCGCCTGCTGAACTATATCGTTGCCATCTACCTGATCGTGATCGGTCTCATCGGGCTGTTCAATGGCGGCCACATGAATTTTTAGGTCTTGCTTTTTTCTGCGGTGCCCGCCGGCGTAGCGGCCCGTACCGGGAGCGACGGGAACCGTATTAATCCCCATGACCGTGTTGGTGTTTTCCGGCGCAGAATGGGAAGCGGTTCCGGTCCTTTCCAAGTACCCGGAAACATGCGATACCACCGGAGAACGTGCCGGAATCGTGGCGTCCTCAAATTATCTAACGAGGTGAATGCATGAATCGCAATCCTGTGGTGACGCGGTTTCTGGCCTTCTTCTGCGCCCTGGCGCTGTTTGGTGCGAGCGTGAGTCCGCTGTATGCATCGATGCTTGGGACCGGTGCGCTGATCGCGGCCGAACAGGCGGGAGCCGATCGGGAGAGGCTTCTCGAGATGTTGGAACGTGACGAGGTTCGGGGCCAGCTGCAGGCCATGGGCGTCAGCGCGGACCTTGCGGCCGAGCGTGTGGCCCGCATGACCGATGCGGAAGTGCGCATGCTGAACGAGCGCCTGGACGAGTTGCCCGCAGGAGCCGGGGTGCTCGGCGTGCTTCTGTTCCTTTTCGTCCTGTTCGTGATCACCGATGCTCTCGGCGTCACGGATATCTTCCCGTTCGTAAGGGCACAGTAAGCTCGCGCAGTCGCTTCGGTCCGCGCAGGGTGGCACAGCGCAGCGTCGTCGCCGGCACGTCTGACGATGAAAAGCCGCAAACTGTAGGTCGGGTTAGCCCAAAGGGCGTAACCCGACGGG
>NZ_REBW01000245.1 GCF_007692535.1 Thioalkalivibrio sp. | reverse complement strand
CACGGGGCGGCCCTTGCCGGCGTTTCCAGGCATCACTTCACTCCGTTCGGGGTCAGGACATCCCATGGTACCGTGAAGCCGCCTCGAATCACGACCGGCAGAATCCGGGCATTGCGTCGATCAGGAGCCCGACCAGCGCCGTGCCCACGGCCGCATTGCGATCAGTGCGCGGCCTCGATGACGCGACCCTCGCCCGGCAGTTCGATCTCGATGCCGACCGGCAGGTGGTCGGAGAGATTCACGTTGTAGACCCGCATGTCGCTGACGCTCAGGTCCGGGGTCAGCAGGATGTGGTCGAAGACCCGGCGGGGATCCCACGAGGGATAGGTGGCGGCGCTGGGCATCGGGTCGAGCAGACCCGTGCGCGAGACCAACTGCTTCAGTTCGCGGCTTTCCGGGTGGCAGTTGAAGTCCCCCATCACCACCGCGTGCGGCTCCCGCGCCAGCCGTTCCGCAACATAGTCGAGCTGCGCGCGTCGCGCGCGCCGGCCCAGGGCCAGGTGCACGAGGAAGACGACCAGCGATTCGCCATTGGCGAGATCGAAGCGCGCCTCGATCGCACCGCGCCCTGGGATCCGTCCCGGCAGGCGGTGCATCACCACGCGTTCGGGTTCCAGCCGGGTCAGCAGCCCGAGGGAATGCTTCGCGAACGCACCGAGATCGCGGTTGACGCGGGTATAGGCGTGCGGAAAACCGGCCCGCTCGGACAGGTAGGCGGTCAGGTCCACGTAATTGCTGCGCATGCTTCCGGCATCCATCTCCTGCAGCCCGACCAGATCGAAGCCGGAGATGAACCGCGCCACGCGATCCAGGTTGGCCATGCGTCCGTCGAAGGGCAGGAAATGCTTCCAGCTGTTCGTGAGGTAGTGGTGCACGCGCGAGGCGGGGATGCCGACCTGCGCATTGAAGCTCAACAGGCGCAGACGCCTGCGGTCGGGGGCTTCGGTGGCGGTCGGCTCAAGAAGCGGGCCGCCGTTCGCTTCGTCCAGGCTGACTAGGGACAACCGGTGTCTCCGTATGTATCTGAGGAAAGTGTCGTGCCGAAGCGCCCGCAAGACAAGGGCGCAACTTCGGCGCCAGGGCCAACGACCCGATCCCGAGCCGGTTCCCCCCGTTACCCTAAGACACGCAAGCGCTGCCGATCGTTCCTGGCATCGACCGGCAAGCGCTTCCAGGCATCGGTCAGGAATACTCCTCGATCAGATGATCAACGACGCGCAGCATGCCCTCGTGGCTGCCGGTCATGCCGGCGGAGACCATGGCCCGGCCATCGACCACCATGGACGGTACGCCCTCGACCTGGAAGGCCTGAATCAGCAGTCCCGCCTCGCTCACCGCCTCCGTGACCTCGGGCGAACGCATGGTTTCGCGGAAGGCATCGGCATCCAGCCCGCGCTGATCGACGAAACGCAGGATCGCGCTCTCGGAACGCATGTTGCGGCCCTGGGCGTGTATGGCGTCGAAGAAGGGCTGATGGATCTGGTCGAGGACGTCCATCTGGGCCGCAGCGTAATAGACCCGTGCGTGCAGGGCCCAGAGATCGTTGAAAGCGGCTGGCATGTGGCTGAACTCGACGTGCTCCGGCAGGTCCTTGCTCCACGCCTCGACCAGCGGCTCGAAGGTGTAGCAGTGCGGGCACCCGTACCAGAAGACCTCCAGCACCTGGATGCGGCCCTCGGGCAGCCCGGTGTCGACCCGCGGGACCAACCGCCGGTAGTCGATGCCCGCGGTGTACGAACGTGCCAAAGCGGCGCCCGATGCCAGCAGGACGCTGCCGCCCACCAGAGAACCCATAAAACGGCGTCGATTCATGTATCCATCTCTCCATGTCGTGCTGCCGCAAAACCGAGGCGCGGCGGTAACCCCCGATACGGGGACGGCGAACGTCCATTGGACGCGTGGGCGCCACTTTCGTTCGCCGCGCGTCCATCGTCAATCCCTGCTGGCGTCAATCCCTGCCAGTGGGCCCTCAAAAAAAAGGGTGGCCGAAGCCACCCGCGGGGAGCGCGCGTCCGGCTGGGCTTACTCGGCGCGCAGTCCGGCCATGTACTCGGCGACGGCCCGGATGTCGGCATCGGACATGCGCGCGGCCAGATTGCGCATCATCCGCCCGTTGTCATTGGCGCGCTGCTCGCTGCGGAAGTAGCGCAGCTGGTCGGAATTGTACTGGGCATGCTGCCCGGCCACCACGGGAAACTTTGCTGCCGGATTGCCCTGGCCGGTGGGGCCGTGGCAGGCGGTGCAGGCGGCGACACCGGAGGCGGGGATGCCGCCACGGAAGATGCGCTCGCCGCGCTCGGCGACGTCCTCGTCCGCGGTGCCCGGGGAGAGCTGCTGGCGCGCATAGAATGCGGCCAGATCGCGCATGTCCTGCTCGTCGAGGTTCGCGACCTGCCCCGCCATTAGTGCGTTCTCGCGGCGGCCGGACTTGTAGTCCATCAGCTGCTTGTAGGTGTACTCGGCATGCTGGCCGGCGATTTTGGGCCATTCCGGGTTTACGCTGTTACCATCGCTGCCGTGACAGGCCGCACAGGCTTGGGACAACTGCTGCCCGCGAGCCGGGTCCCCAGCCTGCAACCCCATGGGCAGTGCCAGCGCGATGGACAGGACCGCGAAGAGGCTTGAACGCATGTAGTTCATAATGAGTGATACTCCAGCTTGGAATGCACGAGCCGGCAACGCCGGTCCTTGTATCCCCTGGCTCAGGGGAATCAAAATAAGGGCCGCACTATATAGCACATGGCCCCGTACCCGGCAAAAAATCCATACCGGCACGCTCCAGTTCAGGAACAACATGCAAAACCCCTTTCGCGAGGCCGAGTTCGTCCTTGGCGCCACCCGAATCGCCCATCTGCCAACCGACCCCGGACCCGAGATCGCGTTCGCCGGTCGTTCCAATGCCGGCAAGTCCAGCGCGCTGAACGCGCTGTGTGGCCGGCGGGCGCTGGCCCGCGTCAGCCGCACGCCGGGCCGAACCCAGGAGATCAATGTCTTCCGTCTGCCTCCGGAGGGGCGGCGACGCCTGATCGACCTGCCCGGGTACGGCTACGCAAAGGTGCCGCCGGCGCAACGCGCCCACTGGGACCGGCTGATCGGTCAGTATCTCCGCGAGCGCGAGACCCTCGCAGGCCTGGTGCTGATCATGGACATCCGCCGGCCGATGACCCCCCTCGACAGGAAGCTGCTGCAGTGGCTGGAACCGAATCCCCGCCCGTTGCACGTCGTGCTGACCAAGGCCGACAAGGTGTCCCGGAACGAGGCCGGCAAGCAGTTGCTCGCGACCCGCCGGCAGCTGGAGGAACTGGGCCTGGAGGCGACATTGCAGACGCTCTCGGCATTGAAGCGCGAAGGCGTAGAGGACTTGCAGGGGCTGCTTCTCGAATGGCTCGACGCCGCCGACCCGGAAGCGGACGGGACGCCAAAAAAAGATGCCCCGGTCACAGGGGGATGACCGGGGCAAGAGTGGTTTCGGCAGGGGGGGCCGAAACCGTCCCGCTCAGGGAGGGAAGCGGGAAGCGCTGGGGTAAGCGCTTGTAACTGTGACGGCCACGCAATCGATAAGTTCCTCGACCCGGCATCACAGCGCAAAAGAATTTTCACCACCCCCCGATAAGGAGCGACCTTCGGCCGGGATTCCCCGCCCGTTCGCGGCCGGAGACCGGGGCTACAGGTCCTCGGCGACGGGGTCGCGTTCGAGGAGGCGGCGGACGGCTTCGCGGACCGGGCGGCGCTGGTACAGCACCGCGTGCACCTCGGCACAGATCGGCATCTCCACGCCAGCCTGCTCCGCCTTGGCCACCGCGACCCGCGCGGTCTCCGCACCCTCGACCGCCTGGCCGATCCGGCGCCGGGCGGTTTCCAGGTCAAAGCCCTGCCCCAGGTAGAGACCCAGACGCCGATTGCGCGACTGGTCGTCTGTGCAGGTCAGGACCAGGTCTCCGAGGCCCGACAACCCCGTGAGCGTCTGCGGCCGGGCGCCCACTGCGGCACCGAGGCGCTGCAGTTCCGCCAGACCCCGGGTCATCAGCGCGGCGCGGGCGTTGGACCCGAAACCGGCGCCATCGGAGATGCCGGCGGCGATCGCCAGGACGTTCTTGAAGGCCCCACCGAGTTCCACGCCCAGCACGTCGACATTGCTGTAGACGCGCATCGAACGGCCGTGAAAGGCCTGCGACACCAGCTCCCCGAGCTCAGGATCCGCCGCGGCCACCGTCAACGCCGTCGGCTGCTCGCGCGCGACCTCGGCCGCGAAGGACGGCCCGGACAGTACCGCCGGCGACTGGCCGGGCAGCTCCTCCTCCAGCACCTCGTGCAGCCAGGCGCCGGTGGTGGTTTCCAGTCCCTTCGTGGCCCAGGCGATGCGTTGGCCGTCGCGCAGACGTCCCGCAACCCAGCGCAGAGTCTCCCGGAAGCCGCTGGTGGGTACCGCGATCAGGAGCAGGTCGCGCCCGGCCACAGCGAGGTCCTGCTCCGAGACCACGCGCAGATGCTCCGGAAAACGAACCCCCGGAAGATAGCGTGCGTTCTCGCGGCTGCCCTCGAGCAGCGCCGCCTGCGCCGGGTCCCGCGTCCAGAGCAGCACGTCCGGATGCAGCCGGGCCGCCTGCAGCGCCAGGGCCGTGCCCCAGGATCCGGCACCGAGGATGGTGATGCGTGGGGAGTCGTCCATCGTGTTGCCGTCCGGGTCCAGGGGTTAGCGTCAAAGTTCTGTAGGTCGGGTTAGCGTAGCGTAACCCGACGTGCCGGGGTGCCAGCGACGACGCTGCCCTGTGCCCAGAGACCCGTCGGGTTACGCCCTTTGGGCTAACTGTCATGGCCTCGGGCCACCCCCGACCATGAAAGGCCATTGGCCATCGGGTTACCGCACCATGTTGGAAGCTACCGTGTGGGAGCGAGCCTTGCTCGCGAAATGGCGTCAGGTGGGCCGCCAGCGCCGGGCGCGCCTGCGGCGCGTTCGCGGGCGAGGCCCGCTCCCACAGGGGGGGCGCGGGCATGGCCGTGACTTTCACGTTAACCCGACCTAACGTTTGCGGCTTTTCGTCGCCGGG
>NZ_REBW01000110.1 GCF_007692535.1 Thioalkalivibrio sp. | reverse complement strand
AGCGCAGCGTAACCCGACGTTCCGGGGTGCCCAGAACGACGCCGGTTTGCGGCCATGGGTGGTTGCGAGACCCGTCGGGTTACGCCCTTTGGGCTAACCCGACCTACAGTTTGCTACCGTTTGCTGAACCACCGCCCGCCTCGGGTGCACCGTCATCCCTCCCGGGCCATGATCGTCAGCCGGACAGGTAGTTCAGCGGCAGCGCCGTGCGGTCGACGACCCGGCGCAGCACGAAGCTGGAGTGCACGCTGCTGACCCCCTCGAGCCGAGTGACCCGGCGCAGCAGGAAGTCCTGGTAGGCGTCCATGTCGGGAACCACTACCTGCAGCAGATAGTCGGCCGCCTGCCCGGTGATCAGGAAGCAGCGCTGCACTTCGGGATAGCCAGCCACGGCTTCCTCGAAGCTGGCGAAGCGCTCCGGCGTGTGCCGGTCCATCCCGATGTGGATCAGCGCCGTGAGTTCGAGACCGAGGCGCCTGCCATCGAGCAGGGCCACTCGCCCGAGGATGATTCCGGCCTCTTCCAGCGCGCGCACCCGGCGCAGGCAGGGTGAAGGGCTGAGGCCGACACGTTCCGCCAGGGTCTGGTTCGAGAGGGCGGCGTCGTCCTGCAGTGCCTCGAGGATCCGGCGGTCGGTGCGGTCCAGAAGATGCGGCGTGGTCTGGCCCCGGATGTCCTTCATGGAAATGTCCTCATATGATCAAATGGCGCAATATGCTGCCAATAATAGCCGTTGCGAGAGAAAAATAGGCGACTAATTGCTCCACAATTCGAATATCATGGTCACTCGTATCGGGGCGGCAGACCTGGCCTGTCCCCACGGCACCTGAGGATCGAGACATGAACCACACCGCCTTCGACCACCGCAAGTACGCGCCCGCACCGGTGATTGCCAAGCCGGACCGCCGCTGGCCGAACCAGCGCATTACGCGGGCGCCGCTGTTCGCAAGCGTGGACCTGCGGGACGGCAACCAGGCGCTGGAGCGGCCAATGTCGGTGGAGCAGAAACTCCGCTTCTTCGATCTGCTGGTCGCGATCGGCCTGACCGAGATCGAGGTTGGTTTTCCCTCGGCCTCGCAGGCCGATTTCGACTTCACCCGGCGCTTGATCGAAGAGGGCCGCATTCCCCCGCAGGTGACCATTCAGGTCCTGACCCAGGCCCGGCCGGACCTGATCACCCGTTCCTTCGAGGCCCTGGCCGGCGTGCCCCGGGCCATCGTGCACGTCTACAACTCGACCAATCCCGTGCAGCGGGAACAGGTCTTCGGAATGGATCGCGCCGGGGTGCGCGCGATTGCCGAGAACGGTGCACGCTGGGTACGGGATGCGGCGACGGCCTATCCCGATACCGAGTGGTCCTTCCAGTACTCGCCGGAGAGTTATTCCGCGACAGAACCCGACTACGCGGTCGAAGTCGTCGACGCGGTGAACGCGATCTGGCGCCCCGATCGAGGTCAGCGCGTGATCATCAACCTGCCGGCAACGGTGGAGATCACCACGCCCAATGCCTTTGCCGACCAGGTCGAGTGGTTCTGCGATCGCGTCGCGATGCGTGATCACTTCGTGCTGTCGCTGCACACCCATAACGACAGGGGTACCGGCGTCGCGGCCGCCGAGCTGGGCCTGCTGGCCGGGGCCGACCGTCTCGAGGGCACGCTGTTCGGCAATGGCGAGCGTACCGGCAACATGGACCTGATCACCATGGCGATGAACCTGTATTCCCAGGGCATCGACCCCACGCTCGAGCTGTCCGACATGGAGGGGATCGAAAAGGTGTATCGCGAGTGCACGGCGCTGCCGGTGCACCCCCGCCATCCCTGGGCCGGCGAACTGGTGTACACCGCGTTCTCCGGCAGTCACCAGGACGCGATTCGCAAAGGCCTCAGCCACCGCGCGCGCCACGGTGGCAAGTGGAACGTACCGTACCTGCCCATCGACCCCCTCGACCTGGGCCGCCGCTACGAGGCCGTGGTGCGGATCAACAGCCAGTCCGGCAAGGGCGGCGTGGCACACGTGCTGGAACGCGATCACGGCATCCGTCTGCCCCGCTGGCTGGCGGTCGAATTCGCGCGGCAGGTGCAGACCGAGGCCGAGGTCACCGGGGCCGAGGTGAATTCGCGCACGGTCCGGGCGTTGTTCGAGCGCTTCTACCTGGAAGTGCCGGCCGAGTGGCGCCTGGCGGGTTACCGGATGAACCGGCAGGGCGGCCAGGTGGACATCGACGTCCAGCTGGAGCAGTCGGGTGTGGTGCAGCGACTCACCGCCCGTGGCGACGGTGTCGTCTCGGCGCTGGTTGCCGCACTGGCACGCCGTTACGGCGTGGCGCTGGAGGTGGTCGAGTTCGACGAACACGCGCTGGAGCACAGTACCGGCGCGAGGGCCCTGGCTGCGGTGGCGATCACGGTGAACGGCGCCCGCGTGGCCGGTGCGGCCATCGCCGAAGACAGCGCCGGGGCGGCGGTGCAGGCGATACTGACAGCCCTCGCGACGTCCGGCGCGTGCAGTGCAGGAGAGGTGGCGGAGCTGCGTAGGGTGCAATGAGCGAGCGAGTTGCCCCGTAGCCGCGGTGCGAGTCTGCCTTGAAGCCCGATTTCCGTCTCCCGGAGCAGGTCGATGCGCCGTCCGCGCGCGATGGATGCCGGTCGCTGTCTCGTACCCAGGCCAGGTTGCGGGAGATGTCCCGTTCCGGCGCGTCGGCGCAGGCGAGTCCAAGTACACCTGGGAACAATAAACGCGACTTGCTGTTATGTCTGCTGCAGGGAACAATGCGGCTCATTCCCGGCCTGGGCACCGGGCAAGGCGGATGACGGCCTGCGCCTTTCTTTCGCTCTACCGAAGTGATTGCGGCGTCGCATGCGGGCAGGAGTCGTGCCGAAATGCCCGCCGGATATTGGTTTTGGCGGCCAGGAGCCGTCCCTGGATTGTGCTGGGCAGGAGAACTCATGACCGGACAGACCCTTTACGACAAGTTGTGGCAGGCGCACGTCGTGCGCGAGCAGGACGATGGCAACGCACTGCTGTACATCGACCGGCACCTTGTGCACGAGGTGACCTCACCGCAGGCCTTTGAGGGGTTGCGGCTGGCCGGCCGGCAGCCCTGGCGTGCCGATTCCGTGCTGGCGGTCCCGGACCACAACGTCCCCACCGAGAACCGCGGCGCCGGTATCGCGGACCCCGTGTCACGGGTGCAGGTGGAGACCCTGGAGAGCAACGTCGCCGCCTTTGGGCTGAAGTTCTTCCCGATGCAGGATCTGCGCCAGGGCATCGTCCACGTGATCGGCCCCGAACAGGGCGCGACGCTACCGGGCATGACCGTGGTCTGCGGCGATTCCCACACCTCCACGCACGGTGCCCTGGGTGCGCTGGCCTTCGGCATCGGGACCTCCGAGGTCGAGCATGTGCTGGCGACGCAGTGCCTGTGGCAGGGCAAGTCCCGCAGCATGCTGGTGCGGGTGGATGGTGACCTGCGCCCGGGCGTGACTGCGAAGGACGTGGTGCTCGCGATCATCGGTCGCATCGGTACTGCCGGGGGTAACGGCTTCGCCATCGAATTCGGCGGTTCTGCGATCCGCAGCCTGTCGGTCGAGGGACGCATGACGGTTTGCAACATGGCGATCGAGGCCGGGGCCCGCGCGGGTATGGTCGCCGTCGATGAAAAGACGATCGAGTACGTTCGCGGGCGGCCGCAGTCCCCTTCGGGCGAGATGTTCGAGCGGGCAGCGGCTGCGTGGCGCGACCTGGTCAGTGATCCGGATGCCCGGTTTGACCGGGTGGTGGAACTCGACGCAGCACAGATCGAGCCCCAGGTCAGCTGGGGGACCTCGCCGGAGATGGTCGTCGGGATCACCGGTCAGGTTCCGGATCCGGACCAGGAGGTCGACCCGGTGCGCGCCGATGGCATGCGCAATGCGCTGCAGTACATGGGCCTGACGGCGGGCACGGCCATCAGGGACATCCGTCCGGACAAGGTCTTCATCGGCTCCTGCACCAATTCCCGGATCGAGGATCTGCGTGCCGCCGCCGCGGTGGTACGGGGACGCCGCAAGGCGGAAAATATTCAGCTGGCGATGGTGGTTCCCGGATCGGGTCTGGTGAAACAGCAGGCCGAGGCCGAGGGCCTGGACCGGATCTTTCTTGATGCCGGTTTCGAATGGCGCGAACCGGGCTGTTCGATGTGCCTGGCCATGAACGCCGACCGGCTCGAGCCGGGCGAGCGCTGCGCGTCCACCTCGAACCGCAACTTCGAGGGGCGCCAGGGGCAGGGCGGGCGTACGCACCTGGTCAGTCCGGCGCTGGCGGCGGCCGCGGCCGTGGCCGGTCACTTCATCGATCCCGCGGAACTGGAGGGCTGAACCATGCAGGCTTTCACCGTACACGAGGGCATCGCCGCGCCGCTGGATCGCGCGAACGTCGACACCGACGCCATCATCCCGAAGCAGTACCTGAAATCGGTCAAGCGGACCGGGTTCGGGCCGAATGCCTTCGACGACTGGCGTTACCTGGATCCGGGCGAACCGGATGCGGACAGTTCCCACCGCCGCAAGAACCCCGGTTTCGTCCTGAACCAGAGCCCCTTCGACCGGGCCACGATCCTGCTCGCGCGCAAGAACTTCGGCTGCGGTTCCTCGCGCGAACACGCCGTCTGGGCGCTGGATGATTTCGGCTTCCGGGCCGTGATCGCCCCGTCTTTCGCCGACATATTCTTCAACAACAGCTTCAAAAATGGGTTATTGCCTGTTGTTCTTAAAGAAGAAGAAGTGGATGAACTCTTTCGGCGTGTGTCGCAGGAGCCCGGGCTACGGATCCAGGTGGATTTGCAGGCGAAGGAGGTCCGGGTGCCGGGCGGGCCGGTCTTCCATTTCGAACTGGACGAATACCGGCGGCATCGCCTGCTGGAAGGGCTGGACGACATTGCGCTGACCCTTCAGCATGCACAGGAGATCCGTGCCTACGAGGCGCGCCGGCGCGAAGAAGCGCCCTGGCTGATGTAGGCGACGTGAATGAGGTTTGGCTGAAGCGCTGGGGCCGGGCTGTGAACCCGACTGTCCGCCGGCGGGACGCCGTGAATACATCCCTGTAGGCTTGACGGCAGCATCCCTGCTGCCGACACCCGC
>NZ_REBW01000189.1 GCF_007692535.1 Thioalkalivibrio sp. | reverse complement strand
CCCTCGGCCAGCGCGGGCAGCGCCTGCACCTCGGCATCGTCGTCGTCACCACCGAACAGTTCGCGCCAACCCGGAACCACGATGCGTTTGCCGGTTGCCCGCAGTTGATCGCCCTCCCCGGCCCGCAACTGCACTTCGGTCCGGTCGAACTCATGCGGTGCGTAAAACTGGGCCAGATACCGACGTCGCACCAGATCGTAGATGCGCCGTTCGCTCTCGCTCATGCGCGCGATCTGGCACGGCGCACTCGTCGGGATGATCGCGTGGTGCGCGGTGATCTTCGCGTCGTTCCAGGCACGCGACTGAGCGTCGACGTCCGCCCGCTGCACCCACGGGATGAGGTCCGGGTCGCTTTGAGCGAGTGCGTCGAGGACCTGCGGCACGTCGGCCCGCATCGACTGCGGCAGGTACGGACAGTCGGTCCGCGGGTAGGTGGTGGCCTTGTGTGTCTCGTACAGGGACTGCGCCGCCTGCAACGTCGCCTGCGCGCCCATGCCCCAGCGTCGGGACGCCTCCTGCTGCAGCGTGCCCAGGTCCAGCGGTAACGGCGACGCCTGCCGCACCCGGGTCGTCTCCACGTCCGACACGCGGGCCGCGCCGCCGGAAACGCGCTGCGCCACCTGGCGGGCCGATGCCTCACTGATGCAGCGGCCCTCGCTGTCCGCGACCGGCGCCGGAGGCACCCACCGGGCCACAAACCGGCCGTTCGCGTGCGCCAGCGTGACCCGCACGTCCCAGTACGGCTGCGGCACGAACGCCGCGATCGCGCGGTCCCGGTCGACCACGAGGCGCAAGGTCGGGGTCTGCACGCGCCCGACCGACAGCACGCCGTCGTGCCCGGCCGCACGCCCAAGCACGGTGTACGCCCGGGTCAGGTTCATGCCCACGAGCCAATCCGCGCGGGCCCGACTCGTGGCCGCCAGGTGCAGCGGGTGGGTCTTCGCCCCCGGCCAAAGGTTCGATAGCGCCTTGCGCACGCTGGCCTCGTCCAGCGCCGAAAGCCACAGCCGCTGAACCGGGCCACGCCAGGCGCAGGCCTCCAGGACCTCGCGCGCGATCATCTCGCCCTCGCGATCCGCGTCGGTCGCGATCACCACCTCGCGCACCTGCTGCAGCAGCCGCCGGATCACGGCAAACTGCTTGCGCGCGCTGGCCTTGACGGTCGACTGCCAGGTCGCGGGCACGATCGGCAGGCTCTCCAGCGACCAGCGCTTGTACTGCTCGCCGTAGTGCTCCGGTGGCGCCTGTTCCAGCAGGTGCCCGAAACACCAGGTCACGGTCTCTGACGCCCCTTCCAGGTAGCCGTCGCGCTTCGACTGCGCACCGAGCACCCGCGCAATGTCGCGGGCCTGACTCGGCTTTTCCGCCAACCAGAGCCTCATGACGGCGATCGATCCAGGAGCCGAATCAGGCCGTCTGCTCGCGGGCGCGCACGGTCACCCCGTCGATCTGCGCCAACTCCAGGGTGAGGCGGTCCGCCGTCAAGCGCAGTTCGGTTCGTGGGCCGTCTTCACTGTCCCAACCATGCTCGCGCGCGCGACCCTCAACCCGCACGCGCATGCCCTTGCGCAAGACCCTGGCGCAGGATTCCGCCAGTCGGCCCCAGGTCGTCACCGTGAGCCAGAAGCCGCCCTCTTCGGCGAAAGAGCCGTCGTCCTGGGGAACGCGACGGTCGAAATACACCCGCATGTCGGTGACCGACCGCGACTCCCCTTCCACCTCGACCGTGCGTGTCACGGGCGCCGCGCCCAGATTGCCGGATCCGATAAACCGTGTGCTCATGGCAGCCTCCGAAAAGGTGTGTGGCTGCACACGATCACAGCACGCCAGGGGGGCGCGCACTAGGGAAAACGGTTTCTTACTGGCGACCGGGTTTTCGGCTCACACGCCGAGGAGCAGATCCAAGATCACGCGTGGCCAGGAGCCGAGATGGGCCGCAGCAGCGTGTCCACGGAAACCCAGTTCAAGTCCTTTCCGGTCCCATCATCACCCATCAGGATGGAAAGCTCATCCGTGAAACAGATTTCACCGTCATCAACATGGAACCCGAACGGAGGGTGGATCATGGCGTACTCGCAGTCCCCCGGATCGGTCACCTCGTCCACCATCTCGAACAGTTCATCCAGAGTGCGTGCGAAATAGACGCCCACGAAAGGTTGGCGTCCACGTTTCCTCGAGTTGCTGGGGGCCGCACGCCGAACAAAACAGGTGAACATCTTCGCTCTCCCAGTGGCGCCCGCGCGGGGGCTCAAATCGGGAGAATACGCCCTAAACAGACGGCCTGCGGTTGCCGCGCCGGGGATCCCCCGCACGCCAATCCATGCAGACGTTGGCGGTGCACAGCCCTGCCGCCTCGCGCAGCAGCAGGAACACCAGTTCTTCAGGCAGAGCCAGCCTGACGCCTGCCGCCATCAACTCATCGCCATCAAACTCGCGTGTCACCACTTCGCCGACGTCAGCGATCGCGCAGACCTGAACAAAATACTGACCCAGCATGCGGTCGTACCCGATCACCGCGTGGGTCTCCCCGGCTTCCGGGTTCGCAATGTTCACGATGTGCCGGCTCATTCGTTGATCAAACCCCGAACTCCTGCTGCCAGGCCTCCAGTGTCTCGACCACGCGCACGTACCGCCGCAATCGATCCGCGGTACCGGTGGCGATGCCGGCGTGCAGATTCATGGCCATCGCGCGGCGGTCATAGTCCAGCAGTCGCCGCTGTGCTGGACGCGGCAGATGCTCGATGACTCGCCGTCCCTGCTCCGAGGTCAGAGTAAACACGGATTGACCGCCCGCCTTCGATCCCCGCCCTCGTCGGCGCCAACGCAGCGCAAAGCCTCCAGCGTGTGCGTGGATGCGCAGCGTGATGGGCGGGTCGGTGAATTCTGCGTCGTACTCCCGCACCAGATCGTTCATGGCGGTCCGCCACTCTTCCCGGATCTGCTCCAGCTTGGCAAACCGCCGCCGCGTCTCCCCAATACTCGTCACGTCGTTTTGCATCGCGCACCCTTACCCTTAAAGGGTAATAAAAGGCCCTTTAGGGAACCGTTCGCTACCGCCGGGCCGATCAACGTTAGCTACCTTCGTCGTCGTCGAAGTCAGGGGTAATCGGATCATCGTCGCTGGGGCGCTCGCTCTTCTGGTCCTCCGACCCCGTGCTCCCCGCGCCTCCATTCGCCGCACGGCGGCGCACCTCCGGAGCGATCCGGGGCCGGAGTTCGCCGGTCAGAACCGCCTGCGGCAGATCCCCCATCGCGGCGACCGCTTCGCGCGCCCGAGCATTGTTGGCCGCCATGTCGTCACGGGTGACGGCGCAGTACTTGTAGCCCTGGGTCGCGGCGAACGCGCGACGAACCAGTCGCCCCCCCTTGCCCAGTAGGCGTTCGCTCGTGTCCCGGTCGAGCAGACCCACGTGCCGGCCTGTCAG
Source organism: Thioalkalivibrio sp. (assembly GCF_007692535.1). Classification (GTDB taxonomy): domain Bacteria; phylum Pseudomonadota; class Gammaproteobacteria; order Ectothiorhodospirales; family Ectothiorhodospiraceae; genus Thioalkalivibrio. Next base: position 1,706 of record NZ_REBW01000189.1, on the reverse strand, counting down.
CACCGCGCGAGCGAAACGATCGTAGTCGGAGATCAGGTACGCCCCCATGTACCCGTAGGGGTTCGCGAACTGCAGCGGGATCCGTACCGGCTTCTGCGACTCGGCCACCGCAATGTCGACACCCTGAATGCCCTGCAACAGGCGCTCGACGTCCTGTTCCATGGCCGCCAGTTCCTCCCGCCCCTGCTCCAGAGCCTCGAGGATCTTCAGCAGGTACTCGTCCGCGTACGGGTCGTCGTCTGCGGCGGCGTCCCACAGGTGACGGACGAGCATGCCGAAGCGCACCAGGCCGGTGATCGCGGGCCGGTCCTCCGTGGCTGCGCGGCCGAGAACCAGGCGCTGTGCCTGACGTGTCTGAACGGACAGCTCGGCCAGCCCCCGCAATCCTCCGGGGCTGGTCGCCGCGGTTCGGTATCCGACGGCGGGATCCGCGTTGAACGGCAGGACACGCTTGCGCAGCTTCTGGTCAGGCTCTGGTGCCATGGGGATATCCCTAAAGCCGATTGATGCGTTCATGAATGAGGCTCCGAACAGTGGCCGGGCGGCGAATCCCGGCGAAACGGACATCGATCTCCCCGGTGCCTGCCGAGGCGAATTCCAAGGTGCCCACGTTGAAGATCCGACCGAACACGGTCTGCTGCAGCCCCACGGAGCGCACGTGCTGTAGACGCACGCGCCGCGTCTGGATGGCCACGATCCCGACGACCTCCTCGATCGCGTCGTGGGTGACCCGGTACAGGCGGGAGTACCGGCCATAGATCCAACGTCCCAGGACCAGAAAACAGATCGCCAGTGCAGCCACCGCGACCGCATCGCCCGGGGCGATGGGCAACGCACCGGAAACCTGGCTCGCCGCGCTCGCGCCAAGCCCTCGGTCCAGCATGACGGGTACGAAGTCCTGGGCCGTAAACGCGACACCGCCTGCAAGCAGCGCCGTAAGGCCCTTGCCCCAGCCAACCCGCCTGGCTGGGCGTAACTCCACAAAATCGCTTGCCTGGGCCCCGTGGGCCCCGTGCCGTGGCGCGCGTTCACCCGAGGATGCCCCCGCGCGCGCCACGACGAATCCATCGCCACTCGGGTGCACCTGGTACGGATGCCCCGCTTCGCCTTGCAGCAGATCCCGCAGCCTTACCGCCTCGGCGAAGTCGGCGACCGCCGGCCACGCGACCGTCGCTGGTAGCGCCCGCCCGTTCGGTTGTTCGGTCGTCATCAAAACCCTCCTCGTTGCTGGATCAGTCACCGCAGCATCCTGGTCTGGGCCACGCCAAGGTTCAGTGAGAAACGGTTGCTTCTTGGCGACACGGTTTTGAACCCACCCAGGCCGGGGCCCCCGATTCGAGCTTCGAGGGGGGGTGCCACTGGAACCCCTTGTCGAGCCCCCCGGGGGGGGTGCCACTGGCACCCCCTTGTCGAGCCCCCGGGGGGGTGCCACTGGCACCCCCCTATCGAACCTCCCGGGGGGTGCCACTGGCACCCCCCTTGGCCGAAGCCTGCTCATTCGCTCGCTCCTGCGGATCGATTCCGACGGCGTATCCGCAAGGCTTCCACCCGCTGCGTTAGGGCGTTGTGAACCACCGCGGCGGAATCCGGTGTGACGGGGGGAGACAACGCCCGAGCTTTCTCGTCGGCGTCCAGCACGGCCTGCCGGACCCGGGCGCGACGTACGCCAAGGCCCAGACTCGTCAACCGGAATTCGCCTGCGGCGG
>NZ_REBW01000075.1 GCF_007692535.1 Thioalkalivibrio sp. | reverse complement strand
TCCCAGATATCGCTGAAGGAGGCATCGACATCGGCCTCGATCCCGCGGGCACCAACGGTCCCGTTCAGCCCCGAGGCGAAGAGATAGGGCGTGACTTCGAACTCCCAGCTGCTCGGTGATGTCGCAGTATTTGCAGACCGCATCGGCATGTTTGTGATCAAGTTTGACCTAAGTATTATCGGAACTTTCCCGGCGGCAACGCACAACGTCATCCGCAGGTTACCCGGATGCGTGTCATCCGGGCGCGCTGTCGATTAATGGACTGTCTGGACCGCCCGGGCCTCAGACCCGTTGAGTTTAATGCTCCGCGCCCCGAAGATTGTTCGACTCCGCACAATATCGTGAGAAAGTTCGCGCATGCCCAAGATCCCGATGGCTGAACGCATTGCGGTGCTGACCCGCAACGAGGGATGGTTCGGGCGTGCCCCGAAGGAGTTCCAGGACGCCATCCTCTCGCGCTGCGAATGGAGAGTGCACCCCGCCGGGCAGACGATCTATCAGGCCACCGATGATCACGCGGATTTTTGCGGCGTCGCCGACGGAACGGTCGACTTCTACTCGCGGTTCGGCGCCGGGGACAACCCCCTGCTGCACATCGCGCACGAAGGCTTCTGGATGGGGTATGGAACGGTCGTGGCCGGGGAACGACCGCGATCGAGTCGGGCAGATGACAGGCCGAGGCTGAGGAGTTGATTCTCGCCTTCCGTCCCGGCTAGTGGCACGCCAGGTTCGTGCTACTTGAAACAGCTCAAGCTAACGCTGATCCAGGTCGATACCTTCAGTCGGAGATGCAGACTCTGACGCGGCCCAGCCTAAGGCAATGTCGATGATATGCGAAATCGCCGGGGGGTCGGGATCGCCCGCAAAGAAGCGCGCGAGCATTCCACGGTGCGACGCCGGAACGAGGATCGGTGGTGGTACGTCCTGAAGCGTCAACGATGCGACTGGAACCACCCCATCGCCCAGCCCGTCACCGATATCCGCCCACCAGCTGCGCAAGGCGGTATCCAGTTCGGGGGAGACCAGATCGTCACCGATCGATTCCAGTCCGGCGGTCATTGCGGGCGGAGGTTCCAGCAAAACACCCCCGATGATATGCACGGGAACCCGGGTCGGCCACTGCCGCTCGCCCAACTCCCGCAGGAAAGCGCTGCCGGGCCGCAGATCGATCTTGGCTGCGCCGGTTCCGTCTCTCAGGCCCGCAAACAACGAGAAACGCCCGTCCGCGCCCGGGGCCAGTTGTTCCCGGAGCTCGAGCCAGACTCGCAGCCGGGCCCATTCCGAGCCCTGGTTGGGTGTGCCGACGAGAATCACCCCAGCAACGGCCGGACCATGGACAGCTGGGGCTGCGCCTTCCGGGTGGCGCAGGCGTGACACGAAGTCCCGCACGACCAGGCCTCCCATGCTGTGCCCGATCAGCATCACCGGATGGTCGGTTTCCAGTTGCGGCCAATGCTCGGCCAGCAGATCGGCACTCCGGTCGATGCCCTGATCATTCGGGTAGCGGAATTCCCAGACTTCGAAACCCGCTTCTCCCAGGGCGGGAACGAGGTCGTCCCAGATATTCCCCGGTTCATCCAGGCCGTGTACCAGGACGGCCCGGGGAGCCGCGCCATCAGACGCCTTCGCGGATCGCAGAAAAAGCCCGTACACACCGGAAGCCGGGCCCATCTCTTCCGGGAACCATTCGTGCAGCTGGTCCTGTACCAGTACGCGCAGTTCCCGTTCCCCCTGGGGGTCGCTCTCCGCCCACCAGGTCCAGGACACGGCGAGCAGAACGGATAGAAACACGAGCGAAGCGGCAAGCCTGAACCACGTTTGTGCGCGGGAGCCCTTAGGGTTCATTGGCATGAACACACGGAAGTCGGTTCATGACACAGCGCGACGGGCTGCAGGCAAGCGCCGTGCCTTCGATACGGGTCTGCCGCTCTCCTTTCCCTCCGGGTCCCGTTGGCACGGGATGGCTCACCGGGACACCGCACGTTCGATCCCCTCGCGCATCACCTCCACTAGAAAGTCGATCTGGTCCTCTGTGATCACATACGGCGGCATCAGGTAGCTGACATTTCCCAGTGGCCGCAGCAATGCGCCGCGTTCAAGACCGTGGCGGTAGATCGCCAGTCCGCGGCGTTCCTGCCAGGGGAAAGGTGTGCGCGTGGCCTTGTCCTGCACCAGTTCGACCGCAGCGATCATCCCGGTTTGCCGTACCTCGGCGACGTGCGGGTGCTCCTGCAGCGGCGCCAGTGCTCGCCCCATGTGCCGCGCGAGTTCCCGGTTGCGCTCGAGCACCGGCTCGTCTTCGAAGATGTCCAGCGTCGCCAGTGCCGCGCGGCAGGCCAGCGGGTTGCCGGTGTAGGAATGCGAGTGCAGAAACGCGTTCAGCTTTTCGTAATCGTCGTAGAACGCGTCGTAGACGTCATCGGTGGTCAGTACCACGGCCAAAGGCAGGTAGCCCCCGGTCAGGCCCTTCGACAGGCACAGGAAGTCCGGGCTGATCGGACCCTGCTCGCAGGCGAACATCGTTCCGGTACGCCCGAAGCCGACCGCGATCTCGTCGGCAATCAGGTGCACGCCATAACGGTTGCAGGCCGCACGCAGCAGGCGCAGATACTCGGGGTCGTACATGCGCATCCCGCCTGCGCACTGCACCAGCGGTTCGACGATCACTGCGCAGGTCTCGTGCGCGTGCTCGGCCAGCGTGGCCTCCATCAGCGCGAACCGGCGCCTGGCCACGTCAGCGCAGGTCTCGCCCTGCTCGCGCTCGAAGCAGTCCGGTCCCGGTACCGTGATCACCGGCATCATCAGCGGTGCGTAGGTCTTGCGATACAACTCGACGTCGCCCACCGCGAGCGCACCCAGCGTCTCGCCGTGGTAGCTGTTGCTCAGGCAGATGAAGCGCTGCTTCTCCGGGTGCCCGCGGTTTTTCCAGAAGTGGAAGCTCATCTTCAATGCCACCTCGACGGCGGCGCTGCCGTTGTCGGCGAAGAAGCAGCGTTTCAGGGGCTCGGGGGTCAGTGCGATCAGGCGTTCGGAGAGCTGCACCACCGGCTCGTGGGTGCAGCCGGCAAGGATCACGTGTTCCAGCTGGTCGAGCTGGTCGCGGATCGCGGCATTGATCGTGGGGTTCGCGTGCCCGAACAGGTTCACCCACCAGGAGCTGATCGCATCCAGGTACCGGTTTCCGTCGAAGTCCTCCAGCCAGACCCCCGCACCCCGGCGGATGGCCAGCATCGGCAGGGTGCCCTCCTCCCCGTAGTCCTTCATCTGGGTACAGGGGTGCCAGAGGGCGGCGAGATCGCGGCGTTTCAGCGTGAGCGCATCCATGCGCGGATTGTAACGCCCCCGCTCAGGCCGCGGGGAGCATCGATGCGTATTCGTCCTCGAAGAAGAACCGTTCTTCGCCGAAGGCGGGCCGCAGCTGGTCCAGCCAGGTCGCCTCGGGATCGAAGCGGGCAAAGAACGGCCGCTGCACCCAGTCCGGGTTGCGCCCTTGGAGGAAGCGCAGGGCGAAGACCTTCTCGCCCTGGATTTCCGTCACGCCCTGCACCTCGACCTTGCCCGGCCCCGCGCTCATCGACGGCCCCCGCGCCGTGCGCGACAAACCGGAGACGGACTGCATGGCGTCGCGGTAGATTTCCCAGGCCCGCGCCAGCGGCACCTCGAAATACCTTCTCGCCCCGGTGTCGCGTTCCACGAACAGATAATAGGGATGGATGCCGACACGCACCTGTTCGCGCCAGAGCCGCGCCCAGTCCTCGGCCCGATCGTTGATGTGGGCCAGCAACGGACCCTGGGACCGGATGGTCACGCCGGTCTCCCGGAGGCGACGGATCGCTGCCCGTGCGATGGGTGTATCCATCTCCCACCAGTGATTGTAATGGGCCATCACGGCGACATTCTTGCCGGCATCGACCATGCGTTCCAGCAGCCTCAGGAGATCATCGGCGTCGTTGTCGGTCACGAACCGGTAGGGCCAGAAGCTCAGGGCCTTGGTACCGATGCGCACGGTCTGGATGTGGTCATACGCCGGGGCCAGCAGCGGTTCCAGGTATTGGGCGAGGTTCCGGGTCTTCATCACCAACGGGTCCCCGCCCGTGATCAGGAGATCCGAAACGTCGCGGTGCGCCCTGAGGTAGCCCAGCATGGTTTCTGTCTCGCTGGAGGCGATACGGAGTTCCTTGTCGCCCACGAACTGCGCCCAGCGGAAGCAGAAGGTGCAATAGCTGTGGCAGGTCTGTCCCTGGCTGGGGAAGAACAGCACCGTTTCGCGGTACTTGTGCTGCAGGCCGTCGACGATGTTGCCGGCGAAATCCCGCGGCCGGTTCATTGCCAGCTGCCCCGCGGGGTGTGGGTTGAGACCCTCTCGCAGCTGCCGGGCCAACGCCACGATCGCCCCACGCTCTGCCCCGCTCTCATGCAGCGCAGCCATGCGCGCGAAGGCCTCGGGTTCCAGCATGCCGCGCTGCGGGAACGTGAGTTGGAAAATCGGATCATCGGGCACATTGGACCAGTCGATGAGCTCTTCGATGACGTACTGGTTCACGCGAAACGGGAGCACGCTGGATACGACCTGCATCTCGAATCGCATCTCCTCGGAGATGCCGGCGAGCGCGTCGATGCGATCCAGAGTACGTTCGTTGAAGACCTTGAAACTACGGGCTTCGATCGTCCCCAGATCGGGATCACGAAAGAATCTCAGAACTGAATTCATCCAGTTCCTCCTGCATGGAAAAAAAGGTGCGCGGCGCACAGGGGCGCGGTCAGGCCCAATGCCTGAAGCCGGTCGCGGACCGGTGCCGGAACAACGTGGTCGCAAAATAGTTTTGCGAAAAAACGACAGGGCACGGTAGCAAGCGGAACCCGGCTGGGCAACCCTTCAGAACATGAACCGTTCCGGATGGTTTCAGGCCGGCATGCCGTGGCCCGCCCGAAATAGTCCCCCGGCCGGGTTCCGGCTTGACCTGCGGCCCGGATATGACAGGCTGTCTGGAAATCCACTGGAGGCCGTCATGCATCCGGAATTTCCGCATCAGGACATCATCCACCTGAACCACGCCGCAGTGGGTCCTTGGCCGTTGCGCACTGCTGAGGCGGTGACGGCCTTTGCACGGGAAAACGCGATCTCCGGTTCACGCCACTATGCGCAGTGGCTCAAGGTCGAGGCAGCGACACGCGGGCTCGCGCAAGCCCTGATCGGCGCCGACGATGCAGCCGACATCGCCTTCGTGAAGAACACCTCGGAGGCCCTGTCGATCGTCGCCTTCGGACTGCCCTGGTTAGCAGGCCGGAACATCGTCATCCCGCGTGGCGAGTTCCCCTCCAACCGTGTCGTCTGGCTGATGGCGGCGGAGCGTTTCGGACTGGAGGTGCGCGAGGTGGAACTCCCCTTTGATGCTCCGGAAGACGCGCTGCTCGCCGCCTGCGACCACCGGACCACCCTGCTCTCCTGCAGCGCGGTGCAGTTCGCCAGCGGGCTGCGCATGGACCTCCAGCGCCTGGGCACGTCCCTGCGCGGCCGGGGCATCCTGTTCTGCGTGGACGCCATTCAGCATCTGGGCGCCCTGCCCTTCGACGCCCGGGCGGTGCAGGCCGATTTCGTGATGGCGGATGCACACAAGTGGCTGCTCGCACCCGAGGGTATCGCGCTGTTCTATGTCCGTCCCGAGCTGCGGGACCGCCTCATCCTGCAGGAATTCGGCTGGCACATGCTGGCCGATTCGGGCGACTACAGCAGTGAAGCGCTCATCGTGGCCGAAGATGCGCGCCGGTTCGAACCGGGGAGCCCCAACCTGCTCGGCATCCATGCCCTGCATGCCAGCCTGTCACTGCTACTCGAGGTGGGGCCGGAACCGATCGCGGCGGCGATCGATGACCGCTGGCAGCACCTGCACGACGGGCTCCGGTCACTGGGCTGCGAGATCCTGACTCCCCCGGCCAGGCACGCGGGCATCCTCACCTTCCGCCCGACTCGCGGAGAAACGGAAGCCGTGTTCCGGCGACTCCAGGACGCCGGTGTCCTGTGCGCACAGCGGGGCGGCGGCATACGCTTCTCGCCGCACTTCTATCTGCCATTGGATGCCCTGGACGAGGCACTGGCGCTGGTGGCGGAGGGTGCGGGGTCCAAGTAGGAAGGCACGCGCGCCTTGGCAGGCCTGTTCATTCAGAGCGTGTGGGTACGCCCGGTGGACTTCAGCATGCCGCCCAGATGGGTCTCGATCAGGCGCCGCGTCGCACCCTTGTCGCTCGGGCTGAACTGAACACCGATCCCGCGGGAACGGTTGCCCTGGGCACGGGCGGGGGTGATCCAGACGACCTGACAAGGCACCGGAATCCGCTCGGACTCATCGAGCAGGGACAGCAGCACGAACACCTCGTCGCCAAGTCTGAAGGGTTTTTCAGTGGGAATAAACAGCCCACCATTGGCCACAAAGGGCATGTAGGCCGCGAACAGCGCCGATTTTTCCCGGATCGCCAGGGTCAGAATGCGGCCTCGTGTGGGTGCCGTCATCTCGTCTCCACCACATCACTGTACATTACGGTCACCAGATTGCGCCGGGACCGCTCGGTTGCGATACACCTGAACTAGCCCCAATTTATAATTATGGCCGTTTTGCTTCCCGCAGTGCCAGTCCCATCGACGGCAATGCGAAAATGCCATCAGGAGCCCCGCCGCCAGAGGCGCAGCACCATGTGCTCACAGCGCAACTGCGGGTTCAACGCGGTCGGCAGATCACGGTGCCACTGCAGCGAGTCCTGGAACAGGCGGGACAGTTCCTGCAGGCCGCGATTGCGCGCGAAGCGCTCCAGCGCCCCCCGTTCGAACAGCCGCCCGAACGCATCCGGCTGTTCGGTCAACAGGTACGCCTGAGCGGAAACCAGAAGCCGCTGCAAACGGGGCAGTAGCGAGCCGAGATCACAGGCCTGGAAACGCGTGGCCACGGGAAACGGCGATGCACTCTCCAGCAGCATCCCGAGTGCCTCGCGATCCTGGCGCCAGATGTCGATTGCGACCGGATCATCGAGCAGCGCCCGCGCCGCCATCGGCCGATTCAGGCTGGCCGCCAGCGCCTCGTCCACCGTGAGTCCCTGCCCCGCCATCGGCGCGAGCCACTGGCGCACCAGTGCGGGATCCGGCGATGGAATACGCAGGCGCTGGCAGCGGCTGCGTATCGTTGGCGCAAGCCGCGCCGGACGCGCCGCGGCCAGCACAACCATCGCTCCTTCCGGCGGTTCCTCCAGGGTCTTCAGCAAGGCATTGGCGGCGTTCACGTTCATCGACTCGGCCGGCTCGATGAACACCAAACGCGCCGGGCCGCTGCGACTGAGCGAGAGGAAATCGATCACGCTGCGGACCCGGTCGACGAGGATTTCCTTGCCGGGCTCCTCCGGAGTGACTTCCAGGATTTCAGCGTGGCTGCCGCTTAGAAAACTGCGACAGCCATTGCAGCTTCCGCAGGGGAAGACGTCTTCGGACGCCTTCTTGCAGGCGACTCGTTGCAGGAAGGTCCGGACCAGCAGGCCCTTGCCCACGCCGTCGGGGCCCGCCACGAGCAGCCCCGGGGGCGGCTGTCGCGTCTGCACCAGCGCGACCAGGCCAGCCAGCGGCGCGCGTAGCCAGGGTGGGAAAGCAAGCGGTCCGCCGTCGGATGAGAGGTTGTTCATGGTTAGGCTCTTATCCGTCCATTCCCCGCCGCCAGGTGTCCCAAACCCGGTCGACCTGGGCACCCACCGTTTCCAGTTCAGCGGCACCGTCGATGACCCGGTAACGTCCCGCGTCCGCCCGGGCCCGCTGCAGATAGGCGCTACGGGCACGTTCGAAGAACGCCATATCCTCACTTTCGATGCGATCCCGTTTGCCGCGGGTCAGAGCCCGCTCCAGCCCGACCTGCGGAGACACGTCGAACAGCAGCACCAGGTCGGGACGAAAATCGCCCTGCAGCCAGGTCTCCAGCACGGCGACCCGTTCGGCTCCCAGGCCCCGTCCCGCGCCCTGGTAGGCAAAACTGGCGTCGGTGAAGCGGTCACAGAGGACCCAGGCGCCCTGCGCCAACGCCGGCTCGATGACCTCGCGCAGGTGTTGGGCGCGCGCGGCGAAGATCAGCAGCAGTTCGGTCTCCGCCGCCATCGCACCGACCTCGGGATCGAGCAGCAGCCCGCGCAGCCGTTCGCCGAGCGCTGTCCCCCCGGGTTCGCGGGTCAGCACCACCCGCGTATCCTCGTCCCGCAGCCGGCGATGCAGGCGTTCAAGCTGCGTGGATTTTCCGGCGCCCTCGATGCCCTCGAAGGTGATGAAGCGGCCGCGCACCGACGGCTTCACCGCCGCGCCCCGTAGCGGCTCGCGTCGCCACCCAGCTGATATTTGATCACGGCGGCGCGATGTTCCGCGTAGGTCTTCGAGAACGCGTGCGTACCGTCCTTGCGGGAAACGAAGAAGAGCGCCTCAGTCTCCGCCGGATTGGCGGCAGCCCGGATCGACGCGAGGCCCGGCAGCGCGATCGGTGTCGGCGGCAGACCATCCCGGGTATAGGTGTTGTAGGGATGGTCACGACGCAGCTCCGCGCGGGTGAGGCGGGTAGCCCCCGGCTCCAGCGCATACAACAGGGTCGGATCTGTCTGCAGGCGCATCCCCCGGCGCACCCGGTTGACGAAGACACCGGCGACCAGGCCGCGTTCCTCCGCCTGGCCCGTCTCCTTCTCGATGATCGACGCGAGGATGAGCAGCTCGTACGGAGTCTCGAGCGGGTGATCCTCGACACGCGCGGTCCAGGCCTGTTCAAGCTGGCGGTTCAAGGCCTCATGAGCCATCTTCAGCACCTGAATGGCCGGTGTGTCGCGACCGAAGACGTAGGTATCGGGAAGGAACCAACCCTCCGGATGCATGTCCGGCTTGCCCAGCTCCGCCATCACCGTCTCGAGATCCGCGGGCTCGGGCATGGGTCGCAGGGCCGGATGTGCCTGAACCGCCTCCAGGAACTGACGGGCCGTCCACCCCTCGGGGGCCGTCAGCCTGTGCCGCACGACAACACCACGCGCCATGTTGTCGAGAAGCGTCGCCAGCGTCATGTCGGCAGGCACTTCGTACTCGCCGGCCTGCAGGCGACCCGCGATCCCGTGGTAGCGGGCGTGGATCTCGAGCATCCATGGGTGCCTTACCCAACCCCGGTCGACGAGTTCCCGGTTGATCTGGCGGAAGCCCTGCCCCGGGCGCACCACCAGGATCTCATCGCGCTCGAGTTCCAGGGGCTGAAACACCTGTTTCTGATAGGTGTTCGCCAGGTGGGCGCCCGCGAGCGTGGCGATGATCAGCAGAACAAGGAAGATAAGACTAAGCCAACGCATTCAATTCCGCTCCGAGCGCAGAAACCATGGCCAGGGCAGGCGACGCCTGCCCGCCGCCGGCCACCCTATCACGCTGCCCGACCAGGAGGGCCCGTCTCAGCCCGATCCGGCTGTTGCTGAGGAAGATGCCCTCCGCAGCCTGCACCCGTTCCAGGGACAGTCTTGCCTCCTGGACCACCAGCCCGGCGCGCGACGCGTGTTCCAGCAACCAGCCCCGCCGCGTTCCCGCGACACCAAACTCGTCCACGCGCGGGGTCAGCAGGCAACCGCCCTCCAGGATGAAGACATTGCTCTGGGTGGCACAGCTAGCGTTGCCGCCCCCGTCCAGCATCAGACCTTCATCCCAGTCCGCACCCCACTCGCGCCGCGCCAGCACATTCTCCAGACGATTCAGATGCTTGCAGCCCGGAAGGGGACTGCGACCCGTTCGTGTGCTGCAAACCCCAAGGCGCAGTATGTGCCCCTCGTCGGGAACCGCCAACGGGGCTCCCCCCATCGCGATCCGCGTGGGCTGGACCCGCTCCGGTATCGCATAGCCGCGCGGACCGGGCCCACGCGTAACGATGAGCTTTGCCAGGGCCCTGGGCGATCCGGCCACCGCCCGAAGGTCATCGAGGCAGTCCTGCTCGCGCGGCCGCGGGATCCCCAGGCCCTCGAGGCCCCGGCACAGCCTCGCCCAGTGACGCTCCCACAGCACGGGGCGGCCGGCCTCGAGGCGCAGCGTCTCGAACACCCCGTCCCCGAACTGGAGGCCACGATCACTCGGATCGATCCGATTGCCACGCTCGCCGTTGACCAGGATCGTCATCGCCGCAGTGCATCCAGGAGTCCGTGCGCCTTGTGTCGGGTCTCCTGGAGTTCTGCCTCGGGGTCCGAGTCGGCGACGATACCCGCCCCGGTGCGGAAGCGGATCTCTCCATCGCGGACGACCAGAGTGCGGATCAGGATATTGGTGTCCATCGCCCCGTGCCGGCTGATGTAGCCGCAGGAACCGGTGTAGGCGCCCCGTGCCGCGCCGCCCTCCAACTCATGGATGATCTGCATGCTGCGGATCTTCGGACAGCCGGTGATGGTGCCGCCGGGAAAGGTGGCACGGATCAGATCCGCCGGCGTGGCCCCGGCGCGCAGACGCCCACGGACCGCGGACACGATGTGATGGACCCGCCGATAGCTCTCGATCGTCATGAACTCGGGGACGCTGACCGTCCCGGGCTGACAGACCCGGCCGAGGTCATTCCGCTCCAGATCGACCAGCATCACGTGCTCGGCCTTTTCCTTCGCATTGATTCTGAGGTCGTTCACCAATTCCTGATCCTTGATCACTTCCCGGTCTCTGCGCCGCGTGCCCGCGATCGGTCGCGTCTCGGCGACGCCCCCTCGAACACTGACCAGCCGCTCGGGCGACGAACTCATGATCTCCGCCCCGGGCAGGCGCAGCCAGGCTGCGAATGGCGCCGGATTGGCGCGCCGGAGCCGCTGATAGAGGTCCGGCGTATCGATGCTGTCAACTGCGTGGATGCGCCACTCGCGCGACAGATTGGCCTGGAAACAATCACCGTCGCGGATGTACCGCAGGGCACGCCGTACTGCAGCGAGATAGCGCTCCGGATCCTCCTCCGTCACGCTCAGCCCGGGCTGAGGCCCCGGTTCCAGGGGTTCGCTCAGAGCGGCCAGATCCTGATGGAGATGCTCCCAGCGTCCGGGTGCAGAACCATCGTCAACGAAGAAGCTGCGATGTTCCCTGTGGTCCTCGATTACCGCGGCCGGAAAATATGTTGCCAGGGCCGTCGGAAGCCAGGGATCCTGCGTGCACTGCCCCAACGTGGGTTCGATGTCCCACGCCAGTTCGTACCCCAGGTAGATGAACCATCCACCCAGAAACGGTAATTCCAGGTGCCCCGTCTCCGCCTGCATCACGTCGAACGGACCGAGTTGTTGCAGGTGGTCCAGAACGGTCGCCCCGCTGCCGACGATGGTCGAGCCTGGGAACGCAAACAGGATGGAGAATCGCGCCGGCGCCTGGCCGATCAGCGCAGTATCCAGGAAGTGCGGATAACGCTCCGGATAGGCCCGGGCCAGGGCAAGGAGATCCACGCCCGCCGCGAGGGGCCGGACGGACATGGTTGCCCTTACAGCGAGCGGAACAGCAGGGTCCCGTTGGTACCCCCGAACCCGAAGGAGTTGGACAGCGCCACCCTGGTATCCATGTCGCGCGCCTCGTGCGCAACGTAGTCCAGATCACAACCCTCGCCTGGATTGTCGAGATTGATCGTGGGAGGCGAAATCTTGTGATAAAGGGCCAGCACCGAAAACAGCCCCTCGATCCCGCCCGCAGCCCCAAGCAGGTGACCGGTCATCGACTTGGTGGAATTCACGAAGACCTTCTTCGCGTGGTCACCCATTGCCAGTTTCGTTGCGTGGGTCTCCGCGAGGTCCCCGGCTGGCGTGGAGGTCCCGTGGGCATTGATGTAACCGACCTCGGTTGGATCCACCCCGGCGTCCTTCATGGCCTTCACCATGCAGGCCGCCGCACCCTCGCCGTTCTGCGACGGCGAAGTCATGTGATAGGCATCCGAGTTCCAGGCGAAACCCGCAAGCTCCGCGTAAATCCGTGCACCGCGGGCCTTGGCGTGTTCGTACTCCTCCAGCATCATCACCCCGGCACCGTCGCTGAGCACGAATCCGTCCCGATCGCGATCCCAGGGACGCGAGGCACGTTCGGGATCGTCATTGCGGGTCGACAGCGCGCGGGCCGCGGCAAAGCCGCCGATCCCCAGGGGGGTCGTTGCCATCTCGGCACCGCCGGCGAGCATCGCGTCCACGTCGCCGTAGGCGATCATGCGCGCGGCGTCCCCGATATTGTGGGTCCCCGTGGCGCAGGCCGAAACGATCGAGATGTTCGGACCCTTGAGCCCGCGCATGATGGACAGATTGCCTGCCACCATGTTGATGATGGCACTGGGCACAAAGAACGGAGAGATCTTGCGCGGCCCCCCCTTCAGGTAGGCCGCGTAGGAACGTTCGATGTAAGGCAGGCCGCCGATACCGGAGCCCAGCGCCACCCCGATGCGCTCGGCATTGGCCTCCGTGACCTCCAACCCGGAGTCGTCCAGTGCCTGGATACCCGCCCCCAGGCCGTAGAGCACGAAGGTGTCCATCTTCTTCTGCTCTTTCGTGGGGACGTAATCGTCGGCATTGAAGTCCCGCACCGCGCCGGAAATGCGGACCGGCATGGCCGAGGCATCGAAGACATCGATCGGCGTGATGCCGCTCTTGCCGGCGACAATATTCTCCCAGGCCGTCTTCACCGTGGAGCCCACCGGGGAAACGATACCCAGCCCTGTAACCACCACACGACGCTTAGACAATTGAATTCTCCCTCAAAACGCAACAAAGCAAGGGCCACCGCGGTCGGACGCGAGCGGCCCTGGCCTTTCAGCCCACTGGAACGGCCGGGGGCCGGCGTTCCTCAGTCCTTCATGTTCGCCTGGATGTAATCGATGGCCTGCTGGACGGTGGTGATCTTTTCCGCCTGTTCGTCCGGTATTTCGGTTTCGAATTCCTCCTCGAGGGCCATGACCAGCTCGACGGTGTCCAGCGAATCGGCGCCGAGGTCATCGACGAAAGAGGCCGTGTTGGTGACGTCCTCTTCCTTGGCACCCAACTGTTCAACGACGATCTTCTTGACGCGTTCTTCAATGCTACTCATGTACGACATCCCCTTTGGGTGTGTGGCGGTCAATTTGCGAGCGCCATTCTAGTGAAAAGAACCGGTTCGATCCAGTGCGGCCCAGGACCGGCCCGCAACCCACCCGGGCGACGGTCGATTCCGGTGCCAAACCGGCCCGAAAATCCCCCGGACGGCCATCAATGCATGAACATGCCCCCGTTGACGTGCAGGGTCTCGCCCGTGATGTAACCGGCTTCAGGAGAGGCAAGAAACGACACGGCCGCCGCAATCTCCCCGGGCTGTCCCAGGCGTCCCAGCGGAATGCCCTCCAGCAGTTTGGCCCGCGTTGCCTCGGCCAACTCCTTCGTCATGTCGGTATCGATGAATCCCGGTGCCACGGTGTTCACGGTGATGTTGCGGCTGCCCACCTCACGCGCAAGGGCGCGCGCGAACCCGGCCAGACCCGCCTTGGCGGCCGCATAGTTGGCCTGGCCGGCATTGCCGCTGGAACCGACCACCGAGCCGATCAGAATGATGCGTCCCCGCCGGGCCTTCATCATGCCCTTGAGGAGGCGCTGGGTGAGCCGTGCCGCTGCGGAGAGATTGGTTTCGATGACGCTGTCCCACTCATCGTCCTTCATCCGCATCAACAGGTTGTCGCGGGTAATGCCCGCGTTGTTGACCAGCACCTCGATCGCGCCTTCGTGCCCCTGGATGTCCTCCAGGGCCCGCTGCACCGAGTCGGAATCGGTCACGTTCAGAACGATTCCACGACCGCCGACATCGCCCAGTGCGGACGAGATGATCTCAGCGCCCTTGGCCGACGTGGCGGTTCCGACGACCTTCCAGCCGTCGTCGGCCAGGCGTCGGGCAATGGCGGCACCGATGCCGCGGCTCGCGCCGGTGACCAGGGCTGCACCTCTCGTTTCAGACATCTGTCGCCTTCCTTCTCGCTTTGCGTCGTCGGTTGATCTTTGGCACGCCGGCGCCCATCAGGTGTTCAGCACATCAAGGGTCTTCGCCAGGCTGGCTTCGTCACTGACCTCGAGCAACAGCAGGTCCCGGTCGATGCGCTTGGCCAGCCCCGTCAGCACGCGTCCCGGCCCGGCCTCCACCAGCACCTCAACCGCACCCGCGCGCATCGCCTGGATCGTTTCGACCCAGCGCACCGGACGGAACAGCTGCTCGGCCAGGATCGCGCGCAGTTCGGTGGTGGAATCGACCGGCCCGGCGCTGACATTGTGCAGCACCGGAATCCTCGGCAGGCGCAGTTCTGTCGCTTCGAGCTTGGCCATCAGCCGCTCTGCAGCGGGCCGCATCAATGCGCAGTGCGAGGGCACCGAGACCGGGAGACGCAGGGCCCGCTTGGCGCCGGCGCCCGGTGCGGCGGCAATGGCACGCTCGACCGCGGCGGCCGAACCGGCGATGACCACCTGTCCCGGCGAATTGAAGTTCACTGCCTCGAGGACGTCGGGTCCCGATTCAGAGGCGCACAGGGCCAGCACGGCGGCATCATCCATGCCCAGGATGGCCGCCATCGCGCCGTGGCCCTCGGGTACGGCTCCCTGCATCGCCGCAGCGCGCTCGGCGACAAGGCCCACGGCAGCGGAGAAATCCAGCGCGTCCGCCGCCACCAGGGCGCTGTACTCGCCGAGGCTGTGACCCGCCAGCATGCCGGGACGGGCCTGCGTTGCCCCAGTCAGCACGCGCCAGGCAGCGACTCCGGCCGCAAGCATCGCGGGCTGGGTGTATTCCGTGCGGTTGAGGGTTTCCACGGGTCCGTTCTGGCACAGATCCCAGAGATCCATGCCGAGGACCTCGGAGGCCTCCGCGAACGTCTCGCGAACGATGGAATGCTTCGAGCCCAGTTCGCCCAGCATGCCCACCGACTGCGATCCCTGACCCGGGAACATGACTGCCCACTGTGATTCCATGGCTGACCTGATCCATCCAAGACTGGCGTAGTGTATGCCGATCAATTCCCGAGCGGCAAACACCGGTCATTCGCTCGACGGCTGATGCGCCCGAAGGGAAGACGCAACGCGTCCGCGGCACTGCCGCGACGGGTGCGAATCCCCGCAAATACCGCGCTACAGGGGCGTCGCGCTTGAGTTCCCGCCACGCATCCGCATAATGTCGCCTCCTGTGTCACATCTAAGAGGAACTGCATGGCGAAGGAAGACGAGATCGAACTCGAAGGGACCATTGTCGAGACGCTGCCCAACACGATGTTTCGCGTCGAACTGGAAAACGGTCACGTGATCACCGCGCACATCTCGGGAAAGATGCGCAAGCACTACATCCGTATCCTTCGGGGCGACAAGGTGATTGTGCAGATGACCCCCTACGATCTCAGCAAGGGACGCATCGTCTACCGCAACAAGTAAAGCGGATCCGGTTCCCCGGACCCGCTTCCGCATCAGGAGACGGCCGGCTCCCGGATGTCCAGCACCAGCCCGTCCTCGCCCAGCCGGACGACCACTTCTCCGCCGCCCTTCATCAGCCGCCCGAACAGGATCTCCTCGGCCAGCGGCTTCTTGATGTATTCCTGCAGGGTCCGCGCCATGGGACGCGCGCCCATCTTGGCATCGTACCCGTGCTCCGCCAGCCAGGCGCGGCCTTCCGGCGTCACCGTGAGCACCACTTTCTTCTCGTCCAACTGGGCCTGCAGCTGCACCAGGAACTTGTCCACGACACCGAGGATGGTGGCCTCGTCCAGCGCTGCAAACTGGATGATCCCGTCCAGGCGGTTGCGGAACTCGGGACTGAAGGTGCGTTTCAGGACCTCCATTGCGTCGGTCGAATGGTCCTGCTGGGTGAACCCCATCGAAGGACGGCTGGCCATTTCCGCACCGACGTTGCTGGTCATCACCACGATGACGTTACGGAAGTCGACCTTGCGGCCGTTGGTGTCGGTCAACGTCCCGTGGTCCATCACCTGCAGCAGCAGGTTGAACACATCGGGATGGGCCTTCTCGACCTCATCGAGCAGCAGAACGGCGTGGGGATGCTTCAGGATGGAGTCGGTCAGCAAGCCGCCCTCGTCATAACCGACGTAGCCCGGAGGCGCGCCGATCAGCCGTGAGACCGTGTGCCGTTCCATGTACTCCGACATGTCGAAGCGCACCAATTCGATCCCCAGGACACGCGCCAGCTGCTTGGTCACCTCGGTCTTGCCGACGCCCGTCGGGCCGGTGAACAGGAACGAGCCGATCGGCTTTCCCTGGTCCGCCAGACCTGAGCGCGCCATCTTGATCGCGGTACCGAGGCTCTCGATGGCCGGATCCTGGCCGAACACGACCATCTTCAGGTCGCGCTCGAGGTTGCGCAGGATTTCGACATCGCTGGTGGAAACCGACTTCGGCGGAATGCGCGCGATCTTGGCTACGATGGCCTCGATATCCTGCACGCTGATGGTCTTCTTCCGCTGGGCCGACGGCTGCAGCTGCCGGTGTGCACCGGCCTCGTCGATCAGGTCGATCGCCTTGTCCGGCAGGAAACGGTCGGTGATGTAGCGATCTGCCAGTTCGGCGGCCGCCCGCAGCGCCGGCCGGGTGAAGCGCACGTTGTGGTGCGCCTCGAAGCGCGACTTCAGGCCGGCAAGGATCTGGAACGTCTCGTCCACCGAGGGTTCGGGGACGTCGATCTTCTGAAAGCGCCGGGCCAGCGCGCGGTCCTTTTCGAAGATGCCGCGGTATTCCTGGTAGGTGGTGGAACCGATGCACTTCAACTCGCCGCTGGCCAGCATCGGCTTGATCAGGTTGGACGCGTCCATCACCCCACCCGATGCCGCCCCCGCACCGATGATGGTATGGATCTCGTCGATGAAGAGCACCGCGCCGGGCTGCCGCTTCAGCTGCGCCAGCACGCCCTTCAGCCGCTTCTCGAAATCGCCGCGGTACTTGGTTCCGGCCACCAGGGCACCGAGGTCCAGGGCGAACACCGTCGCCTTCTCGATGGCCTCGGGGACCTCGTGATCGACGATCCGCTTGGCGAGACCCTCGGCGATCGCGGTCTTCCCCACTCCGGCCTCGCCGACCAGCAGCGGGTTGTTCTTGCGCCGCCTGCACAGGATCTGGATGGTGCGCTCGATCTCGTGCTCGCGCCCGATCAGGGGGTCGATCTCGTCGCGGGCGGCCCGGGCGTTCAGATTCGTTGCATACAAGGTCAGAGCGTTCTGCTTGCCCTCGCCTTCCTCGCCGCCCGCACCCGCCTGGCTACCCCCGGGATCGGCGGGACCCGGCTGGACCTGACCGGGATCCTCGTCCGCGACCTTGGAGATCCCGTGAGACAGGAAATTAACCACGTCGAGCCGCTGGATGTCCTGCTGGGACAACAGGTGCAGCGCATGGCTGTCCTGCTCGCCGAAGAGCGCAACCAGCACATTGGCCCCGCTGACCTCCTTGCGGCCGCTGGATTGGACGTGAAAGACCGCCCGCTGCAGCACACGCTGGAATCCGAGCGTCGGCTGCGTCTCGCGGCCGTCGCGCGGCGGGATGCGCGGCGTATTCGCATCCAGCCAGGCATCCAGTTCCGCCCGGATTCGATCCAGGTCGGCGCCACAGGCACGCAGGACCATCGCCGCGCTGGGGTTGGAGATCAAGGCCACCAGAAGGTGTTCGACGGTCACGAATTCGTGCCGTTTTTCCCGGGCGTCCTTGAACACCAGGTTGAGACTGAATTCGAGTTCGCGGTCAAGCATGGCGGTCAGGCCTCCTCCATCGAACATAGCAGCGGATGCTGGCGGTGACGAGCGTAATCGTTGACCTGGGCCACTTTGGTCTCGGCAACGTCGCGGCTGAAGATGCCACAGACGCCCTTGCCCCGGGTGTGCACATGCAGCATCACCCGTGTGGCCTTCTCCCGGTCCATCGAGAAGAAGGTTTCCAGGACCTCCACCACGAATTCCATCGGGGTGTAATCGTCGTTCATCAATACCACCTTGAACCTTCGCGGCGGCTTGAGTTCCGGACGGGACTCGTCCACAGCGACGGATTCATCCTGTCCTGTCTTGTGCTTCGTATCACTCATGGGTCGCTCGGTTCACCGGCCAGGTCCACCTGACCGTCTCGACAGTGTCACGAGTTCCTCTGCATAGACAAAGAGACCGCAATTCCTATCCCCCTTCGTTGTTCATGTGCTCGATCAGGGCCGCGCCGAAGCCGGAGCATGAGACCGGCTCGACGTCCGGCATTAGTCGCGCGAAGTCGTACGTCACCGTCCGCGCGCTGATGGCCCCGGCCATTCCCTTGACGATCAGATCCGCGGCCTCGACCCAGCCCATATGCCGCAGCATCATTTCCGCAGACAGAATCAGCGAGCCAGGGTTCACCTTGTCCTGCCCGGCGTAGCGCGGCGCGGTACCGTGCGTGGCCTCGAACATCGCCACGGTGTCCGACAGATTGGCACCCGGGGCGATCCCGATGCCGCCCACCTGCGCCGCCAGCGCATCGGAGATGTAGTCGCCGTTCAGGTTCAGCGTCGCGATCACATCATACTCATCGGGTCGCAGCAGGATCTGCTGCAGGAAGGCGTCGGCAATCACGTCCTTGATCACGATCTCCCTGCCTGTGCGGGGATTGTCGAAGCTGCACCAGGGACCGCCGTCGATCTCCTCGGCGCCGAACTCCTCCTGCGCCAGTTCGTAGCCCCAGTTCTTGAAGGCCCCTTCGGTGAATTTCATGATATTGCCCTTGTGCACCAGCGTCACCGAGGCGCGGTCATTGTCGATCGCGTACTGGATCGCCTTGCGGACCAACCGCTTGGTGCCCTCGCTGGAAACCGGCTTGATCCCGATGCCGGCGGTATCCGGGAACCGGATCTTGGTCACGCCCATTTCCTTTTGTAGGAATTCGATGACCTTGCGCACCTCGTCGCTGCCGGCCTCGTACTCGATCCCGGCATAGATGTCCTCCGAGTTCTCGCGGAAGATCACCATGTCGGTCTTTTCCGGTTCCTTGAGGGGGCTTGGGGTCCCAGCGTAGTAGCGGATCGGGCGCAGGCAGACGAAGAGATCGAGCTGCTGCCGCAACGCGACGTTCAGCGACCGGATGCCGCCGCCGACCGGGGTGGTGAGGGGACCCTTGATCGAGACGACAAAATGCTTCACCGCGTCGAGCGTCTCCTCCGGCAGCCAGGTATTGGCGCCATAGACGGTGTTTGCCTTCTCGCCCGCATAGACCTCCATCCAGGCAAGTTCACGCTTGCCGCCGTAGGCTTTGGCGACAGCGGCGTCGACCACCTTCCGCATCACCGGCGTGATATCGACCCCGATACCGTCGCCTTCGATGAATGGAATGATCGGGCGATCCGGAACCTGCAGTACACCCTCGGAATCGACAGCAATCGTTTCGGCGCCGGAAGGAATCTTGATGTGGTCGTAGGCCATGGGAGCTCCAGTGGTCGCGAAGGGGGTGACGGACGTCCGGATTATACAAGAACGGCCGCGGGCTACACGGCAGCCGATTTCGACCCGCGTTATCATCGTGACCATGGCTTTCCTCCAAACCCAAACGGACCCTGCATGCCCGGCCGCCTGCGCTGCCACGTAACCGTCGCCGCCGTGATCACCGAGCGCGGCCGTCATCTCTTCGTCGAGGAACGGATCGACGGGCACCGGGTGCTGAATCAACCCGCAGGTCACCTCGAGGCCGGTGAGAATCTCCTGGAGGCGGTGGTCCGCGAGGTGCGCGAGGAGACCGGCCTCGACTTCCTGCCCACGGCCTGGCTGGGCTGCGACCTCCTGCCGCTGCCGAACGGCGCCGTCACCCTGCGGGTCGCGTTTACCGGCGATACCCGACCACTCCCTCCGCCCTGGGAGCAGGATCCAGCCATCCTGGCGACCCACTGGCTCACTCCCGGGGAGGCCGCCACGCACTGGCGGCTGCGCAGCCCGCTGGTGGAACGTTCCATACTCCGTTTCGAGAACGGGATACGGCTTCCGCTGGAAAGCGTGGGCACGCTGGTCCCCAACCCGTCATGACGGACACCGCCAGAGTCATTCTGGGTCTGTCCGGCGGGGTGGACTCTGCGGTGGCGGGCGCCCGCCTCCTCGCGGCGGGCTACCGGGTCGAGGGCCTGTTCATGAAGAACTGGGAGGAGGACGACGAACCCGGCTACTGCGCTGCCGAAGCCGATCTGGCCATGGCGCGCGAGGTGGCCACGGTGCTCGGCATCCCGCTGCACAAGGCCAATTATTCGGCCGATTACTGGGATCGGGTCTTCACCCACTTCCTCTCCGAATACCGGGCGGGACGAACACCGAACCCGGACATTCTCTGTAATCGCGAGGTCAAGTTCCCCGCTCTGCTTGATCACGCCCGGAGGCTGGGTGCCAGCCACGTCGCCAGCGGGCACTACGCGGACACGCTGCATCAAACCGATGGCTCACGCCTGCTCCGCGCGGCCGACGAAAACAAGGATCAGACCTACTTCCTCTGCCGCCTGACCCAGGAACAGCTGCGACCGGCGCTGTTTCCCCTGGGTCCGCTGCAGAAGACGGAGGTCCGCCGCCTGGCCCTCGAAATGGGGCTCCCCAACCACGCGCGCAGGGACAGCACCGGCATCTGCTTCATCGGCGAGCGGCGTTTCCGGGATTTCCTCGCGCGCTACCTGCGCGCGCCCGAAGGCGACATCTGCACCCCCGAAGGTAGCGTCATCGGCCGGCATCGGGGACTGATGTTCTATACCCTGGGCCAACGCCAGGGCCTCGGCATCGGCGGCGTCGCGGGGGCCGGGGAGTCGCCCTGGTACGTGGTGGCCAAGGACACGGACCGCAACCGGCTGATCGCCGCGCAGAAAAGCGACCATCCGCTGCTGCTCAGCGGCAGCCTGGTGACCGAGGCACCGCACTGGATCCTGCACCCGCCTGCAGCCGGAGAACCCCTGCAGGCGCGCATCCGGCATCGTCAGCCCCTGCAGCCGGTCCGCATCGCGGCATCCGGCCCTGATTCCCTCTCGGTGCACTTCGCCACCCCGCAACGGGCCGTCACCCCAGGGCAGTCCATCGTCTTTTACCGCGACCGCGAGTGCTTGGGCGGAGCCGTCATCGCCGCCGGGGATACGGGGCCCGGGGCCGTTCTTCCGGTATAGTAGCCTCCCGATCCCCTGGCCCAGACGCGAGAATCGCCACTCTTGGAGCGCACCGACTACAACCGAACCCTGGCCCTGGCCGCGATCTTCCAGGCCGCGTCCATTGTGAAGGATCTCGCCTGGCGGGGGCACTGCGACGAACACGAGTTCGAGATCCTCATCGGCAGCCTGTTCGCGTTCGACGTGGAGGCGCCCCAGGACATCTTCCGCGGAGAGGCCAACCTGCGCACCGGCCTGGAACGGATCGAGGTGCAACTCAAGTCCGGCGGAAAGCCCCCGGACATGGAGATCACCCGGTACGCGATCGGCCTGATTTTCCTTGAACGCAAGCTGCAGGCACGTCCCGACATGCTAGAGGCCCTGGGTGACGGGCTGAAGGCAGCCGAGCGTCAGGTCGAATACTTCAACATGACCCATGAGAGTGTCATCGCCCGCCTGGCCGACGTCTACCAGGAGTCGATCTCCAAGCTCGGGCCTCGCATCATCGTACAGGGCGAACAGACCCACCTCTCCAATCCCAACGTGGCCGCACGCATCCGGGCGACACTGCTCGCCGGCATTCGTGCCGCGGTACTCTGGCGCCAGGCCGGGGGCTCTCGCTGGAAGCTGCTCCTCGGACGCAACCGCCTGATCCATGAGGCCCGCGATCTGCTGCATCGACTCAACAACTGAAACCTGGAGCCGACCCCATGAGCGCAACCTCCGACAAGTACACCCAGACCGTGAAGGCAGGCGGCCGCGAGTGCGGTATCGTGCCGATCACCGACGATCCCCGGGCGGCGAGTCTCCCCTACTCGCTCAAGATCCTGCTGGAAAACCTGCTGCGCTTCGAGGACGGCCGCACGGTCCGCGCCGGCGACATCGAGGCCCTGCTCGACTGGGACCCGCAGGCTGAGCCGACACAGGAGATCGCGTTCCGCCCCGCGCGTGTGCTGCTGCAGGACTTCACCGGCGTACCGGCGGTCGTCGACCTCGCCGCGATGCGCGACGCGATGGTGGCCCTCGGTGGAGATCCGGAGAAGATCAACCCCCTGCAACCCGCCGAACTCGTCATCGATCACTCGGTGCAGGTGGATTCCTACGGCAACGTGAACGCCGTGAACCTGAATGCCGAACTCGAGTACTCGCGCAACCGCGAACGCTACAGCTTTCTGAAGTGGGGCCAGCAGGCCTTCGCCACCTTCAAGGTCGTACCGCCGGACACCGGCATCGTGCACCAGGTGAATCTCGAGTTTCTCGCCCGTACCGTGTTCATGGAGGAAGGGCCCGACGGAAGCTGCCGCGCATATCCCGACACGCTGGTCGGTACCGACTCCCACACCACGATGATCAACGGCCTCGGCGTGCTCGGCTGGGGCGTGGGCGGCATCGAAGCCGAGGCCGCGATGCTCGGCCAGCCGATTTCCATGCTGATCCCGCAGGTGGTCGGTTTCCGGCTGACCGGAAAGCTGTCCGAGGGCGCCACCGCCACGGACCTGGTGCTGGTGATCGTCGAGATCCTGCGCAAGCACGGCGTGGTCGGGAAGTTCGTCGAGTTCTTCGGTTCCGGTCTGGCCGACCTGCCGCTGGCGGACCGCGCGACCATCGCCAACATGGCGCCGGAATACGGCGCCACCTGCGGCATCTTCCCCATCGACGGCGAAACGCTGGAATACCTGCGCCTGACCGGCCGCGATGAAGCCCAGATCGACCTGGTCGAGGTTTACGCCCGCGCACAGGGCCTGTGGCGCGAGGACGATGCCCCCGACGCCCGCTACACCGACGTCCTCGAACTCGATCTCTCCAGCGTGGAGCCCAGCCTGGCCGGACCCCGTCGTCCGCAGGACCGGCTCCGCCTCAGCGAGGCCGGCGTTCGCGTCAGCACCATGATCGATACCCTGCTGAAGGAGCGTGCCAGCGCCCTGTCCGAGCCGGTCGAGGCCGAACGCTTCGAGGCCGAGGGCGGGCACACCGCCGTGGGCGTGGAACAACAGGCGCAGGATATGCCGCGGCGGACCCGGGTCAGCATGGGCGGGCAGGAGTTCTCCCTGGACCATGGCGATATCGTGATCGCGGCGATCACCTCCTGCACCAACACCTCCAACCCCTCGGTGATGCTGGCCGCCGGCCTGGTGGCGCGCAAGGCGCGCGAACGCGGCCTGAAGGTCAAGCCCTGGGTGAAGACCTCGCTGGCTCCTGGCTCCAAGGTGGTCACCGAATACCTCGAGCAATCCGGACTCCTGACCGATCTGGAGGCCATGGGCTTCCACGTGGTCGGCTACGGCTGCACCACCTGCATTGGCAACTCCGGTCCGTTGCCGGAATCGATCAGCCAGGCGGTCCTGAAGGACGACCTGATCGTCAGTTCCGTGCTCTCCGGCAACCGCAACTTCGAGGGGCGCATCCACTCCGAGGTGCGCATGAACTTTCTCGCCTCGCCGCCCCTGGTGGTCGCCTATGCGCTCGCGGGCACCATGACCAAGGACCTGTTGAACGACCCGATCGGCGAGGACAGCATGGGCCAGCCCGTGTACCTCAAGGACATCTGGCCCAGCAATGCCGAGATCCAGGCCGTCGTCACCAGCAGCGTCACCGCCAAGAGCTTCAAGAGCAGTTATGAAGACGTCTACCGCGGGGAGGACCGCTGGATGCGCCTGACCTCGCCCGAAGGCGATCGTTTCGACTGGAAGGACGACTCCACCTACGTACGCAATCCGCCCTACTTCGACGGCATGACCATGACGCCGGCACCGCTGACCGAAATCAAGGGCGCGCGCGTGCTGGCCCTGCTCGGCGACTCGGTGACGACCGACCACATCTCCCCGGCCGGCGCCATCCGCCCCGACAGTCCCGCCGGCCGCTACCTGGCCAGCAAGGGCGTGAAGCCAGTCGACTTCAACTCCTATGGCTCACGCCGCGGCAACCACGAGGTGATGATGCGCGGCACCTTCGCCAACGTGCGCCTGCGCAACCTGCTCGCGCCGGGCACCGAAGGCGGCGTGACAGTGCACCTGCCCGACGGCGAGGCCATGTCCATCTACGATGCGGCGATGCGCTACAAGGAAGAGGGAACCCCGCTGGTGGTGATCGCCGGCCAGGAATACGGTACCGGCTCCTCGCGCGACTGGGCGGCCAAGGGCACGCTGCTGCTGGGCGTCAAGGCCGTGATCGTCGAGAGCTACGAGCGCATCCACCGTTCCAACCTGATCGGCATGGGCGTCTTACCGCTGCAGTTCCTGCCCGGAGACAATGCGGCATCGCTGGGCCTGACCGGCCGCGAGGTCTTCGCCATCGAGGGCCTCGACGAAGGCCGGGCCAGCCAGGTCAACGTGCGCGCCACCCGCGAGGACGGCTCGGAACTCGAGTTCCAGGCCCGCGTCCGCATCGACACCCCGCAGGAAATCGACTACTTCCGCCATGGCGGCATCCTCCCCTACGTACTCCGCCAGCTCGCCGCCTGACCAACCCGGCTGACGGACCGCCCCATCTCTCCCTTCATCGGGAGAGTGGGGATGGGCGTCAGACCTTCAGCGCGGCCCGGTGAGGCGTGCAGGGTCCAGCATCTCCGCCAGGCGCTGCCGTTCGATCCCCGTTTCCTCGGCGGCCACGTCCAGGATCGGACGCCCCGACGCATACGCCATCTTGGCGATGCGGGCTCCGGCCTCGTAGCCGATTTCGTCATTCAGCGCGGTCACCAGGATCGGGTTGCGGCTCAGCGCCTCCTCGATGTGCCCGCGGTTCACGGTGAAGCCTTCGATCGCCTTGTCCGCGAGATGTCGCATCGCACCGGAGAGCAACTGGATCTGCGTCAGCAGATTGTCGGCGATCAGGGGCAGCATCACGTTCAGCTGAAAACTGCCTGACTGCGCGGCCAGGCTGTTCGCCGCGTCCAGACCGGTCACCTGCACGCAAGCCATCATTGCCGCCTCGGGGATCACCGGGTTCACCTTGCCGGGCATGATCGAGCTGCCGGGCTGCAGTGCCGGAAGCGCGATCTCGGCGATGCCGGCCAGTGGCCCGGAATTCATCCAGCGCAGGTCGTTCGCCACCTTGAGCACGGCGGTGCCCAACGTGCGAAGCTGGCCCGAGAGCTCGGCCGCGGTGTCCTGGCTCGATAAAGCGGCGAACCCGTTGTCCTGGCGTGAGAACGGCAATTCCAGACGCTGCGCGAGGCGCTTCGCAACCTTCTCGCCAAACGAATCCGGGGCGTTGATGCCGGTGCCGACTGCGGTTGCACCGATCGCGAGTTTGCACAGGCGGCGCTCGGTGTCGGTCAGCCGTGCATCGGCCAGCTCCAGCTGGGTGCGCCAGCCGGAAAGTTCCTGGTCCATCCGCAGCGGCATCGCGTCCATCAGATGCGTGCGCCCGGTCTTCACCACGCCCGACAGTTCCCGCTCCCGCCCGGCGATCGCCGCGATCAGGTGCCGCAGCGCCGGGCGCAGGTCCCGCTCCAGCGCCTGTGCAGCGGCCACGTGGATTGCGGTGGGGATCACGTCATTCGAGCTCTGCCCCCGGTTCACGTGATCGTTCGGATGCACCGTCGCGCCTGCCTGGGCGGCGAGGTGACTGATCACCTCGTTCATGTTCATGTTCGTGCTGGTACCGGATCCGGTCTGGTAGACGTCCACCGGGAAGGCGTCCGCGCGATGTCCCAGGGTGATGGTGTCGGCGGCAGCAACGATGGCCTCTGCCTGTTCCGGCGCCAGGTGGCCCAGTTCCAGGTTCACCTCCGCGCAGGCCGCCTTGACCTGGGCCAGGGCCTCGATGAATGCGGCGGGAAGCGGGCGACCCGCGATCCTGAAGTTGTCGACCGCGCGCTGGGTCTGCGCGCCCCAGGGGGCCTCGGCGGGAATCGCCACGGGCCCCATGCTGTCCTGCTCGATTCGCTGTGCGGGTTTCGACACGTGCCTGCTCCGGCTGAGAACTGGCCCTGTATTATACTGCGGCACCCCGAAGACCAAGGCCCGTCCGATGCCCATGTCACTCTCGTCACTTACCGCCGTCAGCCCGGTCGATGGGCGTTATGCCCGCCACACCGAGGCGCTGCGCGCCCATTTCAGCGAGCAGGGCCTGATGCAGGCGCGGGTACGGGTCGAGATCGCCTGGCTGAAGGCCCTCGCCACCGAGCCGCATATCGCCGAGGTTCCAGCGCTGGCGGCAGATGCCGAAGCCTTCCTCGATGGCATCGCCGCGGAATTCGACACCGCTGCCGCCGAACAGGTCAAGGCCATCGAGGCCACCACCAACCACGACGTGAAGGCGATCGAGTACTACATCAAGAAGCGCATGGCCGAGCACCCTGCCCTGTCGGCGCAGATCGAGTTCGTGCATTTCGCCTGTACCTCCGAGGACATCAACAACCTGGCCTACGCACTGATGGTCAAGGAGGCCCGCGACGCGGTGCTGCTGCCCGCACTACGGGACCTGCTGGGGCCACTGGCCGCGCTGGCCAGGACTCTCGGCGAGCAACCCATGCTGGCGCGCACCCATGGGCAGCCCGCCTCACCGACCACCATGGGCAAGGAACTCGCGAACGTCGTGGCCCGGCTGCAGCGCCAGTTTCACCAGCTCGAATCGGCACCGGTACTGGGCAAGATCAACGGTGCTGTCGGCAATTTCAACGCCCATCTGATCACCTATCCCGAGGTCGACTGGCCGGCATTGTCGGGGCGGATGATCGTGGGCCTGGGGCTGGAGCCCAATCCCTACACGACGCAGATCGAGCCGCATGACTTCCTGGCCGAGCTGTTTCACGCCCTGATGCGCCTGAACACGGTGCTCATCGACAGCAGCCGGGACATCTGGGGCTACATCTCCAACGGCTATTTCCGTCAGCGGGTGGTCGCCGGGGAAGTCGGCTCCTCGACCATGCCACACAAGGTCAACCCGATCGATTTCGAGAACGCCGAGGGCAATCTGGGCCTGGCCAACGCCCTGCTCGATCATCTCGCCGGAAAGCTGCCGATTTCGCGCTTCCAGCGCGACCTGACCGATTCCACCGTGCTGCGCAACATCGGCGTCGGCTTCGCCTGGTCCCTGATCGCCTACCGCTCCTTCATCCGGGGCCTGGGCAAACTCGAGGCGGACCCGGTCCGGATGCAGGCGGACCTGGACGCCAACTGGGAAGTGCTCGCCGAAGCGGTACAGACGGTCATGCGCCGCCACGGCGTCGAGGCGCCGTACGAGAAGCTGAAGCAACTGACCCGCGGCCAGCGCGTGTCGGCCGAACGGATGCGCGAGTTCATCGATGGGCTGGAGATTCCGGAAGAGGCTCGCGCCCGCCTGCGCGATTTGACGCCCGGGCGCTATATCGGTCTGGCCGCGGAACTGACCGCGCAGCTGCCCGACAGCTGAGCCGAGCCGGTGCCGCGCCAACCGGACCCACTGCTCGGAGGGCTGACCCCTGCGGAGTTTCTGCGCGACTATTGGCAGCAACGGCCGCTGCTCGTCCGTGCGGCAGTGCCGGATTTCGTCAATCCCATCCCGGCCGACGAACTGGCCGGCCTCGCCTGCGAACCGGGTGTCCGCTCGCGTCTGGTGCTCGGCCATCCCGAGCAGAGGGATTGGCGCGTCGAATACGGCCCCTTCGACCCGAAGCGCTTCGCCGACCTGCCCGCAACCGCCTGGACCCTGCTCGTCTCCGAAATGGAGCAATACTGGGACAACGGCCCGGACTGGCTGCGCCGATTCGATTTCATCCCGCACTGGCGCCGTGACGACCTGATGGTGTCCTATGCAGCTCGGGAAGGATCCGTCGGGCCTCACATCGACGCCTATGACGTCTTCCTGTTTCAGGCCCAGGGACGGCGGCGCTGGCAGATCCAGGAACCGCCGCCGAAGTCCCCGATCTGCCTGCCTGCCCTGCCGTTGGCCATCCTCCGCAGCTTCGACGCCAGCCGCGAATGGGTCCTCGAGCCGGGTGACATGCTCTATCTCCCGCCGGGTGTTCCGCATCTCGGCCTGTCCCTGGATGATGACTGCATGACCTGGTCCATCGGCTTCCGTGCACCGGCCTGGCGCGACCTTCTTGCGGCGCTGTTGGAGGATCGGCTCGCCGTGACCGGACCCGAACTGTTTGAAGACCCGGGTCGCAGCCCGGTCGAGCGCGCCCGTGAAATCGGCGCCGAGGACCTCGCTGCCCTGCGCGCAGGGCTGCTCACCCACCTCGGCGCGAACACGAAAGACCTGGATCGGTTTCTGGGCGAGTTCCTGACACGACCGCCGGACCGGGAGCCGGACGCGGAAGAAGCCCCCGCGACGCTGGACCCCACCCAGCGCTACCGCTTCGATCCCGCCCTCCGGCGCTTCTGGAGCGGGAACGCGGGTGACCGAACGCTGTTTCTCGGGGGACACGCCGTCCCTGCCGCGGCGCTGACGATTCCGGACGCGGACGAATTCTGCGCACTGCCGACGGTCACGCCGCGGGTGTGGATAGACCGGCTGCCGCAACTGGCTTCGACGCTTCAGGACCTGTTGACGCGCGGCTGGATCGAGGCCGATGGCGAACAGACGTTGTAAGCCACGGGGTCAGACGTCAGTGGTCGGAAGGCGCGGGGGAACGGGTTCGGCGCGGCGGAGAATGGCCGGGCCCGTCGTTCTGGGCTATCGTTCTTGACCCTGTGACCGTTTGCGGGGTAGTTTTTCTGGCTGGGCAGGGCGAGCATCGTCCTGTTCTTGCTTCCTTCCGACGGGGCGGCGTCGGGCTGCGGGGTCGATCGTGGTGCATGCGGCCTTCGACATGCCCCATCTTGACGCGTAACGGGCCGGCGCGAGGCGTGCTTTCGCCCCATGACGCGTCCAAGAAATGGCACGATTGCTGCCTCTTGAATAAGCTTGCGCGCACGCAGGAATCCGGCTGGAACGTCGGATCCCGCAGGGTCCGCCGGCGTTCGTGCCGAAAGAGGCACGATCAGCCCGCGAATCCGCAGGCGTCCCGTATCAACCAGGTACCAAACGAGGTCCAACTGATGAGCATTCGCGCCTTTCCCCCCGCGCAGGGGCTGTACGACCCTGCCCTCGAGCGTGACTCCTGCGGCGTCGGGTTCGTCTGCCACATCCGGAACGAAAAGAGCCATCGCATCGTGGCTCAGGGTCTGGAGATCCTGGAGCGCCTGCATCACCGCGGCGCCGTCGGCGCGGACCCGAAGGCCGGCGACGGCGCCGGCATCCTGGTTCAGATCCCGGATGCCTTCCTGCGCGCCGAGGTCGACTTCGAACTTCCGGAACCCGGCAAGTACGGCGTGGGAATGGTCTTCCTCCCGCGCGAGCAGGGTCCGCGGGCGGAGATGGAAGCCATCGTCAATCGCCATATCGAGGCCGGCGGCCAGACCGTCCTCGGCTGGCGCGACGTTCCGGTCGACAACAGTGACCTCGGCGACAGCGTGCGCCCCAGCGAACCCGTCGTTCGGCAGGTCTTCGTCGGCTGTGCCACGGACTGCCCCGATCAGGATCTCTTCGAGCGCAAGCTGTTCGTCATCCGCAAGCGCATGGACAACGAGATCCGTGCCGCCGGGTACGAAAAAATGGCCTACTACGTGACATCGATGTCGTCGCGGACGCTGAACTACAAGGGCATGCTGCTGGCCTATCAGGTCGGCAACTACTACCTCGACCTGCGCGACGAGCGCTTCACCAGCGCGCTGGCGCTGGTGCACCAGCGCTTCTCGACCAACACCTTCCCGACCTGGGACCTGGCGCAGCCGTTCCGCATGATCTGCCACAACGGAGAGATCAATACCCTGCGCGGCAACGTGAACTGGATGGCAGCGCGCCGCCACACGATGCGCTCGGAGGTGCTCGGCGACGACCTCGAGACCATCTGGCCGTTGATTCCCGAGGGCCAGTCGGACTCGGCCTGCTTCGACAACGCGCTGGAACTGCTGGTCATGGGCGGCTATTCCCTGGCCCACGCGATGATGATCCTGATTCCCGAGGCCTGGTCCGGCAACCGCCTGATGGACGACGAACGCCGCGCCTTCTACGAGTACCACATGGCCCTGATGGAGCCCTGGGACGGCCCGGCCGCGGTGGCCTTCACCGACGGGCGGCAGATCGGCGCCACCCTCGATCGCAACGGCCTGCGCCCCGCGCGCTATCTGGTGACCAACGACGACTTGGTGGTCATGGCCTCCGAGATGGGCGTGCTGGACATCGCCGAGGAGCGGATCATCAAGAAGTGGCGCCTGCAGCCCGGAAAGATGCTGCTGATCGATCTTGAAGAAGGCCGCATCATCGACGATACCGAAGTGAAGTCCAAGCTGGCTGCGGCCAAGCCTTATGGCGAGTGGCTGAAGAAAACCCAGATCCGGCTCGAGGAACTGCCCACGGGCGTCGGCCCGATGGCACCCGACGATGCCACCCTGCTCGACCTGCAACAGGCCTTCGGTTACAGCCAGGAGGATCTGAAGTTCCTGCTGACCCCGATGGTACTGACGGGCCAGGAGGCCATCGGGTCCATGGGCGCGGACAATCCGCCGTCGGTGCTGTCCAGCCGTCCGAAGCACCTGTCCACCTACTTCAAGCAGAACTTCGCACAGGTCACCAATCCGCCGATCGATCCGATCCGCGAGGAACTGGTGATGTCGCTGGTCTGCATCATCGGTCCCCGCCCCAACCTGCTCGGGATCAACGAGGCCGGCAAGCACTGGCGTCTGGAGACCGCACAGCCGGTGCTGACCAATCAGGATCTCGAACGGATCCGTCACATCGAATACAACTCGGGCGGCGCCTTCCGAACCCGCACGCTGCACACGGCCTACCCCGCACCGGAGGGCGCCCAGGGCATGGAAGCTGCCCTGGAACGCCTCTGCAAGGAGGCGGAGAAGGCCGTGCTCGATGGCTACAACATCCTGATCCTGTCCGATCGCAACATCGATCGCGACCACATTCCGATCCCGATGCTGCTGGCCACGTCCGCGGTGCATCATCATCTGATCCGTACCGGGCTGCGCACCAGTTCCGGGATCGTCGTGGAGACCGGCGCCGCACTCGAGGTCCATCACTTCGCAACGCTTTCGGGTTATGGCGCGGAGGCGATCAACCCCTACCTCGCCTTCGACACCATCCAGTCGATGCTGTCGCGCTTTCCCGAGCAGCTGGCGTTCGAGGAGGCCCAGAAGCGCTACATCAAGGCGGTCGGCAAGGGCCTGTTGAAGGTGATGTCGAAGATGGGGATTTCCACACTGGAGTCCTACTGTGGCGCCCAGATCTTCGATGCCGTGGGCCTGAGGAACAGCTTCCTGCAGACGTACTTCACCGGTACCCACAGCCAGGTCGAGGGGATCGGCCTGGCCGAGGTCGCCCGCGAGGCGGTTCGCTGGCACTCGCTCGCCTTTGGCGCCGAGCATATCTACCGCAAGCAGCTCGATGTCGGCGGGGACTACGCCTACCGCCTGCGCGGCGAGGATCATGTGTGGACTCCGGAGACGATCTCCAAGCTCCAGCACGCGACCCGTGCCAACGACCCCAAGACCTACGCCGAGTACTCGCAGCTGGTCAACGAGCAGAACGAGCGTCTGCTGACCTTCCGCGGCCTGATGGACTTCCGCTTCGCCGAAAATCCGGTTCCGATCGAGGAGGTCGAACCCGCCGCGGAGATCGTGAAGCGCTTTGCCACCGGGGCGATGTCCTTCGGCTCGATCTCCCACGAGGCACACTCGACGCTGGCCCGGGCGATGAATGCCATCGGCGGCAAATCCAACACCGGTGAGGGCGGTGAAGAGGCGGAACGCTTCCTGCCGCTGGCCGACGGTACCCGTAATCCCGCGCGCTCGGCAATCAAGCAGGTCGCCTCCGGCCGCTTCGGCGTGACCACCGAATACCTGGTCAACGCCGACGATATCCAGATCAAGATCGCGCAGGGCGCCAAGCCCGGCGAAGGCGGCCAGTTACCCGGACACAAGGTAAGCGCACAGATCGCTCGCGTACGCCACTCCACGCCCGGCGTCGGACTCATCTCGCCTCCCCCGCACCACGATATCTATTCGATCGAGGACCTGGCGCAGCTGATCCACGACCTGAAGAACACCAACCCGCGGGCGCGCATCTCGGTGAAGCTGGTCTCCGAGATCGGCGTCGGCACGGTGGCGGCCGGCGTTGCGAAGGCCCACGCCGACCATGTGACCATCGCCGGCTACGACGGCGGCACCGGGGCAAGTCCGTTGACGTCGATCAAGCACGCGGGGAGTCCGTGGGAGATCGGGCTGAGCGAGACCCACCAGACGCTGGTCATGAACCGGCTTCGTGGACGCATCGCGGTGCAGGTCGATGGTGGCCTGCGCACCGGCCGTGACGTCGTCATTGGCGCACTCCTCGGTGCC
Organism: Thioalkalivibrio sp.; assembly: GCF_007692535.1. Lineage (GTDB taxonomy): Bacteria > Pseudomonadota > Gammaproteobacteria > Ectothiorhodospirales > Ectothiorhodospiraceae > Thioalkalivibrio. Next base: position 24,231 of record NZ_REBW01000075.1, on the reverse strand, counting down.
GACGAGTTCGGCTTCGCGACCGCGCCGCTGATCGTCGAGGGCTGCATCATGATGCGCAAGTGCCACCTGAACACCTGCCCGGTCGGCGTGGCGACACAGGACCCGGAACTGCGCAAGCGCTTCACGGGCAAGCCCGAGCACGTGATCAACTATTTCTTCTTTGTCGCCGAAGAAGTGCGGCAGTTGATGGCCAAACTGGGTTTCCGCACGCTCAACGAGATGACGGGCCAATCCGACCGTCTGGAGATGCGTCGGGCCATCGACCACTGGAAGGCCTGCGGCCTGGACTTCTCGCGCCTGCTCCGCAAGCCCGATGTCGGACCCGACGTCGCACTGTTCAACTGCGAGTCCCAGGAACACGGGCTCGACGAGGCCCTGGACCAGGAACTGATTCGCCAGGCCCAGCCTGCCCTGGAGCACGGAGAGCCGGTACGGATCGAGACCACGATCAAGAACTACAACCGCACCGTCGGCACCATGCTGTCGGGCCGTGTCGCCGAGCGCTATGGTCACGCGGGACTCCCCGACGACACGATCCACATCAAGGCACGCGGCACCGGCGGGCAGTCCCTGGGGGCCTGGCTCGCGAAGGGCGTAACCCTGGAAGTGGAGGGGGAAGCGAATGACTACGTCGGCAAAGGTCTCTCCGGCGGCAGGCTGATCGTGTACCCACCGAAGGACGCGGGCATCGCCCATGCGCAGGAGAACATCATCGTCGGCAATACCGTGCTCTACGGCGCGATCAGCGGCGAGTGCTTTTTCCGCGGCGTGGCTGGAGAGCGCTTCTGCGTTCGCAATTCCGGTGCCATTGCCGTCGTCGAGGGGGTGGGCGATCACGGCTGCGAATACATGACCGGCGGCATCATGGTCTGTCTGGGCTCCACCGGCCGCAACTTCGCGGCGGGCATGTCCGGTGGCATCGCCTATGTATTCGACGAGGACGGAACCTTCGATCAGCGCTGCAACCTGGCCATGGTGGAACTGCAGCCGATCCCCGACGAGGACGACGCGCTGGAAGCGCTGGACCACCAGGGCGGCGATCTCGAGACGAAGGGACTGGTGGATATCCGCCACGACATGACTCGCCACGACAAGATGCGCCTGCGGCTTCTGATCGAGCAACACCTGCACTACACCGATTCGGAGGTCGCCCGCAGGATCCTCGAGGACTGGGACAACCAGTTCGCACGCTTCGTCAAGGTGATGCCGTTGGACTACCGCCATGCACTGGAGCAGATGAAGGCCCGACAGAGTCGGCCACCCACTTCCCACCGGCCCTTGAAGGCCACACTGGCCATGAAGGAGAGCGCCGTTCATGGGTAAGCCAACTGGATTCATCGAATACGAGCGCCGCGACCGGCGTTACGAGCCCGCATCCGACCGGATCGTTCACTACGAGGAGTTCGTCATCCCGATGCCGGAGGGGGAAGTCCGGGAACAGGGTGCGCGTTGCATGGATTGCGGTATCCCCTATTGTCACCAGGGCTGCCCGGTCGACAACCTGATCCCCGACTGGAACGATCTGGTCTATCAGGGCGACTGGCTGCAGGCCATCGAGACGCTGCACTCGACGAACAACTTCCCCGAGTTCACCGGGCGGATCTGCCCGGCACCCTGCGAGGCTGCCTGCACTCTCAATCTCGATGACGTGCCGGTCACGATCAAGACCATCGAGTGTGCGATCGTCGACAAGGCCTGGGAGGAGAACTGGATCAAGCCCCAGGTTGCGCAGCGGCGCACGGGCAAGAAGATCGCCATCGTCGGCTCGGGCCCAGCAGGACTCGCCTGCGCGCAGCAACTCGCCCGTGTCGGCCATCAGGTGGCCATCTTCGAAAAGGCCAATCGCATCGGCGGCCTCCTCCGCTACGGCATCCCCGACTTCAAGCTGAGCAAGCACCTCATCGACCGGCGCATGGCGCAGATGCGCACCGAAGGGGTGGAGTTTCACACCAATTCCCACATCGGTACGGACATCCCCGTGTCCCGATTGCAGGAAGAATACGACGCCGTGATCCTTGCCGGGGGCTCCGAGGCGCCGCGCGACCTGCCGTTGCCCGGCCGGGACCTCAACGGCGTTCATTTCGCGATGGACTTCCTGACCCGCAACAGCAAGCGGGTCCAGGGATTGTTCGTGCCCGAGGATGAGTTCATCAGCGCCGGCGACAAGCACGTGGTCGTCATCGGCGGTGGTGATACGGGCTCGGACTGCATCGGCACGTCGAACCGCCACGGCGCACGGTCGGTCACCCAGATCGAGATCCTGGACAAGCCCCCGGCAAAGGAAGACAAGGGCCTGACCTGGCCCGAGTGGCCGAACCGACTGCGCACCTCGAGCTCCCAGGAAGAAGGCTGCGAGCGGATGTGGAACGTCGCGACCAAGGGCTTCGTGGACGACGGTCGCGGCAACGTGCGCGCACTGCGCTACGCGCTCGTGCGCTGGGACCGCGACGAGCAGGGCCGCTGGAAGATGTCCGAGGTACCCGGCAGCGAGGGAGAGATGAAAGCCGACCTGGTGCTGCTGGCCATGGGGTTCGTGCATCCGGTGCACGAAGGCATGATCGCCGAACTGCAGGGGAAGGCCAACCTGGAGCTCGATCCGCGCGGCAACATCAAGGGCAGCACCGAAGGCGCGAAGGCCTACTACACGAATGTCGACGGCCTGTTCGCCGCGGGCGACATGCGGCGCGGGCAGTCCCTCGTCGTCTGGGCCATCCGCGAGGGCCGGCAGTGCGCCCGCGCCGTCGACGAGTGGCTGATGGGCGCCTCGGACCTGCCGCGCTGACCCGGGAGGGGGGGTGGCTGCGCGCCTCGGCCCCCTCCCCCTCAACGCCCCTGCGGTGACTCAACCGTCGCTCAGGCGGATTTCTGCAGACAGGAACCCACCGCCCACTCGATCAGCTCCGGCCCGCAACCCCCGCGGCGCACTTCCTCGGTGAGTACGCGGCGCCAGTGCCGTGCCCCCGGCGTACCATGGAACAGTCCCAGGATATGCCGGGTCAGGCGCACCATCGGGATGTCCCGCGAGCACATCTCTTCCGCCAGTGCGACCAGCCCGTCGACCACCTCCGCGCGACTCGGATCCCGTTGCGCGCCGTAATAGATACGGTCCACCTGCGCGAGTTCGAGGGGACGATAATAGGCCGTCCGACCCAGCATGACCCCATCGACGGCGGGCAGGTGCCCGAGCCCTTCCTCGGCGCTCTGGATTCCACCGTTCACGATGATCTCGAGCTCCGGAAATTCCTGTTTCAGCCGATAGACGCGTTCATAGTCCAACGGCGGCACATCCCGGTTCGCGGCCGGGCTGAGCCCCTTCAGCCAGGCCTTCCTGGCATGGACGATGAAGGTCCGGCAGCCGGCCTCGGCCACACGCTTGACGAAGCGATGCAGGTCCGCCTGCGAATCCTGGTCATCGATCCCGATCCGATGCTTCACGGTCACCGGGACCGAGACGGCCGCGGTCATCGCCTCCACGCATTCCGCCACCGTATCCGGTGTGGCCATCAGGCAGGCTCCGAAGGCACCGGACTGGACGCGCTCCGAGGGGCAACCCACGTTCAGGTTGATCTCGTCATAACCGAAGCCCGCACAGATCCGCGCCGCCTCCGCAAGCAGCGGCGGCTCGGAGCCACCAAGCTGAGCGGCAACCGGGTGTTCGTGGGCGTCGTGACCGAGAAGATGCCGCCGGTCGCCGCGGACCACCGCGTTCGCGTGCAGCATCTCCGTGTACAGCAATGCCTCCCGGGTCAGAAGGCGATGGAAACGACGGCACCAGCGGTCGGTCCAGTCCATCATCGGCGCGACGCAGAAGCGGCGACTGATCGCGTCCGTCCGGGTGGAGGGAAGCTGTCTCATGCCGTCGTGACCTGAAGCTACACGCATTCTGCTGGTTCAACCTTCTTTCGTGGTTCGGCAGCGTCTTGGCTCCCGGGTGCCGAGTCGTGATACCTGCGGGAGCGCCTTTTGCTGCGCTGGTCGCAGGCGGACCCGGAGCAGGAGAGTCTGCCCGTTGACGGTAGCCGGAAGCTGCCCGGAAGCGCCCGGGATCAACAGGAACGCCGGCTGTGCCCAGCGGGAGTCTGCCACATCCGCCACCCGCCCGTGCGAGCGCGCGCGGAGCTTGCGGGAGACAGCCTCCATTAGATTGATTTTCCGGTGCTTTTTACTACACTTAGAGATAAGCATCAAGAACTTTTCCGGTAGCAGCCAGTTGTTCCCGGGAGTTTCCACCATGTCACTGACGCGCAGAACCTTTCTCAAACAGATGGCCCTGGCCGGAAGTGCCGCGTATCTCGGTGCGTGTTCGCGGACAACCACTGCCGAGCACCCACCGGGCTCCTGGCAGCCCGCGTACGCGGGCTTGCACGCCGAGGGCAGACTCGCTGAACGGGCCGAGGAGGCGTACCGTCGGTTCGAGCACTGCGAGCTATGCCCGCGCCGATGCGGGGTCAACCGCAGAGCCGGTCAGCTGGGTTTCTGCAACGCCACGGACCGGGTCAAGGTCCACAGCCACCAGCCGCATTTCGGCGAGGAACTGCCCCTGGTCGGGCGACGCGGCTCAGGCACGATCTTCTTCTCCAACTGCAACCTGCGCTGCGTGTTCTGCCAGAACTGGCCGATCGCTCATTCGGGACTCGGCCGCGAGGTCAGTGACGCCGATCTCGCCGACATGATGCTGAACCTGCAGGAACGCGGCTGCCATAACATCAACGTCGTCACACCCACTCACGTGATGCCGAACATCGTCAACGCCGTTCTCATCGCCGCGGAAAAGGGGCTCAGGTTGCCCATCTGCTACAACACGGGCGGTTACGAGCTGGTCGAGAACATCAGGCTCCTCGACGGCATCGTGGATATCTACCTCCCCGATCTCAAATTCATGGACGGCGCCGAATCGGCGCTCTACGCAACCGCCGGTGCACGCGATTATCCGGAGATGGCCCAGCAGGCGATCCTGGAAATGCATCGGCAGGTCGGCCGGGTCGTCACCGACGATCGCGGCGTGGCCCTGCGCGGGCTGATGGTTCGTCATCTCGTGATGCCCAACCGGGTCGCCGGTTCCCGGGAATTCGTCGACTGGATCGCGACGAACCTGCCCAAGGACACCTATGTGAACATCATGGCGCAGTATCGCGTGGAACACCGCGCCTTCGAATACGAACCGATCGCCCGCGCGATCACCTCGCAGGAATTCCTGGAGGCCATGGAACGGGCCCACGATGCTGGCTTGAGCAATCTCGACGAGCGTTCGCTTTCCCAGGCCGAGGTACACCGTCGCCGGCTGATGTGATTCAAGCCCAACGGCCGGGAATGGCTTCCCCGCAATGCGAACATCGGCCGCCGCTAAGATTCACCTCGTCGATAATGAACCCTACGCGCCCGATCACGATCTCCGCGCAATTCGGGCAGTAGGTGTTCTCGCCGGCATGACCCGTGACCCTGGAGACGTAGACATATCTCAGCCCTTCCTCCAGCGCCGTCTCCCTCGCCCTGTCGAGCGATGAGACGGGCGTCTGCGGCAGGTTCGCAAGCCGGTACAGTGGATAGAACCGGGCAAAATGCAGCGGGACATCCGCTCCGAGCTCGTCCCTTATCCAGGCGCACATGCGCCGGATGCTGCCGATATCATCATTCAGCGTGGGTATCAGGATGTTGGTGATCTCCAGGTGCACCCCGGCCCGTTTCAGCGACACCAGGGACTCCAGCACCGGGGCCAGCTCTCCGCCACAGATATCCCTGTAGAACGCGGCGTCGAATCCCTTCAGGTCGACATTCGCCGCATCGATCCTGGCGGCCAGTTCCTTCAGCGGAGCGGGCTGGATGTAGCCGGCTGTATGCAACAGGTTGAGGAGGCCCGCGTCCCGGGCCAATTCCGCCGTTTCGAACATGTATTCATAGAACACGACCGGCTCGCCGAAGGCATAGCTGACCGACTTCAGATGGGCCGCCGTGGCGTGGTCGATGACGGTGGCAGGCGGCATGTCATAGGCATGCACCTCGTGCGGATCGACCAATGCCATATCCCATACCTCGCAGAACTTGCAGGCGAGGTTGCACCCGGCGGTCGAGACGGAAAGCGTTCTGCTGGAGGGCAAGACGTGAAAGAACGGCAGGCGTTCGACCGGATCCTCCTGGACCAGAACAGGATTGCCGTACGCGAGCGTATGCCCGATTCCACCCTGGTTGCTCCGCACACGGCAACGCGCTGTTTCGCCGGACTCCAGCACACACTCCCAGGGACACAGCTCACAGTGGACCAGGCCCCCGGCCCCTTCCCTGAACCATCTACCGGGTCTGGGCCGAACCAGGCCCCTTGGGGCAGGGCTCGCCTGAGTGCGTATCGCCCGGCCCCCGACCCCGGCAAGGCACAATGCACACAACCCGCCGAAACCGGCTTTCAACAGTTTCCTCTTGGCCAGATCCCGTCCAGTACCATCGTTACTGTACATGGGGCCTCCTGGATACCATCAGTACTGCAAACGCCGTCGCGTTGACCGTTGCCGCCAGAAGGCAACAGGCCACAATTCCAATGATAGGCGCGACAATGGCACTTGCCAAGGCGGCCCCAACACAGGCCCCGAGCAACTCCACGCCGTACACCATGCCCGCCGATTTCTCCGCGCGACGATTCATGGATCTGAACGCCTCGGCCGCCAATGGAAAATCCAGGCCGTTCAGCAAGCCTGAAACAAAGGTCAGCAGCGAAAACAGCAGGAACACCATCGTCGCCGAATCCATGGCCGCCGAGTGGGGAAGCACGACGGCGATCAAGCCGGCAAGAATGGCAATCGAAAGTTGGACCCCGGCGAGGATGTCCGTGTTGGCCTTGTCCTTCACGAACCGGTTGGTCAGCGCCGTACCCAGCGCCAGGCCGGCCATGAAGATGGCAACGATCAGGCCCACCATTTCGTAGATGAAGCCGTAAATGCTCTGAAACGAGAACAGGAGCGCAATCTGCAGCGCCATGGTGGAAAGACCGGTGGTGAAAACGGCAAAAACCACTGCAAAATGCCGGTCCGGGCGCGTGCGCCGGATGCCTCCCAGAATCCGAAGGAAAAGCGACAGGGCGATGACAAGGGCGACTGCCGGAAGAATCCACCATCGCTCGACGTGCAACAACCGCTTCAGGGTCTCGGCGTGACCCGCCCGAGTCAGGTCGCCCCAGAACATCAGCGTGTAGAAGTACCCGATGGGCTTGAAATCGGAATTGATGAAAAACCGGGCGTTGACCGGCGGCAGGTCCCCCTCGCCCGCCTGTTGCTGGGCAACGGAAGCGACCCGGAACGGGGCTGACGGAGGTGCCGCGAGGTGCGCGTCTGCGGTGCGCCCGTGGTTGCGAAGAATCCAGTTCACCCGGCGCAACTGCGATTCCTCCAGCAGGAGGTGGAAGTGGTGGCGGGAAAAGGCCTCGGTGTCGACGCCACGCGCCAGATAGCGCCGTTGCAGCAACGCAGGATCGGCGGAGATCTGATCCGCGGCATCGGAGGCGAAATAGATCAGGAAGTGCTCGCCCACCGGCAGTACCGTGGCAAAGACGCTGCCCAGCGTATGTTGGATGGTCGCGTTGCGATTGGCGACGGCCGTTCCGCGCAGTCCCGCCGTGGAAACGGCGCCGATGACGAATACGCCGTCGGGATTGAGCAACCTGCGTACCTGTTCGAAAAACTCCCGGGTGTAATAGCGGTTCAAGACCGCGGTGGCGGGATCGGGAACATCCACGATCACCATGTCGTAGTGTTGATCCGCTTCCTTGACGAAGACGCGTCCGTCGGCGTGAACGAGCCGTACACGCGGTTCCCGCAACGCCGCCAACGTGGCCTCCGAGACATGGGCCCGGGCGGCCTTGGTCAACACCTCATCCAGTTCCACGTAGTCGACCCGGTCGACCGGGTGTCTGATGATGGCATCCAAGGTGCCACGCAAGCCACCGCCAATCAGGAGGACGCTCTTCGGGTCGACGTGCTGGGTCATGGCGAAGTGCGCGAAGACCGCCGCCTCCTGTTCCTCGAAATGGGGAACCGCGGTGTCGTGTCCTGCGGCGGCAAACATCAGGTGGCCACTGCGAAAGAAGCTGAACTGGTCCTCGCGGCGCGCGATGGCAATGTTTCCGTATTTCGATTGGTGCGTCGCGACGAGTTCATGATCCGGGGCCAGATGCCCCCACTGGATTCCATGGGCCCAGTCGTCGACCTGACCGAGAAACACGAGCGAGCCTCCGCCCGCGATCAACAGGCCCGTCAGTACGGCCCTGGTCCGCCCCCGTACCTGCTCGGTAAATCCCGCGACCCTGCGCCCGGTCCACAACACCGCCGCCCCCATCAGCATGCCGGCAAGCACCACCGACTGGAACGAGTTGAGGTAATGCACCATGACCAGCGTGAAGATGATCCCCCCGAAGATGTTGCCCACGGCTTCGCCGATGTAGGTCTTGCCGGCGCCGGAGGTGTCCTCGGCCCTGTCGCTTTGCCGCCAGAGCTTGGCCAACAGCACGAACTGCATCCCGATCAGGATGCAGGCCGGCGCCATCACGGCAAAACTGGCAACGAAGATGTCCGGCAGCGACAGGTACGCCCCCGGCACCACGTCGAAAAATCCCCGCAGGCCACGGATGAGCAGAACCGTACCCACCAGCAGGGGCAACAGAGCCGCCGCGTTCAGCATCAGGACGGCCAGCACCCGCCCCGTCCGTTCGGCGACGGCCGCCCCAAGGGCGCTTCCGACACCAACCCAGGCCATCCATGCGGAGAGAATGATGCCGATCGACAGTTCGTTGCCGTGGAACACCATCAGCAACTCGCGCAGCAAGACCACCTGCGCGATCTGGGAAACCATTCCCAGCATCAGGACCGAGAAGAATGGCGCGGGGAATCTGCGCATCATCGCCGCCGAGAGTGGAGTCGAAGCCTCTTGAGCATGGCTCAGGTACCGGCATCCCGCCACCACGCGTGACTGCGGCGGCCGACGGGCTCCCTTAGTGCCCACCCACATCCGCCCCCCCTTCTCCGGATGGGCGCGGTATCCTTCGCGGGTGCGATGCATCTCCCGAGTGCGCCCCTCGCAGGCGCTGCCATGGCTGACGATGCGCACCCCGGAACCAAAACGCCTGCCCGGAGGTTGCTGTGAGCATGACCCGCGAACATTTCGACGCCATCGTGATCGGCAGCGGCCCCGCCGGTGAAGGTGCTGCCATGAAACTGGTGAAGTCCGGGCGACGCGTGGCGATCGTCGAGTCGCACCCGAGCGTCGGGGGCGGCTGCACCCACTGGGGCACGATCCCCTCCAAGGCGCTGCGCCACAGCGTTCAGCTGGTGGCCGATTACCGCCGGGACCCTGTTCTGCGCCGCCTGTTCGGCGTCTCGCAGGTGGGTTATCCGGAGATGCTCGAATCCGCGGCCGACGTCATCAGCGAGCAGGTGCGCACCCGCAACCGCCACTACACCCGCAACCACGTGCCCATCCTCCATGGGCACGCCCGCTTCACCGACCCGCAGACGGTTGCGCTGAGCCATGGGGAAGCCACCCGAACCTTCACCGCCAACCACTTCGTGGTGGCCACCGGATCCCGGCCCTATCATCCGGACGACGTCGATTTCAGCCATCCACGAATCCTCGACAGCGACTCGGTGCTACGCCTGGGGCACTCCCCTGCCTCGATCACCATCTACGGAGCCGGCGTCATCGGCTGCGAATATGCCTCGATCTTCTGCAATCTGGGGATCAAAACGAACCTGGTCAACACCCGTGACCGACTGCTCTCCTTTCTCGACGACGAGATCACGGATGCGCTCGGCTACCATCTCCGTCACCAGGGTACGGTGATCCGGAACAACGAGGAATACGAATGCGTCGAGCCGCGTGACGACGGAGTGATCCTCCACTGCCAATCGGGGAAGAAATTCCGCAGCGATGTGCTCCTGTGGGCGAATGGCCGTTCCGGGAACACGCAGGAAATGGGATTCGAGGAAATCGGGGTTGCGGTCAACCACCGCGGTCAGATCGAGGTGAACGATCGCTTTCAGACCTCGCTACCGCACATCTACGCCGCTGGGGACGTGGTCGGCGCACCCGCATTGGCCAGCGCGAGCTACGATCAGGGCCGCTTCGTGGGTACGCTGATTGCGGATGGAGAGACCGACTGGCGCCTCATCGATGACATTCCCACCGGCATCTACACGAGCCCCGAGATCAGTTCCATCGGCCGCACCGAACGCGAGCTGACGGCCCGAAAGGTACCCTATGAAGTGGGCCAGGCGAATTTCAAGAGCATCGCCCGGGCACAAATCACCCGGCATACCGTGGGTGTGCTGAAACTGCTGTTCCACCGGGAGACCCTGGAAATCCTCGGCATCCATTGCTTCGGCGAACAGGCCTCCGAGATCATCCATATCGGGCAGGCGATCATGGCCCAGCCCGGAAAGGCCAATACGATCGAGTACTTCGTCGAGACGACCTTCAACTACCCGACCATGGCAGAGGCCTACCGCATCGCTGCGCTGAACGGGCTCAACCGGCTCTTCTGAGCCGTTGGGTGCCATCGTTTCGACTGATCCAGGAGGATTCCCATGCCGGACCCGGTTCCACACCAAGGATTTCGCGACAGCGTGGCAAGCATGGTCGAACACGCCATGTCGCTGCTGGACGTACCGGAGGGTACCGCCGATGCGCTGAAGGCCTGTTCCTCCGTGGTCCAGGTCAGCTTCCCGATTCGTTTGGGCGACCGCATCGAGGTCTTCACCGGTTGGCGTGCCGTCCACTCCGCCCATCGCCTGCCGGTCAAGGGAGGGCTGCGCTTTTCTCCCGACATGGACCAGGACCATGCCGAGGCCCTGGCCGCACTGATGACCTACAAGTGTGCCCTGCTCGACGTCCCCTTCGGCGGGTCCAAGGGCGGACTCAGGATCGATCCCCGCCAATATGACGAGGCCAGCCTCGAGCGGATCACCCGCCGGTTCGCCCGGGAACTGATCCGGCGGGGGTACATCAGCCCGGCCGAAAACGTGCCCGCCCCCGACATGGGTACATCGCAGCGGGAGATGGCCTGGATCCTGGACAGTTACAAGGATCTGCACCCCGAGGACCTGAACCATATCGCCTGCGTCACCGGCAAGCCGCTCGAACTGGGTGGTATTCCCGGACGGCTCGAGGCCACCGGTCGCGGCGTGAAATATGCCCTGGATGCCTTCTTCAGCGAGCCCGACGCGGTGCGCGAGGCCGGGCTTGAGGGGAAGCTCGGCGATCAGCGGATCGTCATCCAGGGGCTGGGCAATGTCGGCTACCACCTCGCATCGCTGCTGCAGCAAAAGGACGCGCCGCGCATCGTCGCGATCATCGAGCGGGACGGAGCCCTGTTCGACGAGACCGGCCTGGATGTCGCGGCCGTGCACGACTACATGCAGCGAACCGGGGGCGTCGAAGGCTTCCCCGGTGTGGGTTTCGAGCGCGATGGCGCGCGCATGCTCGAGGCCGACTGCGACGTGCTGATTCCCGCCGCGTTGGAGGGGGTCATCCACGCCGGCAATGCCGAGCGGATCCAGGCGCGCCTGGTGGTCGAGGCGGCCAACGGGCCCTGCACCTGGGAGGCGGACCGGATCCTCGTCTCGCGCGGCATTACCATCCTGCCGGACGTGTTCGTCAACGCCGGCGGCGTGGTGGTTTCGTATTTCGAATGGATCCGCAACATCGGCCATATCCGCCTGGGACGGCTGCACCGGCGGCACGAGGCGACGCGCGGGCAGCACGTGATCTCCGCGATCGAGATGATGACCAACCGCTCGGTACCGGATTGGCTGCGCGAGTCATTGACACGCGGCACACAGGAAATCGACCTGGTACGCTCCGCACTGGACGATTCGATGCGCCTCGCCTTCCAGGAAATACGCGAGACCCGCGAGATCGAAGGCAATGACGTACCGATGGATTACCGCACCGCCGCCTACCTGATCGCCCTGCGCAAGGTCATGCGTGCGCGCTCGGATCTGTCCTCCTTCTGAGCCAACCAGAACCGTCCCGCAGAAGGCTTCATCAAGCGGAGTAGCGCGATTCGAGGAATCCGAGCAGCGTACGCAGCGCCATGGCCTCGCCCCCCTTGGGCCGGCCGGGCCGTGCCCGGGTGTTCCAGGCCATCACGTCGAAATGCAGCCAGGGAACATTCGCGGGCGCGAACTCCTGCAGAAACAGGGCGGCTGTGATCGCGCCGGCAAATCGGCTTGCACTGCTGTTGACCATGTCGGCGATGTCGCTGTCCAGCAAGTGTCGGTAGGTCCGATGCAAGGGCAGGGGCCAGACCGGGTCGTCCCAGCGTGCCGCGTGCCCGCTGAGCGCCTCTGCGAACTCCGGCTCGGTGCAGAAGAATGCCGCGATCTCGGTCCCCACCGCCACTCTCGCGGCTCCGGTAAGCGTGGCGAAGTCGATCAACAGATCGGGCTCGATCTCGCCCGCTCGCACCAGCAGATCGGCAAGAACCAGGCGACCCTCGGCGTCGGTATTGTCGATCTCGATGGTCTTGCCGTTGCGCGCGGTCAATACGTCCCCGGGCCGGAAGGCGCGCGAGCCCACGGCGTTCTCCACCGCGCCCAACAGGAGGGTGATGCGGATCGGCAGGGAGAGCGCCATGATGAGCCGGGCGAGCCCCAGCGCAATGGCGGCGCCACCCATGTCCTTCTTCATCAGGCGCATGCTGTTGCCTGGTTTGAGATTCAGCCCGCCGGAATCGAAACAGACACCCTTGCCCGCCAGCACCACGTGGGGGCGTCCGGGTTCGCCCCAGTTCAACTCGATCACCCGCGGCCCGCACACGCTCGCGCCGCCTACCGCATGGATGCAGGGATAGCCGGCCGCAATCTCCCCTGCGTCGTGGATCACCTCGATATCAGCGCTGAACTCCGCTGCCAGCTTCTCTGCCGCCTGCGCCAGATCAAGCGGCATCATGTCCGCCGCCGGAGTATTGATCAGGTCCCGTGCCAATGCATGGGCGCCCACCACGGCCTCAACCCGGCCGCGCTCGATGCCCTCGGGCCAGATCAGTTGCGGCGATGCCTTTTGCACCTTGCGGTAGCGGTCGAAGCGATAGCTCCCCAGCCCCCATCCGATCGCGGCGAGCAGTTGCATCTCCGCACCGAGGGGCTCGCCCCCGAGGCGATACGCTCCCGGCTCCAGGACCTGTGCCGCCTGCGCCAGCATCCAGATCGGCGCGTCCGGATCGTACCCAACGAGCACCGCCTCGGTCAGGCCGTCTGCCGAGGGGATGCGCAGCAGGCTGCCGGCTCTGGCCTGGAAGCCGTGTTGTTCCGTCCATTTGCGCCAGTGATCGGGACGGGCGTCCAGCGCGCCGGACAGACGTTCTCGAGTCACCGGGATCAGCGGGACGGCAAGCTCGGCATGGGTGATGAAGACGGATTCCACGGGAGTTCCTCCGGGTGTCGGGATGGATTCAATGCGCCGGTGCGTCATTTCCAGTCGCGAAGCACGGCTGTCATGATACCGTCATGCGCCACACTGGGATCGCCCAGGAAAAGGACAAGGACCAAGGCATGATGACCGCAGCGCTGGAGATTCGAGGCCTGCACAAGACCTACCGTAACGGTTTCGAGGCCCTGAAGGGCATCGACCTGACGGTCGCACCGGGAAGCTTCTTCGCCCTGCTGGGACCGAACGGCGCGGGCAAGTCGACCACCATCGGCATCGTGACGTCGCTGATCAACAAGACCTCGGGCAGCGTGCGCGTGTTCGGACACGACCTGGACCGGGACCTGCAGGAGGTCAAGCGCAGCATCGGCCTGGTCCCGCAGGAGTTCAACTTCAACACCTTCGAGCCCGTGGGCGAAATCGTCGTCAACCAGGCCGGTTACTACGGTATTCCGCGCCGCGAGGCCTGGCGGCGCGCCCAACACTACCTCGGCGAACTCGGGCTCTGGGACAAGCGCAAGGACATGGCGCGAACGCTCTCCGGCGGAATGAAGCGGCGGCTGATGATCGCCCGCGCGCTGGTGCACGAACCGCGGCTGCTGATCCTGGATGAACCCACCGCAGGGGTCGACATCGAACTCAGGCGCTCGATGTGGGACTTCCTGCGCAACATCAACTGCGATGGCCGCAGCATCATCCTGACCACCCACTATCTCGAGGAGGCCGAGCGGCTTTGCCGGAACATCGCCATCATCGATCGCGGCCGGATCGTCGAGAACACGACGATGAAGAGCCTGCTGACCAAGCTGGATACCGAAACCGTGGTGCTGGACCTGCTCGCACCGGTGCAGCAGCTGCCGGTGCACGACAGCATCGTGCTCCGCGGCATCGACGAACTGACGGTCGAGGCCGACATCCACAGGGGAGAAAGCCTGAATACATTGTTCCATCTCCTTGACAAGGAAAAGATTCAGGTTCAGAGCATGCGCAACAAGACCAATCGCCTGGAGGAACTCTTCATCCGTATGACCCAGGCGCCGAAGACCCGCGGCCGCGACATGCAGACCTCCCAATGACGCCGCTGCATCTGCACGAGCATTGGACGGCGCTGCGCACCATCGTGACCAAGGAAGTGCTGCGCTTTGCGCGCATCTGGGTGCAGACCGTCCTCCCGCCGGTGGTGACCATGGCGCTGTACTTCATCATCTTCGGCGGGCTGATCGGATCCCGGATCGGCGAGATGGACGGCTACCGGTACATGGACTTCATCGTGCCCGGCCTGATCATGCTGGCGGTGATCACCAACAGCTACGCAAACGTCGTGTCCTCGTTCTTCAGTTCCAAGTTCCAGCGGCACATCGAGGAATTGCTGGTCTCGCCGGTACCCAACAGCCTGATCATCCTCGGTTTCGTAGGGGGCGGCGTCGCCCGTGGTCTCACGGTCGGGGTGGCCGTGACGCTGGTCTCCCTGTTCTTCAGCCCGCTCAGCGTCCACAGTATCCCGGTGACATTGTCGGTCGTCGTGATGACGTCGATCGTGTTTGCCCTTGCCGGCCTGATCAACGGGGTCTTCGCCCGCAGCTTCGACGACATTTCGATCATGCCCACCTTCGTTCTCACTCCCCTTACGTATCTGGGCGGCGTGTTCTACTCGGTCTCCCTGCTGCCCGGGTTCTGGCAGGACGTCTCGAAACTGAATCCCATCCTGTACATGGTGAACACCTTCCGCTACGGGCTGCTGGGCACAACCGACCTGTCGCTATGGGTTTCCTACGCCATCATCATCGCTTTCATCGTCGGCCTGTACGTCTTCGCATTGAATCTGCTGAACCGCGGCGTGGGGGTGCGAACCTGACGCCCGTGGCAGGCCCGAGCAGCTTCCCGGAAGCCCTCCTACGCCCTGATCCTTGCCCCGCGCCGGTCGCACCCATTTTTCATCCCAACGCAATGATGGTATAAACCGGCATTCTCGAGACGACGAGTCGTCATGCCCGTCAGAAAAACGCTTTACTCCCTCTTCGCCTTAGGCGGCCTGGGTATCACGGCGATGACCGCATCGGGCTATCTTCCCGCAGGGCATGCGTCCAACGCGGGCGTGGCCGAGCTTCTGAATACGAGCCTCGGCCCGGTTCCTCATCAACCGGGTCTTCGCCTGCGGGCGTCCCTCCTCCAGGATCTGGAATGTCGGCCCGAAGGCGGTCCCATGGAAGAGTTGCGCCAGGCGGCGCGCGCCAGGCTCGTACAGATCAACTCCCTCCCCTGGGCCGAATTCGAAGGCAGCGGAGCCAGCGAACGGATCAGTCGCGGCGAGGCATCCGATCCCCTGGATGACTTCGTAGTGGCCACCGCCGAAAACAACCTGAATCTGGAAGTGCCACCGACCCTGCCCGACCTCGACCAGGCGCTATGGTCCAGGCATACCCTGAACGAGGGCGAACACCTGGGGGCGCTTTGGAACAACGCCTGGGGGCTACAGATGCGCACGCTTTACCGCCTGCTGGAGGACTCCGAGAGCGCCAGCATCCTGAACCGCGTCTTTCCCGGGCAGAAGGTCGAGTGGCTCGTGGACTCCGATGGAATCCTGAAGCGGCTCCGGCTCTGGAGCGACCGCGCCGAAGGCAATGAGTGGGCGCGTCTGGATGGAACCGACGCGTACAGCCGGCGGCAGATCGAAAGCGCACGGGAGGTCACCCACCAGGTCGTCGCGGGTCAGATCCGGAGCGATGTCCCGGCTTCGGCGGCGGTCAACGACGCCCTGTCCCCACCCGCTGTCGCCGCGTTGCCCGCGATCCTGGACGGGTATCTCCCTGAGCCAGAAGCGGTCCGTGACGGCGACCAATACACCGTCCTCGTCGAACAGGAAACCCTGGTCGGAGACGATACGCCCTACGACGTCCGCTTGCTGGCCTTCAGCTACAGCGGGCAGCAATTCTCGGTCAGCGCCGTCCGGCATATCGACGGCCTTTTCTACACGCCCGACGGGCAGGGCCTGTTGCCGCCCTTCGATCGCAAGCCATTCTCCGGCAGCTATCGCATCACCTCCGGGTACCATTCCGGGCGCCGGCATCCGGTCACCGGCCGCGTCGCGCCGCACCTCGGCACCGACTTCGCGACACCGGTGGGCACCCCGATCATCGCGCCCGCTGACGGCAAGGTGACGCAGGTCGATAGCCATCCGCATGCAGGGCATTACCTGGTGATCGAGCACGGTCAGGGCTACACGACCCGCTACCTGCATCTGCAGAAGGCCCTCGTGCGTCCCGGGCAGAGCGTGGAGCGCGGCCAACGCATCGCCCTTTCCGGCAACAGCGGCCGTACGACCAGCGCGCATCTGCATTACGAACTGCATGTGGACGGGCGTGCGGTGGACGCCATGCGGGTGCAGCTGCCGCAGAACGAGACGCTGACCGGGGCGGAGCTGGAACGGTTTCAACGGATCGCCCAGCCCTTGATCGCTGCATTGCAGGACGCGACGCCCGCACGCGAGATCGCGATGCATCCGTTCCCGGGACAGGACTTCTGAGCTGGTCCCGCGCGCAGAACGCGCCAGCCTGCGGGTAGGGCGGTGCTGCCCTCATTGATGACGCCCCTGACTCCCGCCCACCTGGAATGGGACGGGGACCAGCCGCGCGCCGTGGATTACGAGGACCGGTACTTCAGCGCGCGGGACCCCAGGGGCGAGGTGCGCACGGTCTTCATCGAGGCGAACCGACTGCCACAGCGATTCGCGAACGCGCGCCGCTTCGCCATCGGGGAGACGGGCTTTGGTACCGGCCTCAACTTCTGCCTGACCCTGGAGACCTGGCGCGAGCATGCGCCGCCGGACGCCTTTCTCAGCTACCTGAGCGCAGAGGCCCACCCACTTGCTCCCGCAGACCTCTCACGCGCACTCCGTGCCCAGGGCATCGCGGACGGCGACATCGGTACCCTCCTCGCGCAATACCCACCCCCGCTGTCCGGGCTGCATCGGATCCATTTTCCCGCCGATCGGGTCGTGCTGACCCTCGTCTATGGCGACGCTGCGCCCGCGCTGGCACGGGTGCAGGGCCGTGTGGATGCATGGTTCCTTGACGGCTTCGCGCCCAGCCAGAACCCCGCGCTCTGGAACCTGGCGGTGTTTCGGCAACTGGGGCGTCTCTCCGGACAAGGAACGACCCTCGGCACCTTCACCGTGGCCGGGCAGGTTCGTCGCGACCTCGCAGAGGTTGGCTTTGCCTTGCAGAAGGTCCCGGGCTTCGCCGACAAACGCGAACGGCTGATCGGCGTTTTCTCGCAAGGGCAGCCATCTGCTGCGGGACCGGAGCAGGTGGCAGTGATCGGCGCCGGAATCGCCGGCCTTGCGACCGCCTGCGCCCTGCGCGAGCGTGGGCTCAACCCCACGCTGTTCGACCCTCACGGGGCCGGCAAACGGGCGTCCGGGAACCCGGCGGCACTCCTTACGCCCCACCTCAGTGCCGGGGACACCCTCCGAAATGCGTTGGCCCTCAGCGGCATGCGGGCTACACAAGCCCTTCTGGGCACCACCGGCGTGAACAGCGCCGACAGCATCGAACTCGCCCGTGGCGTGCAGCACCACGGAATCACGAGGCACGCGGCACGACGCCTGGCGCACCTCGTCGCCAGCGATCCTGGGCTCACCGGTGGCCTGTTTGCCGTGCGCTCCGGCGAACCCGACCTTCCCGTCATCTATTACCCCGATGCGCTGGGTATCGATCTCGGTCGGTACTGCCGGCATCTCGGCGCGGAACTGAAACTCCGCGATCGCCAGGTCCGGAACATCCAGTCAAAGGCGGAAGGCGTCACGGTAGACGCTGGTGAGGGCCCCGAGACCTTCGACGCTGTCGTGATCGCGACCGGCGCTGGCGATATGACCCTGGTCTCGGGTCCACCACGCCCATCCGTCGTGGGCGGTCAGATGACCCGCATACGGGCTCCGCTGGCCGCGTGGGGGGATTTCGCACTGACCGGCAAGGGATACTGCCTGCCCGAGCAGGATGGCCAGCACTGGCTCGGCGCGACCTATCGAAGGGACGCCGGGAGCGCCGGCGTACGCGACGCAGACAACGCCGAAAACCTCAATGCCTTGCGCTGGGTGGACCCGGCGCTGGAAGATCCTGCCGCAGTGGAAGTCACCGGCGCCTGGTACGGTCAGCGCGCGGTCTTTCCTGACCGCCTGCCGATGATCGGCGCAATGCCAGGGCAGACGGCAACAGGTGGCGATCCCCTCCCACGGATATTCCTGAACCTGGGCTACGGTTCGCGCGGGCTGCTCTACGCAGCGCTCGGGGCGCAATGGCTCGCGGACCGTCTCTGCGGTCTGCCCGAGCCGTTGCCGGACAACCTCGCTCAGCTTTTTTCGCCGGCCCGGTTCGAGGCAGGAAAGCGTCGCGGCCGCTGATCCCCCGTCAGCTCGCCCCGCGCCTCTTCCGAACCGCCTTACGCGGCGCAGCCGCGGCCTTCAGCCCCGTATGCTGGGTCTTGAACCGCCCTCGCCGGCCCTCCACGCCCACCGGCTTGCCCCCACGAACACCGGTTCCTGCGGGCTGGTAGTTCGGGACCAGATGCCGTTTGCCGTTACCGATCAGGTCGGCACGGCCCATCCTCTGCAGGGCCTCGCGCAGCAGCGGCCAGTTCTCCGCATCGTGGTAGCGCAGGAAGGCCTTGTGCAGCCGCCGCGCGCGGATTCCCTTTGCCGAGTGCACCCTGTCACCCCCCTCACGCCGAATCCCGCGCAGGGGGTTGCGTCCGGTATGCCACATGGCCGTGGCGAGGGCCATCGGCCCGGGCAGGAAGGCCTGGACCTGGTCTGCGCGGAACCCGTTGCGCTTCAGCCACAGCGCCAGGTTCAGCATGTCCTCGTCGGTCGTTCCCGGGTGTGCGGCAATGAAATAGGGAATCAGGTACTGCTCCTTTCCAGCCTCCCTCGAGAAGCGATCGAACATCGCCTTGAAGCGGTCATAGGTTCCCATGCCCGGCTTCATCATCCGGGAAAGTGGGCCTTCTTCCGTATGTTCCGGCGCAATCTTCAAGTAGCCCCCCACGTGGTGGGTCACCAGTTCGCGCACGTATTCGGGGGATTCCACCGCCAGGTCATAGCGCAGTCCGGACGCGATCAGCACCTTTTTGATCCCCGGCAGCGCCCGCGCCTTGCGGTACAGGCCGATCAGTGCCGAGTGATCGGTGTTCAGATTCTTGCAGATCCCCGGGTAGACACAGGACAGCCGGCGGCAACTTGACTCGATCTCCGGGTCCTTGCAGGCCAGCCGGTACATGTTGGCCGTCGGTCCGCCCAGGTCGGAGATGACGCCGGTGAAGCCCTCGACCCGGTCCCGGATCTCCTCCACCTCGCGCAGGATGGAGTCCTCCGAACGGCTCTGGATGATGCGGCCTTCGTGCTCGGTGATGGAACAGAACGAACAGCCGCCAAAGCAGCCGCGCATGATGTTCACCGAAAACCGGATCATCTCCCAGGCCGGTATCCGGGCATCGCCATAGGCGGGATGCGGCGACCGTGCGTAGGGGAGATCGAACACCGCGTCCATCTCGGCTGTGGTCAGCGGGATCGGCGGCGGGTTCAGCCAGACCTCCTTGTCGCCATGGCGCTGCACCAGGGCCCGCGCGTTGCCCGGATTGGTTTCCAGGTGCAGCACCCGCGAGGCATGGGCATAGAGCACCGGATCGGCGCGCACCTGTGCGTAGGCCGGCAGGCGGATCACGGTGCGGTCGCGCGGGTGACCGCGCGGGACATCGCGCTGCAGACGCACCACTCTGGGCCCCTCTTCTCTGGGCCCCTCTTCCGCGGCTCCCTTGGTCGCGCAACCCGCGGCACTGACCATGGCGTAGGGATCCGGCTGCGGGTCCACCGCTCCTGGCGCATCGATGTCCGTGGAATCGATCACCACCCTATCCGCCGGCACCGCATCGCGCAGGAAAACGGTGCCGCGGACGTCCCGAATCTCGCGAGGATGTTCGCCAGCCGCCACCCGGTGCGTGACCTCGACCAGGGCGCGCTCGGCGTTGCCGAACAGGAGAAGATCCGCCCGGGAGTCGAGGAGGACGGAGCGGCGTACCTTATCGGACCAGTAGTCATAGTGAGCGATGCGCCGCAGGCTGGCCTCGATGCCGCCGATCACGATCGGGACCTCCGGATAAGCCTCGCGTGCCCGCTGGGAATAGACGATCACGGCGCGGTCTGGACGCCGCCCGCCCTCGTCGTTGGGCGTGTAGGCGTCGTTCCGGCGTACCCGCCGATCCGACGTGTAGCGGTTGACCATCGAATCCATGTTCCCTGCGGTGATGCCGAAGAACAGGTTGGGCCGGCCCAGCGCCTGAAAGGGTCCCGTGGACTGCCAATCGGGCTGGCTGATGATGCCGACACGAAATCCCTGTGCCTCCAGCAGGCGCCCGATGATCGCCATGCCGAAGCTGGGATGATCGACGTAGGCGTCACCAGTGACCAGGATCACGTCACAGGAATCCCACCCCAGCTGATCCATCTCGGCACGGCTCATCGGCAGGAACGGAGCCACGCCAAAGCGCTCCGCCCAGTACTTGCGATGCGAAAACAGGGGCTTGGCAGTATCCATTCGGAGAATCTCTTGAACCTTCAGGCCATTACACGTTGATTATCGTCTTGATTCAAAATACCACGCGCCCTGCAGCACCCGGGCACCGCCTCAAAAGAGACAGGCCCGACCGCTTTCCACTCTCCCCGCCCCGCGTCACCCCGGCTTGTGCACGCCCGCGTAGGGGATGTTCGCCAGATTCAACAGTTCCCGGTTGAAGGTGATCAGGTCCTCCCGGCCAAGATCGGCAAGGCGTGCACGGCCCGCTGCGCGGGACAGGACCTTCATCAAATCCAGGGATGCATCCAGGAACCGAGCCAACCGCTCGCCTCCCTCTTGCGGATCCAGACGCCTGCGCAGTTCCGGATCCTGCGTGGCCACGCCGGTCGGACAGCGGTTGGTGTGGCAGATGCGTGCACCGACACAGCCCACCGCCTGGATCGCACTGTTCCCCAATGCAATGCCGTCGGCCCCTAGCGCCAGTGCCTTGATGCAGTCGGCCGGAGTGCGTAGCCCCCCGGTCACGATCAGCGTTACCCTGCCGCTGGCGCCGCGCAGGTCCAGGTAATGTCGGGCCCGGGCCAGCGCCGGAATCGTCGGAACGCTGATATGGTCACGCAGCAGCGCGGGCGAGGCACCGGTGCCACCGCCGCGACCATCGAGGATCACGTAATCGGCCCCGGCCTCCAGTGCAAAGGCCAGATCCTGCTCCACGTGGTTTGCGGACAGTTTGAAACCCACCGGAATCCCGCCCGTCTTCTCGCGCACACCATCGGCGAAACGGCGGAAGTCTTCGGGGGTCTCCAGGTCCGGGATCGCGGGCGGCGACACCGCGTCACGGCCGGCCTCGATCCCTCGCACCTTCGCGATCTCCTCGGAGACCTTGGCGCCGGGCAATACCCCACCGACACCGGTCTTGGCGCTTTGACCGCCCTTGAAGTGAAAGGCCTGTATCTTGTCCAGGATGTCCTCGGAATACCCGTAACGAGCCGGCCCGAGTTCGAACAGGTAACGCGAATTCTCAGCCTGCTCTTCGGGCAGCATGCCTCCCTCGCCGGAGCAGATCCCGGTCCCCGCCTGTTCCGCCCCCATCGCCAGCGCGATCTTCGCCTCGCGCGACAGCGACCCGAAACTCATGTCGGTGACCAGGAGCGGCATTTCGAGCCGCAGCGGGCGCCGGGCCTCGGGTCCGATCACCAACGCGCAGTCGACCTCGGTATCGGAAGCCAGCGGTCGCCGCGCGAACTGGGCGGTCAGCATCTGGATCTCGTCCCAGGAGGGCAGTCGGTTCCGGGGAACACCCATGGCCACGGTGGGGCCCATAGCACCGATTTTGTCCAGGCCGCCGGTCGCGAGGGCATGGATGAACTCCACATGTGGTTCCGTATCCGTGTTTTTTGGGTCAGGTGCGGCCTCCGTCGACGCCCCTTCGGCGTCTTCCCCGCTGCCGTCGAATTCCTCCCCCAGCGCCGACTCCGGCACCTGCTCGTGGCTGCCATCACAGTACGGGAAATCCTTCGACTGCTTGCACCTGCAGAGCCAGGCCTCGCCCGTTTCACGCGCGGTGAAGGCGAGCGGCTCGATTCCGGTACCTTCGTGAGAGCCATCGCAGAAGGGCTGGTTTTTCGAACGGCCGCAACGACAGAAGTAGTACTCCTTGCCCTTTTCGAGCTGCACGCCCTTGGGTTCGAGTGCCGCGACGATCGGCTTTGCCATGTGAACTCCTTGCCCTATCGGCTGTTGCTATGTGAATTCGCTGTTGCGACTGACGGCCGGATCGCGGCTGGAAGCCGCGCTCCTACGCTGTCGACTGTTGCTGTGTGAATTCGCTGTTGCGATCGCAAAAAGTGAAATACTCTCTCCCTGGATGCAAATCACGAGGCAGACCTGATGGCCCCTATCGACCACCGAGGCACACGCCGGGACTACCGCCGGGGCAGGTTGGACCTGCCTGATCTGGCCGCGGACCCGATGGAACAACTGGCCAGCTGGCTGGCCGACGCCCAGGCCGTCGACAATCCCGAGCCCACGGCCATGATCCTCGCGACCGTCGGGGAAGACGGACAACCCTCGCTGCGCGCCGTTCTGCTGAAGCACCTGGACGACGAGGGACCCTGCTGGTACACCGACTCCCGCAGCCTGAAGGGACAGCAGCTCGCATTCAACCCAAAGGCGTCCATCCTCTTTTTCTGGCCCGAACTGGA
The DNA here is from genome assembly GCF_007692535.1 of Thioalkalivibrio sp. GTDB lineage: Bacteria > Pseudomonadota > Gammaproteobacteria > Ectothiorhodospirales > Ectothiorhodospiraceae > Thioalkalivibrio. The sequence goes on along the minus strand of NZ_REBW01000075.1, from coordinate 1,058 downwards.
GCGGCAGGTCCGCCTCGACGGCCTCGTCGCTCCCCTTCCCCCCGAACTGGCGGATGAGTACTTCGCGACCCGCCCGCTCGGTAGCCGGCTCGCGGCGGCCGCCTCGCACCAAAGCCAACCGATCGCCAGCCGGGACGAACTGGAGCGCCGCCTGGAAGCGGTCCGCGAACGTCACCCCGATGGCGCGGTGCCAAGGCCGCCGACCTGGATCGGCTACCGGCTGGAGCCGAGCCTGTTCCAATTCTGGCAGGGACGGGAAAACCGCCTCCACGACCGCTTTCAATATACGCGCGAAGGCGGTAGCTGGACCATAACCCGCCTGATGCCCTGAGCCTTCAGCGCGGCAGGGGACTGTACCCTTACTGCCGGGACCGCGCTTCTGCTATTATTCGGCCGCTGTCGCGCCCGCGCACAGCCGCCGACGATGCCGGCGGCCGCCTGGGCCGGCCTCGACCCATTGGAGAGGTGCCGGAGTGGTCGAACGGGACGGTCTCGAAAACCGTTGTACGCTTGCGCGTACCGTGGGTTCGAATCCCACCCTCTCCGCCAACTATCATTAAGAATCAGGCACCTACGGGTGCCTTTTTCTTGGACCCATCATCCCAGAGAGCGGTAGGGCCGCCCACAAAAAACGCCTGGGACATGCCCGGCGCGGTGTGGTCAGCGCAGCGTGATCGGCGGTCACCGGGGTCGGACCAAGGGAAGCCTCTGAATTAACTCACGAAAGCGGCTGTTTCTCACCCGACTAACGCCTTAGGGGCCCTTTTTTGGCACCTAAAACGGCGTGATAAGGCTCAGGGTCGCATTTCCCGTTCTCTAGTTGGGAACAGTCAGCCGAAATGTCCAGCAGTTCTTGAAGAGCGACGCGGTGACGGCGATGGCCATTGCCGAGAGCACCGCGAACGGCAGGATCACGAAGTTCGGGTCTACCGAGACGGGCATCGGCCGGTGTGCTGTAGCACGAGCGTGCTACATTAGAGGCGCAACCCTGGAGGAGCCCTCAATGCCCACCACGACGATTCGCTTGCCTGAGGACCTGAAGGAACGCGTGTCACGCG